>JAABYK010000151.1:615-1756 GCA_011775825.1 Candidatus Zhuqueibacterota bacterium | reverse complement strand
TGGTGAGCATACGCGATACACGCTTGCGGCTGGAGACCGTGGAGACGGTGCTGGAACCGCGATTCAGCGACGAGATGACGTTCTCCCTGCTGTCGCCGATGGTGGTATCGGCGGACAGCGACACCCACCGCACGGCGTACTACATTCGACCGGAGGAGACGGACGCCTTCAGCGAGGGCGTGCGCAAGAATCTGATGTTTAAATATCAGACGCTGCGGGGCAAGCCACCGGATAGCGACACCTTTAGACTGGCCTTTGACCGCGACTACATCAACAAGAAGCAGGGTCGCATCTCCAAGCTCATCCGCATCCGCGACACGCAGGTGAAAGCGGTGCTGGCGCCGTTTACCGTGACCGGCAGCAAAGAGCTGATCTGGCTGGGGTACGAATGCGGTTTCGGGGAGAAAAATTCTATGGGGTTTGGCATGGCGAAAGCAGTTTTCAGTGAACGGTAAACGACCTTTTAAGTGGAGTGCAAAAATCAGCGAAGCGTATTTTTGCATATCGGGGCTGACTGTAAAAATACGTTCGCTACGCTCACTGATTTTTACACTCCAAAGATTTAGTAGGCCATAACGATGCTTAAGAAATACAGACACAATCCGCCGCACTTGTTTCTGGATAATCAGGTTTATTTTATCACTGCGGCTTGCCATGAAAAGCAACCTTTCTTACGAAACGCCGAGATAAAGGCATTCTTACGGGAAACGTTGTTCGATTTTGCAGAGCGGGTTGATTGGCAGATGGACAATTGGGTGATTTTGGATAATCACTATCATTTTAGCATCAAAAGTAAACTTGGCAAAGACCTGAGTTATTTGATGGGGAACGTTCACCGGAAGACAGCAAAATACATCCGTGAGCATGTTGATGTGGCGATACCCACCGTGTGGTGGAACTATTGCGATTATTGTCCGCGTAATGAAGCCGATTATTTCAAACACCTCAATTACATGTTGTATAATCCCGTCAGGCACGGCTATGCGATTGATTTGAAGGAGTATTCCTGGTCGAGCTTTCATAGTCTTTTTGAAGAAGTGGGGTCCGAGAGACTCGCAAGGCAATTTCGGCAGTACGGTTATCGTGACCTGCGGATCGATTTTGAAGAAGAGGATGATTTCTGAGTGGGGTGCAAAAGGTC
>JAABYK010000151.1:315-554 GCA_011775825.1 Candidatus Zhuqueibacterota bacterium | reverse complement strand
CTCGCTTACGCTCGCTGATTTTTACACTCCAAAGATTTAGTAGGAGTGCAAAAGTCAACGAAGCGTACTTTTGCGTATCTTTAAGAATAACTCACGATTCTTCGGTCCGCAGGCTTGCGATGGGAGGAATATGTGAAAATACGTTCGCTGCGATCTCTGATTTTTACACTCCGAAGAGCTGGAGATTTGCGAACTTTCTGAAAAAGGGCTTAGATGTTTAATAAGTATAAACTTAAATC
>JAABYK010000151.1:0-149 GCA_011775825.1 Candidatus Zhuqueibacterota bacterium | reverse complement strand
AAAAGTTCGCAAAAGTCATTTTTGAAAAATTTTTACGGAGGTTTGCGAACGTTTTTTGTCCCAATTAACCATTTGATGCTGTTGAACTTAATTCGTTTTGATACGTCTCATGGTGAGGCTACCATGGAGCCCAAAATTTTCGAGATTTG
>JAABYK010000221.1 GCA_011775825.1 Candidatus Zhuqueibacterota bacterium | reverse complement strand
GGTATCGCCCCATTCGATGTGCGCCGCGTCCAGGCCGTGCAAGAACATGTTCATTTTAGCAAGCGCCCAGGTGCTGCCGTTGCTCTCCTGTCCGTACACCGCCACGTCATGACTTCTGGCTTCTTCTGCAACGGTAATAACGAGCGACCCGGAACCGATGGCAGGATCGCAAATTCGTGAGCCAGGCTTGGGGTTCAGCAGCTTTGCCAGTAGGTAGCTGACTTCCTTCGGCGTGTAAAACTCACCGCCTTTTTTACCGGCGTCGCTGGCAAATCTTTCAATCAAATACATGTAGGCATTCCCGATGATGTCCTCGGTGCCAATGACCGATGGCCGGAAGTCCAATTTGGGTTTATTGAAATCGTCGATGAGATTCTTCAAACGGCGGTTGCGGTCTTTGGTTTGTCCCAGGTTGTTTTCCGAGTTGAAATCGATGTTGCGAAACACGCCTTCGAGTTTCAGCTTGTTGGCTTCTTCCACCGCGGCCAGTGCCTTGTTGATAATTTCCCCGATGTTCGGGTCATTCTTTTGGGAGACGATGTAATCAAAGCTGCTGTGCGGGGGCAGCAGAAAGCGTTCCCGTGCCATTTTTCGTTGAACGAGCTTCTCGTCGCCGTATTGTTTCTTGTATGCCTGATAGTGGTCTTTCCAAACATCGCTTAAATATTTGAGAAACAGAAACACCAGAATGTAGTTCTTGTATTCGGCCGGGTCAACCACGCCGCGAAAGGTATCGCAGGCCGCCCACAAGGTGGCGTTGATTTCCTGTTGAGTCGGCCTTTTCCCAACGTCTCGGGACAAGTCATTAGCGCGTTCCATTCGGTTTTCCTCCATTGGCTGTTTTCAAAAGCAACGCCTCAATCATTATTTTTCGTCTATTTTGGATTTGTGCAATCAACTCATTTTCTAAATTCATTAGTTGCTGAGTGCGAATTATCTTTTGCTGCAATTCTAAAGAAGGCAGAGGAATTTGCAACTCACTAAGTACACGCTTGCTAATCGAAGGGATGTACGAACCTTTAGCGTTTTCTTTCAGAAATGCTTGTGCCGGTCCTTGATTGATGCACCATGCGAGATATTCGGGGAGCACGTTTTCAATGTTTACCCTGATTACCAGGAAATTTGCCGCGGCCACGGTTCTGGCAAGTTGTTTGTCGACGTGTGCGGCAAAATTATGCATTCCTTTTGCGATGAACAGGAGGTCTCCTTTTTCGAGGAAATGATGCGGTTTTGGATGAATGTCGTTAACAGAAGCCAAATTCTCGTAAGTCACTTTCGTGTAATCCTTGAGATCCCTTATCTGAACCACGGCAAATTTGCCGTGCGGATCGTGCTCGATGGCNNCTCGATGGCCCGCCGAAAAGGATACCCGGAGTAAATTTCGGCTATTTCAGTTATCTGCATCATCTCTGTTATTAAAAATTTCGCTAATGTACGAAGAAATTATCGGCAAGTCAAGAAATATTAACAGAATATTATTTATTGTAAAATATTCTCTGGGGAGTCAGCTTTGGGAAAAATCTTGAGGGCAATTGGTTCCCGTTCGGGCTTAGGCAGAAATCA
>JAABYK010000275.1:1010-1160 GCA_011775825.1 Candidatus Zhuqueibacterota bacterium | reverse complement strand
ATCAACAAGCATTTCGTGTATTGGCAAACTCACCAGGATCAATACGGGAACCCGCGTTCAAAGATCGAAAAACTCATTCTCTGCGGCGAGGACGCCATCGTGGGGGGGCTAGTGGACTATTTGTCATCAAGTTTGCGGGTAAGCAGCCAA
>JAABYK010000275.1:636-859 GCA_011775825.1 Candidatus Zhuqueibacterota bacterium | reverse complement strand
TGGCGAATCTTCTTCCAGAGGAATATAGAATAAGCGTAAAGCGTGAATACTGCTCTCGTCGTCTTGCAACAGGATTGGTGCTTTTTGCCGTACTGCTTGCAACAGCTGCAGTGCTCCTTGTTCCCGCATACATCGTTTCATCGAAACGGCATGCGACTGCGGAGCAGGAACTCATGTTTTTGCGCCAGGGGATCGGTATGGAAGAAACAGAAGACCCTGCGCA
>JAABYK010000275.1:364-548 GCA_011775825.1 Candidatus Zhuqueibacterota bacterium | reverse complement strand
GCGGCAAAAGGAGCAGATGGCGTGCGCGTGTCGATAAACGGCACTGCACGGGACCGCGCGGCACTTTCGGCTTTTGCGCGCGAACTTGAGAATGAGCCGCGCTTCGCAAACATCGATCTTCCCATATCGAATTTTGTGAAAGAAACAGACATCGATTTTTCATTGACCCTTACCGCAACAGACA
>JAABYK010000275.1:0-237 GCA_011775825.1 Candidatus Zhuqueibacterota bacterium | reverse complement strand
GAAATGCAAAAGATACTTGCTGACACTAAAGCACAACGCGAACGCCTCGATGATTTCTTTGTCCATTCGACGCATGTTGTCGACTTCATTCAAGAGATTGAACGACTGGGAGGCGTCGCAGGGGTCGAAACGGTGATCAGCAACCTTGACGAGCAGGATAACAGACTTTCGTTCAGCGTAAAAACCGAAGGAACATATACTCAAGTGACTCACTTTATGATGCTTCTTGATGCCCTG
>JAABYK010000658.1 GCA_011775825.1 Candidatus Zhuqueibacterota bacterium | reverse complement strand
GCGGTGCGCTCCCGGAATCGCTTCTCGAATCGGAACTTTTTGGTCATGAGAAAGGGGCGTTTACCGGGGCCGTCCAGAAACGCGCTGGCAAATTTGAAGCAGCCGATGCTGGAACCATCTTTTTGGACGAAGTGGATTCCATGAGCTTGCCTTTGCAAGTGAAGCTGCTGCGGGTCCTGCAATCCGGTGAGTACACGCCAGTGGGAAGCAACAAAACTAAAGTTTGCGACGTCAGAATTGTGGCGGCGACACACCAGAATCTGAAGAAGCTTGTGGCCGAAGGCAAGTTTCGCGAAGACCTCTACTACCGGCTGAATATCGTACCCATTTTTCTGCCGTCGCTGCGGGACCGGAAGGAAGACATTCCCCTGCTGGTGAACCACTTTCTGAATCAGTTCTCGAACGGGAAAAAGCCTGCCATCAGTAAAGCCGCCCAGAGGCTTTTACAGTCATACGATTACCCCGGAAATGTGCGTGAATTGGAGAATGCCATCCGACGTGCGGTGATTCTGTCGAAGGGAAAGGATATCGAAATCGACGATCTTCCGCAGGAGCTTCGGGGCATGAGCCTTTCCATGCAAAACGAGCCCTCATTTGATCTGCCATTTCATCAGGCCAAGGCCGATCTGGTCGAAGCATTTGAGAGAGAATATCTCATCAAACTTCTGGCCAAACACAAAGGCGTGATCAGCCAGGCGGCCAGAGAAGCAGGCCTGAATCGCAAAAATTTCCGCGCGAAGATGGAGAAATGGGAGATTGACAGTGATGATTTTAGGTAAAGACCACGCAGATTATCTTTGGTTGGTTCATTTCTCAACACACGTTCAAGCAATCATCACTTTGAGGAACAACCTGTCTCGAAGACGGTTCTTATTCATCAGCTCAGGAATTTGCGTCTCCCGTAGCTTTAGCGTAGGAGGGGTTTCCTTCAAAACCATCAAGGAAGATTTAGGCAGCAGAAAAAGCTGTAGTCAAACGGCTAGGCGGGTATTCAGAGTTCAAGGTTGACTTCAGACTGATCTCGGCCAGTAACGATCACATGATTGAGAAGGTTGCAACA
>JAABYK010000107.1:3890-4723 GCA_011775825.1 Candidatus Zhuqueibacterota bacterium | reverse complement strand
TAGCCCATTCGGTGGGCACGGTGTCGGCTGAAGAATTGGAACCTGCGCCGGCTCAGACTTTAGAACGCGCCTTAACGGGTAAGATAGCTGGTGTAAACGTCAGTCAAAATACCGGAGCTCCCGGTGGGGGAATCAACGTGAATCTCCGTGGCATTTCGACGATTACGGGCTCAACTCAACCGCTTTACGTCGTCGATGGAGTGATTGTGAGTAATGCTGATATTCAGTCGGGGATAGACCTGGTAACGGAGGCAACGGTAGCGGGCAGTCCCACTCCTCAGGGTCAGCCCACCAATCGAATTGCGGATATCAACCCGAATGACATTGAAAACGTTGAGGTGCTTAAGGGTGCCAGTGCTGCGGCCATTTATGGTTCGAAAGCCACAAATGGTGTTGTGATCATTACAACAAAGCAAGGTACGGCCGGAGGAACTCAGGTCGACATCACTCAACAACTCGGTTTCAGCAGTATTTTGAACAAAATTGGAACGCGCCGATTTACTGAAGAGACTGCCCTTGAACAGTACGGGGATGTGGGTCTTCAGCTTTTTCAAGCCAACGGCGGCAGATTTATTGACCAGGAAGATGTTTTGTTTGGTGAAGAAGGGTTTTTAACTGAGACGAACATCAGCGTCCGCGGAGGCTCGCGCGAAACGCAGTTTTACGTCGGCGGCACGATTCAAGATGAAGATGGTATTATTAAGAATACCGGCTATGAAAAGTTTTCCGGTAAAGTAAACGTGAACCACAAAATAAGCGACCGACTCCGAGTTTCGGCCTTTACGACATTTGCGCGTACGGAATCGGACCGATCCATCACCGGAAACGACAAC
>JAABYK010000107.1:2728-3848 GCA_011775825.1 Candidatus Zhuqueibacterota bacterium | reverse complement strand
ATCCTTTTAATCCATCGAATCCCGCTGAAAGCGTTGCGTTTTTGAGAAACGATGAGACGGTGTATCGAACGCTCGGTTCGGTGAAAGTAAACTGGGACCTGATCAAAACTGAGAGACAAGCCCTTGAGTTCATTTTGCAGGGCGGCGTGGATTTCTTTTCTATGGAAAACTCGATCTTTTCTCCCAACGAACTACAGTTCGAGCGTGAGACCGATCTTCCCGGTGAAAGCGTTAACGGTGCAACCGAAAGCGTGTTCACCAACCTGTATTTGCATGTGACACATAATTACAATACACCGGGTAACATCATGTTCAGAACCACCGCCGGTGCGCAATTTGAAGATCGTGATGTGAATAATGTTCTGGTAAATTCTAACGGTCTGGTACAGACACAAAGCAATGTGGATCAGGCCGTGAGTGTCGATGTCTTCCAAACTCAAATCATACAGAGAGAACGGGGTTTCTTCGTTCAGGAAGAGATCAATTTGCAGGACAAAATCTATTTGACGGCTGCTTTACGTGGAGATGCAAGCAGCACAAGCGGAGACACGGATAAATTCTTTTTGTTCCCGAAATTTTCAGGTTCGATTCGATTGTCCGAGTATCCATTTTGGGAAGGTCTTTCCGGTATTTCTGACGAGTTTAAATTTCGGGTAGCTTATGGCGAAACCGGTAACCTGCCGAGACCGGTCGCAAAATTCACCAATCTCATTCCTTCCAATATTGGTGGATTATCCGGTCTTGTGGCAGCCGGAAGGCGGGGCGATCCGGATATCGAACCGGAACGAACCCGAGAAATTGAACTGGGTTTTGACGCCACGCTTTTTGATGAAATTGCAATTCTGGAGCTTACTTATTATAGACAAGACATCAGCGATTTGATTTTGCAAGTGGACGAGGCGCCATCCAGTGGGGTCACCTCGTCGGAATTCAACGCTGGCGAAATGGAAACGACGGGCTGGGAAATCTCGCTCGGATTGAATCCGATACGAAAGAAAAATCTCACCTGGACGTCTCGAATTAACTTTTTCACCACCGATTCCGAGATTACGGAGTTGGGTGTCAACCCATTTACAGGCTTACCGATTGATCCTTTCAATATCGGTGGGTTTGCAACATT
>JAABYK010000107.1:2260-2703 GCA_011775825.1 Candidatus Zhuqueibacterota bacterium | reverse complement strand
CGGTTCGGAACGCGATGAAAATGGCAATTTCATTCCCCTGGGTAATCAAACCCCGGATTTTACTTTATCTGTCAACAACAACATTTCTTTTTCTAATTTTGAACTCAGTTTCTTGTGGGACTGGCAACAAGGAAATGAAGTTGTCAATTTGGGCAAATTGATTATGGACCTGGGTGGCACCTCACCTGATTTCGATGAGATCGGAACCTTTATTGTTGAAGATGAAGCTGTGGAAATGCGCAGAGGTGTCGGGCGACTGACGGTGCTGGGAAGCCAAACGGCGCCTTACGTGGAAAGCGCCACCTATTTGAAGTTGCGAGAATTAAGCTTGTCATATTCCGTCCCTCGTTCCCTCGTTCGAAGCTGGTTTGCCGGTCAAGTCTCTTACTTGCGCTTCGGAATCGCCGCACGCAATCTGCTGATGTTCACCGGTTATGATGGCT
>JAABYK010000107.1:0-2145 GCA_011775825.1 Candidatus Zhuqueibacterota bacterium | reverse complement strand
AAGAGAGGAAATTAAAAATGAAACGCCATAGAAAACAAAACGCACGATCAAACCCGCGATTATTATCATTTGGGTTAATCGTTTTGATTTCCATATCTTTGGGATGTAAAGGATTAGAGTTTTCTAACCCAAACTCACCTGACTTGTCGGGCGCGTCGCTTCAAAGTTTGGTGGCGGGTTCTGAAGCCGGGATGCGTATCGACCTTGATGTCTATTTACAGGTAACGATTACCATAGGACGAGAGGGGTATTTCTTCGAACCGGCTGACCCCAGATTCACGGGGGAAATTATATTTGGGCCCGTTGATCCCGGCGGTTTCTTAACCCTTCGTCCGTGGTCGGCAAGATACCAGGTCGTGTTTAACTGCAACGAATTGTTACTTCGGGCTGAAGAACTTTCTGATCCGCAAAAGTCTGCCGTAGAGGGTTATGCCAAGACAATCCGCGGCTATCAATTGCTATTGAATTTAAATTACCTGGATGAAAACGGCATCCGACTGAATTTCGATGGTGATCTCACAAAACCATTTGCGACAAAAGAGGAAGCGTTTGATTTCATCGAAAACGATCTTAATGAAGCGAATACCGCTTTAGCGTCAGCCGGAGATTCGTTTCCGTTTAGGCTTTCAGACGGATTTGCCGGCTTTGACACACCTTCCGCTTTTGCAAGGTTTAACCGGGCCGTGATGGCCAGGGTTTTGGTTTTTCGCGGAAAATTTGATCAGGCTCTCCAGGTTCTGGAACAATCATTCCTGGAGCCGGCAGGCGATCTTAACCTGGGTGTGTTTCACATCTACGGTACAGGTTTAGGGGATCAGCTAAATCCGGTTTTTCAAGTTCCTACCGCACCATTTGTCAAGTTGATGGCTCATCCTTCCTTTGAGGCCGACGCGGAACCGGGGGATTTAAGGGTGCAGAATAAGGTTTTCAAGCGTTCAGATGTAACCGTGTTTGACGAATTGAACTCGGACCTTGCCATTACACTGGCAACGACTTCGACGGATCCGTTTCCGATTATCCGCGCAACGAGGAGCTAATCTTGTTGCGAGCCGAAGCGAATGTGGGCTTAGGCAATTTTGGAGCTGCCGAAGCTGACATGAATATCGTTCGCCAGGCTGCTGGTTTAGATCCTTATCCTGCAGGCAGCACAGATGCCTCCAATGCCCTTGACCGCGTGTTATTTGAAAAACGATACTCGTTGTTTGGTGAGGGGCACAGATGGTTTGACATGCGACGTTATGGTCGATTGGATCAGTTGCCCATCGATCGGCCTGCTCGTGGAGACAGAGTGATTCCCCAGATGCCCAGACCAGAAACCGAGGTTCCCGATTAAGAAACGCTCATGCTTAGATGAAGCGAGCGCTGTGATCCATCCAAGGGCTGTTTAGGACGATTTTCTTGAACAGCCCTTGCCATGGAATTTTTCTTGTAACTGCTACATTGGTAGTTTTGCGGGTTGACGACATGCCCGGAATAAAGTACTTAAAAATGTCGTTAATTTTTCCGATAGAAGCATATATGTCCTCAAAGTAGTCAATTTTGTAAAGATGTTGCCGGAAAAATGCATTCCTCACACTCTGATTTGTGTCCTCCTATTTAGCTTTGCACATTTAGTTGAACCCTCACCTGTCGTCAAACCGGACTTATATCAAGAAGGGATTGCGCAAAGAGACAGCGGCAATTGGCAAAAAGCACTAAAGATTTGGCTGGCCGCAAAGGATTCCACCGAGGAGTCAAGCAAGATTGATCCCAGAATTGGCATTGCCTTTATTGAGTTGGTAACGCGAAAACAGGCGACCGATTATTATCGGCAAGCTAGCGACATGTATTTTTGGGGATTCAGGCAAGAAGATTTAAAAAAACATCAGAAAGTTGTTGAAGAAGAGATTCGGAGGATTGCACCTTTATTAACTGAGAAGGAAACCAAAAATTGGTTGAAGCTATTGGATAAAGACGATACGAAACTGAACGAAAAAATAAAAGGCTTCTGGATAAAAAAAGATCCCATTCCGACGAGTGAAATAAATGAAAGATTGATCGAACACTGGGAACGTATAGCCCATGTGAAGAACAAGTACGCAAAAAAAGAAGCAAACATCTATGGAACAGATGACCGTGGACTGGTATTCGTAAAATATGGCGCTC
>JAABYK010000043.1:2133-2396 GCA_011775825.1 Candidatus Zhuqueibacterota bacterium | reverse complement strand
GAAGACCCTCTGATTGTTGTTGTTGTTGTTATCAGTCATTGTTTTAAAACTCCTAGATCAGGAAGCGTGGATCAGCCCAGCTCGGCTGCACGCTCCTGATAAAACTGAACAACCGAAGGATCAACGCCAGTCCAAATGCTGGCAAGAGTGGGAGGCAAACCCTCCTGCACACGAGCAGCAAGCTCGGTGACAAGACTTGCACGAGGCTCGGAAACCAAAATGTAGTAACCGGTGGTACGGTTCTTCTTGATCTCGAAACCATC
>JAABYK010000043.1:1426-2128 GCA_011775825.1 Candidatus Zhuqueibacterota bacterium | reverse complement strand
CCCTCAGTCATACCAGAAAGGGCCGCAAGACGACGTGCGGGCGCACCCACGTTCGTGCGGCAGCGAAGCGCCTCAACAAGCTTTTCACGCTTCGGGCTAAGACGAACACCGGCAGAGGTGTTGTTTCGACGACGACGAGGCGAACGACGAGTGCGGGCAGGCTTGCTGGCCTCAACAAAAGCCTGAAGAAACGAAACCCAGTTCGTGATCTTCTCAGCATTGAGCGTACCGGAGTGCTGTCGAAATTCGATAGTCCCCGTCCGAGCATACGCAACCAGATTGATGACACTGGTACGACCAAAAGGAGAATTGTAACCAGTCATGGCGGACAGGTCATCGGCCGTAGTGTAAGCACGGCTCGTAAAAGCATTTTCATAAAGCGCCGAACAGTATGTGTTCGCCCACCGGCTNNCCACCGGCTACCCCGACGACGACTCGCAGGCATGAAACTATCAATGATAGAGCTATTGTCACTGTAACGCTTGCAAAGATTTTTGACCCACTGAACATCCATGCCTTCAGCATTAATATGCACATGCAGTCCACACGTGCGATTCACGCCAGCGCCCGCACGTGCCAGAGCACGGACAACCTTGCGAATCTGCTCAAAAGAATCTTCGATGTTAGAGCCGGAAAGAATCGGGGAAACGATTTCGCAGCCGTTGTCAACGCTGGAATCCCGCTCGACCTTCCACGCCTGAT
>JAABYK010000043.1:680-1414 GCA_011775825.1 Candidatus Zhuqueibacterota bacterium | reverse complement strand
AGGGCTCGGCTCGCATCAATCTCACACTCGATTTCGATTCCAAACTTACGCATTTGAGTTTCTCCCGTGTGTTCCCTTAGCGTCTTTATATAGAATATCAGAAATTCAGAATAAGTCAAGTAAGCAAGCGCACCAAACAGTCGAATCCTGAAGTTACAGTTCCACGAGAATTCAGGAAAACTGAATCAAGGCAATTTGTCGTCCCGGAATATACGCATTTTCGCAAGCAATTCCATGCTTTTGGATGCTACGAGCAATTGTGCGCTTTACTTCACTTACATGTACATCTTTTGGAGTACACGTAGGCACACTTACAACAACAGGCGACGCAGCTGTTTGACCGGTGATAGTGGTTACAACCACATTGAAAAGGTGTTCAGGCTCACTGAAATCCAGCTCTGGCGGATTCTTGCTGCCTTCATACCAGGCCCAACCAAGCAGGCCAAAAATCACAGCGAATGTTCCAAGTACCAGACTCATTTTGAATCTTCTTGTGTTTGCGTGAATTACAGGCTGACCGTGACGTTCAGCTTGAACTTGTCGGTAATGTCCGAACCAGTACGATCGTAAATAGAGATGTGGCCGACCTCATCGTAGTCCAGGAAGATCTGCTCACGATACGTGTTGGCAATCTCCTTCAGGCTAGAGGTAGTCCAAAACGAACACCAGCCCCCGCCCTTGGAGGACAATACCAACAAAAACCGGTGACGGCTATTCAGGCCGCAGTTGTCACA
>JAABYK010000043.1:259-570 GCA_011775825.1 Candidatus Zhuqueibacterota bacterium | reverse complement strand
GATTATTTCAATCGTCCACCAAAACCAGCTTGTACTTCTTTCCATCAATTTCTACAAGCTTATCATGACATGATGAAGAAGCCTTCTTCTTTAGTTTGACAACTTTTCTTTCCCAATCTTCCTTGGTATATCTGTAGCCATCCAAATACCAACGTTTATTGCCACTTGGGTATTCAATGGCCGGCCCATCTTCTCTATGAAGTTCACCATGCAAATACCAACGTTTTTCTCCACTTGGATACTCAACAGCCGGCCCATCTTCCCTATGAAACTTACCATTCAACAACCAAAGCTTATCGCCTGCTGGATAC
>JAABYK010000043.1:0-170 GCA_011775825.1 Candidatus Zhuqueibacterota bacterium | reverse complement strand
AACGTTTTTCTCCATTTGCAAGTTCCATAGCTGGCCCATCTTCTCGGTGCCGTTTATCATTCAAAAACCATTCCTTATCACCACAGTCATAAACTTCTACAATATACTTTTTCATCTGTGCATACCTAACTTTCTTTATAAATATTTATTAACCTGTCAGCTCGATCCGG
>JAABYK010000073.1:266-1101 GCA_011775825.1 Candidatus Zhuqueibacterota bacterium | reverse complement strand
CGGGAATGTATTCGTATTGCTCGCTGGTTTTGGTGGCAACGGGCTCCAGATGATCGCCGCAATCACAAGCCTTGTCGGCTTCACTGAGTTCGTATTCAATGGTATGGCGCTCTAACGACTCATCTAACTTGCGGCGCTTGCCTCGGCGTTTGCGCTCAAAGCTGATTTGAACTTTTTCTTCGTCGGCATCCTCCTCTTGGGAAGCCGTTTCGGAATCGGTTTCAAAGAGGGCTAATTGATCGGCGGAGACTTTTTCGGATTTGGTGCCATATTGTTTGGTCACCAAATAGCGCACTTGGTTTTCCAGTGCTTCGATACGCTCTTGTTGCTGAGTAACCAGCTCAAGCAATTGGTCTTTAGTCAGTTGCGCCGTGGTCATGGCGCTGCATTTTAATACTGAAGCGCTTCAGTCTCTAGTCGTTTAGGCGACTTTTTCCACTTTTATCGGTTCATGTGGCTTAAATCGATCGATATCGTAGCCATCCAGGTAAAGATTGAGTTCTTTAATGCTGAGCGATCTGACTTGATCGCCGTGAAGGCGTGGGAACCGTTGTTTTTCGAGCCGTTTATACCAGATCAAAAAGCCGTTTTTATCCCAAGCCAATATCTTCAATTTGTCGCGGCGCTTATTGGTGAAGACGAACAGGCTTTTTGAAAACGGCTTTAATTCCATCTCCGTTTGAACCAGGGCGGCTAATCCGTCGATTTGCTTCCTCATATCGACGGGTTCGGAATAAACGTAAACTTTGAGCGAGCTGTTGCTGGGCCGAATCATGTTAACCCTCCCAGCCACTGAAGGGTCTTCTTGAATAACTCGGGATCCGTTTGATGCGTC
>JAABYK010000073.1:0-210 GCA_011775825.1 Candidatus Zhuqueibacterota bacterium | reverse complement strand
GCCGTACTCGAGTTCGATCGATCCACGACGACCGGTAAGAAGGTGCCTTTCCCTTTTTCTGGCTCGCTTGGGGCCAACTTCTTTTTGAGCCGGCTTTTCCAAGAATAGAACTGTTGGGCTTTGATGTGGTGTTGCCGGCAGTACTCGGTTTGGCTGAGGCCGCTTTGTCGCCAATCTTCGATGATGGATTGCCAGTGTTCTTGTTGGGAG
>JAABYK010000095.1:756-1111 GCA_011775825.1 Candidatus Zhuqueibacterota bacterium | reverse complement strand
CATTTATGTTGTTGACGAAACCGAACAAGCGGTTATCGTTCAGTTTGGCGACCCCGTAGGTGAACCCATAACAGACGCGGGATTGCACTTCAAACTTCCGTTTATTCAAGAGGTCAAACGCTTTGAAAAGCGCGTGCTGGAATGGGATGGCGACACGAATCAAGTCCCTACTTCAGATAAGAAGTTCATCATCGTCGACACGTTTGGCCGTTGGCGCATCGTCGATGCCCTGAAGTTTTTGGAGTCGGTAAGAGGCGACGAGGATGTGGCTCAAAGCCGTTTGGATGATATCGTCGATAGTGCGACACGTAACTTCATATCCGAAAATCTGTTGATCGAAGCGGTTCGCAATTCC
>JAABYK010000095.1:0-743 GCA_011775825.1 Candidatus Zhuqueibacterota bacterium | reverse complement strand
GGAAGAACAGGGCGGCTTTGGGGAGCCGGTTGCCGATGTAAAGATTGAAAAAGGACGTGACCGGATTACGGAGCTTATTCTGGAGACGGCTGCCGAGGCCATGCCGGAATTTGGCATCGAACTGCTGGATGTTCGTATCAAGCGGATCAATTACATTGAGGAAGTCCGCGAAAAAGTCTACGATCGCATGATTTCGGAACGGAGGCGGATTGCCGAGAAATTCCGTTCGGAAGGCCAGGGGCGCAGGGCCGAAATCGACGGTGAACGCCAGAAAGAGTTTCAGCGCATTACTTCAGAGGCGTATCGCAAAGCACAAAGAATCAAGGGTGAAGCAGACGCAGAAGCGACGCGGATCTATGCCAACTCGTTTGGCAGAGATCCGGAGTTTTATTCGTTCATACAAACACTGGAATCCTACAGAAATACGATGAACACCAACACGACCTTGATTCTAAATACCGATAGCGAGTATTTGCAATATTTGAAGAACATTCGGAAGTGAAGCAAGAAGTTCTGTTCATTGTCGGGCCTACCGGTGTAGGCAAGACCGAAGTTTCGCTGGAGGTTGCCAGACACCTGGATGCGGAGATCGTTTCCGCAGATTCGCGACAAATCTACAGATACATGGATATCGGCACGGCCAAGCCTTCCAGGGAGCAACTGGCACAGGTACCGCACCACTTTATCGATATCAGGTCCCCGGACGAACCTTACAGCGCCGGTCAATATGGCCAGGAAGCCCG
>JAABYK010000585.1:671-2252 GCA_011775825.1 Candidatus Zhuqueibacterota bacterium | reverse complement strand
ACTCCGAGCGGGAATGTGTTTGGCTTCGAGCATATCCAGGACGACTCAGTCGCCATGGAATCTTATATGACCTTGACAAAAGGCATTTTGCAGTCCCATGCGAGCGAGATTTTGTCGCCGCGAGAAGTGCTGAACAAAGTCAATCGGCAGATGTACAGCAACATCGAAAGAAACTCCTTTGTCAGCATGTTTTACGCAGTGCTGGATATGAGAAAACACACCATTCGGTTCGCACGTGCCGGGCACAATCCGGCCATTCTGGCACATCGCAGCAATGACACAAATACGTTGCTTCAACCCAAAGGCATCGCTGTGGGCCTGGCTGGCGACACCAAATTCTACGAGTTCCTCGAAGAGCTTGAAATCGAGCTGGAGAATGGCGACGTGCTTGCGTTTTACACCGACGGCTTTACCGAAGCCAGCACCAAAGACGACGCAGAGTACGGTGAAGAAAGGCTGGAAAGAACGATTTCCGAAAATAAAAACGGCTCAGCGAGTCTCATCGTTCAAAACGTCGTGCGTTCGATCAAACGATTTGTTGGGAACCATCCTCAACATGACGACATGACTATGGTGGTCATTAAAGTCCTTTAGGGTATACCCTCACTCTCCCTTTTGAATGTAATGTAATTAAAAAATAGTTGCGATTGCGTGGGACGTTTGTTCAAATCCGAACTTAATTTAGGACAGCGATTCTTGCCCAGACTCATGACTGTTCATTGGGATGAATATCCAAAAGTCATATACCGTGCAGCATGAATATCCTACGCGATCTTGTTAAGCCTGCCACCACCAATTCTCCACACCCCCCTGCCTTCATTCTGTTCTTGCTTATTTGATCCTGTATCTTTACATTTTTGTAACCAATTTGATACAAATCTCCGAAAGGGAAAAATGCCTGAATTGAAATTCCAGGTTGGCGCCAGATTTCAGCAATTCTGGTTGAACCTTAAGACACTTAATTCCAGAGATTTCTACATAACACTTGCGGGATGGGGCATTTCGTTCCTTCTCGTTTTGCTTCCCTTCGAATTATGGTTTAACTTAAACTTTCTGTTTTACGTTCTGCATGTTTATTTTTGGTTTCGGCTGATCGAGGCGCTGCACACAAAGCTTCGGCCACCCTGCGAGCTGCTTGTGGGCTTGTTTTTCCTGTTTTATCATCTCGAAGCGGCGGTCTTACACTCTGCCTATGCCAGCTCCTCATTCTTTCGATTCGCTGTTTCAACACCCGGTCCTTTCCTCCAATTCGCACACATTGTTCTTTTGTCCGTGTTAATTCTGTTCTTCAGTTTGATTTTGGCTGAAAACAGCAAAAAAACGAAGGGCGTATTGGTTTTGTATGCCATTCTGGCATTTATTGGCATTCAGACTGAAGACTTTTTTTATCTGTTTATCCTGCAGGTCATTCTATTCATCTTGTTGTTACGCAGAACCACCTGGTTGGAGTCCTTGACCAAGGTAGAATGTTGGATCTATTTGGTCGCCGTTTTCTTACTGTTTCGGCATTTCTCGGGTTTGAATCCATTCCAGGGCATTGAAAGCAGCGAGATCGCCGAGGCCAGATTCTGGTACGGACTA
>JAABYK010000585.1:0-608 GCA_011775825.1 Candidatus Zhuqueibacterota bacterium | reverse complement strand
ATACTTGCTTGCGGTGTTGGTCAAAATACCCATCGTGCTAGTCTACAATTTCGCCAGTTTATCTCGTAAGCTCAAATTCTCGAGTCTGTTTCAATCCACGTTCCCGCAGCTTATCCAGTTGGCCATGTTGGGGTTGATTTTTTACTTTTTCATCGCCGGTTGGCAGGCAGAAAAAATGCGCAAGGCCATCGTAAATCAAATGGATCAGATTATCACGAAAGGAGCCGCCGATTCCGTCGAAAGATATGAAGTTACGGATGACGGTTCAGAAGCTGTTTTACGAACGGAGGATTATGAACCCGTTGAACTCTCGGACGATCTGCCGGAGCAGGGAATCCTGGCGTTGAACAAAAGACGCTCGATTTTAAATTTCCCTTCAGATGAAATCGCTTATTTTCTGTTTTTTAAATCATCGGAATCGGGCGAAGATGCCATCCATTTTGCGAAAATAGAACCCGATCTGTTACAATTGATTTCTCAAAATACATCCATCCTGGCTGGAAGCCGACTTCTGGCCTATCCCTACCGGCCTCCCATCTGGGAATCGTATCTGTATAAATTCGGTTTCTGGAAACAGGAAAGTCGGTTTCGGATATTTCCATTCGCTT
>JAABYK010000345.1:1253-2415 GCA_011775825.1 Candidatus Zhuqueibacterota bacterium | reverse complement strand
GGCCTCAAAAGCAAAACCGAACAAGGCATTTTTTACGAACAACAACGCGACACTGCCAATGCGATTAACGCCTACAAACAAGCTCTTGCAACCATGGCTGCGCCTATGAACCATTTGGCTTGGCTCTATCAGGCACAGGGAAAAGTCGATGAAGCGCTACGACTCTCAAGCCTCGCAGTCCAACTCTCGAATGACAATGCTGATTTTTTGGATACATTGGCGGAAATTCAGTACAAACGAGGCGAGTACGCGGAAGCGCTAAAGCTGATGCAAAGAGCTGCTCGGTTGAATTCAAAATACCAAAACAAATTGGCGAGATTCAGAATAGCTGTCAAAAAATGATTTTTTGAATACAAACCGATGCGAGATGACTATATGCAAAGGAGATAGCCATGCGAAGCAAAATATTTCAATCAATGATCATACTGATTTTGATCACCCTCTCACTGGTTTCGGATGCCAGGACTCAGTTTTACCAAAACAGCTACGCTTTAGTCATTGGCATAAACGAGTATCCTTCTCCAAATTGGTCAAGGCTGAACTACGCCAGAAAGGACGCACAAGGTGTCGCCGCATTTTTGACAAGCCGGGGGTTTGAAGTGACTCAGCTATACGATACACAGGCCACTCGAACGCGGATTATCTCAGAGATGCACAAGATCGCTAAAAAGGTGGAAGAGAATGATCGCATTCTGGTATTTTTTGCTGGGCACGGTCATACTGAACGCTTCGGCGAACAAGACGCTGGTTACATCGTTCCCTATGATGGCACTTACGACAGTGCTACCTTTATATCTATGGAAGAAATTCGCTCTCAATCAACCAGGATGGGAACAGCTAAACATCAACTCTTTATCATGGATGCCTGCTATGGTGGTCTGTTAGGAACAAGAGCTGGTGCTTTGGATCCTAGTATTCCACATTATCTGCAAGCGATCACCCAGCGTGACGCCCGACAAATTATCACAGCTGGGGGCAAAAATCAACAAGTTTTAGACCGCGGTCCTGGTGGGCACAGCGTCTTTACGGGTCATATTTTAAAAGCCATTAAAGATGGCATGGCCGATATCAACGGCGACGGCTACATCACGTTTGCAGAATTGAGCAGTTATGTGGTCCCGGCCGCTTCGAATTCCTATCAAACACCAGCACCCGGGACATT
>JAABYK010000345.1:0-1231 GCA_011775825.1 Candidatus Zhuqueibacterota bacterium | reverse complement strand
GACATTGCCGGGCCACGAGTTGGGAGAATTCGTTTTCCGTTCGCCCAAGGGCACTTTGAAGGATCCGCCAGAGCCTGTCGAGCCGGATGATGTGACGAAGCGCGGCTCCCCTACAGATGCGCGCGTGATTGGGCGCGTGTTATGGGGCGACAATCCCGTTCCGAATGCCAGCATTGTATTAAAGGATGAGGGTGGCAGCTACGATGATAACCTGCCCGTCCTGGCGCAGGCTGTTGCTGGTACCGATGGACGGTTCAGCATAGAGTCCGTCCAGCCTGGAGGTTACAGGATATTCGTCATTTCACCAAGTGAAGAATATTGGGAATGGGCCGGTACATCGATTGACATTCCCGTCTCTCAGAAAGAGGTTTCTGTTACCTTGCGCTTAAAAAAGAAACTGCGGTTACTTCAGCCACCCAATGGCAAAAGGGTGAACACTACAACGCCAAGGCTGCGTTGGAGCAGCCTGCCGGGCGCGACGCGCTACCATGTGGATGTATTCGACGACGAAACAGGCGAGGCTGTCCTGAGACAGAACACGACGGATACTAGCCTCGTTATCTCGCCACCGCTGACCCCAGGCGTACGCTATCAATGGAGCGTAAATGCCTACAATAGTGCGGGGGTCACCATTGCCTATTACAGCGCTTGGTATTTCACGGTAAGCAAGTGAATAGTTGCACTTGAGTTTTGGAACAAATGTATTCGCAAGAACAGGGCCGCTTGATAAACCCGTAATCCTCGGCCTTATCAAGACGGATAATCTCTGGATATGATGCGAATTTTGTGCCCGGGTGTGGGTTTCTCCGGACGATTTTTGCAAGTGGCCAATGTGGCCCACCGAATAATTGTTAGGCTGTAGGTTCATGAGTGGAAAAGAAATAAATGGTTAGCGTGAAGGAGATCGTAGAAAGCGATGAAACTTTGTGTAAAGTTCATAAATATGCGAATTCCAATTTGAAGACTCGTGTCGGTCCAGATGGTATTCACTTCTTTAATAGGGACTCTGGGATAAATCTTTTAGTTGATGAAATCAGGTTTCCCAAAAGCCTCTGGTCACCAGCGCCGCGTCATGTTTCGATAGCGTTAACAAATGCCTGTGATTTGAAGTGCCTTCATTGTTATGCGCCAAAGAACTCTGAGATTTTGGATTTTGATAGATTAACTACCTGGCTTACCGAATTGGACACCAATGGTTGTGTTGGTGTAGGTTTCGGAGGGGGAGAGCCAA
>JAABYK010000129.1 GCA_011775825.1 Candidatus Zhuqueibacterota bacterium | reverse complement strand
ACGGCCATTGCCGGGAAATTCCTGGGCATCAATCCGTTCGATCAACCCAATGTGGAAGCCGCCAAAGTGCTGGCCAAAAAAATGGTATCCGCATATCAGGAAGAAGGCACTTTGCCCTCTCTAACGCCAAGCTTTGAAGAAAACGGCATTCGAGTTTACGCCGATGTAGAAGCAAATGATCTTAGCAGTGCGTGGAGCAAGTTTTTGTCCCTGGCCAATGCCGGTGAAAACGAAGGCAAGGGACGCAGTTACGTGAGCATTCAGGCTTACGTCAAACCGGATTCCCAAACAGACGAGGCCTTGCAGAAGCTCAGAGATAAAATACAAACCACGCAGCGCTTGGCGGTTACCTCGGGATATGGTCCCCGATTTCTGCATTCTACCGGGCAATTGCATAAAGGCGATGCCGGGAACGGATTGTTTATTCAATTGACTTCCGATATACCTGCCACGAAAGTGGGTCTACGACAGGATGTGCCGATTCCCGATCAACCGGGAGAAGATCGGTCCTCGATTCGTTTTGGCATTTTAAAAGATGCCCAGGCGCTGGGAGACCGGCAGGCATTGCTGGATGCCAATCGAAAGGTAATTCGATTTCATCTGACTACAGATGTGGCATCATCAATCACCCGATTAGCGGAGGCGATATCGTGATAAAGGCATTTATCTTTGATCTGGACGGGACACTGGTGCAAACGGAAATTTTGAAAGCCAAATCTTATGCCAGGGCAGCCATAGACCTGAGCAATGGAAGACTGAGTGAAGCTGATGTGATTGCTGCCTTTACGGAAGTTGTCGGACTATCCCGCCGGGAAGTGGCTCAAAAACTGATGAAACGGTTTGGGTTAGAGGAGACGGCCACCTCCCAAATGCGGGATTACGGTGTTGATACGCCCTGGCAGGCTTTCGTGCAAATTCGCCTGAAGTATTACCAGGAGATGCTGGAAGATCCGAAAATTCTGCATGAATATCGCTGCCCCTACAATCTGGGTTTGCTGGATTATGCCCGGCAGCAAAACTTTACTACTAGCCTGGCGACGATGTCCCATTGCGAACAGGCGAGTAAAGTGTTGAACATCTTGTGTATCCGAGATAAACTGGATTTTGTCGCTTCCCGCGATGACGTGGAAAACGGAAAGCCCGATCCGGAAATTTATTTGTTGGTGGCGGACCAACTTGAGGTTACACCGCGACAATGTGTGGTGATTGAAGATTCACCTTCTGGTGTAAAAGCAGCGCTGGCAGCAGGAATGGGATGTATTGCGGTTACCACCGATTTTACCCGTAAGCAAATCCACGAGAGCGGGCTGCTGGCAGAGAAGTGGATTGTTGACGATTTAACC
Organism: Candidatus Zhuqueibacterota bacterium; assembly: GCA_011775825.1. Classification (GTDB taxonomy): domain Bacteria; phylum Zhuqueibacterota; class Zhuqueibacteria; order Oceanimicrobiales; family Oceanimicrobiaceae; genus JAABYK01. Next base: position 1,889 of record JAABYK010000129.1, on the reverse strand, counting down.
CGGTTAGAATCGGTCGCCAAAGAATTTGTGGAGAAGTGGAAACTATAACTTATTTGACAAATCAAGAAAACAGGAGGACCCTATGAAAATCGGATTTATCGGACTGGGAAAAATGGGCGGAAATATGGTATTACGATTTTTGCGAAATGACCATGAAGTTGNNGGAAGGCGCCGATTCACTGCAGGATTTGGTATTAAAACTTCCCGAACGAAAAGTGATTTGGATGATGGTTCCGGCCGGAGACCCGGTTGATCAGACCATTGCCGGACTGAGAGATTATCTGAAAAAAGATGATATTTTGATAGACGGCGGCAATTCCATGTGGCGGGACTCCCAACAGCGGGGTAAAAGTTTGGAAGACATAAACATACATTTTATCGATTGCGGTGTTAGCGGCGGTGTGTGGGGATTGGACAACGGCTATTGTCTTATGTACGGCGGCGAGACGGAAGCCGTGGATTTTGTAGAACCCATATTTAAGACATTGGCCCCGGAAAACGGATATCTCCATTGTGGACCCGGCGGTTCGGGACATTTCGTGAAAATGGTGCATAACGGCATTGAATATGGAATGATGCAGGCTTATGCGGAAGGATTCGAGATCATGGAAAAGTCACCCTTTGATATTGACTTGCGCGCCGTTTCTTCAGTCTGGCAGTATGGCAGTGTGATTCGCTCCTGGTTGCTGGAACTGGCCGAACTGGCGTTTGCTGAAGATCCAAAATTGGAAAAACTGAAGGATTGGGTGGCCGACAGCGGAGAAGGCCGCTGGACGGTACAAGCCGCTATCGACTTCGATGTACCGGCCACGGTGATCACTCATTCGCTGTTTGCCAGATTCCGCTCCCGACAGGATGAATCTTTTGGTAACAAAGTATTGGCTGCCTTGCGAAATCAATTCGGTGGTCATGCGGTCAAGACGGAATAGGAAATTATATCCCAGTCTAACATCTAAACTGTAATATGGCAAGCAGACGTTGTCATTCTGAACGTAGCGGAGCGGAGTGAAGAATCTCAAACGTTGGAAGCATGGTCTCGTAGTAGTAAGTTTCTGAAATCTANNTGGTCTCGTAGTAGTAAGTTTCTGAAATTTACCTTGAGGACATGGGTAATTTTGCTTTAAACGGAGGCTTGGCGAGAGATTCTTCGGTCGTTCCACTCCCTCAGAATGACAGAACTGGTGTAAAAAGGAGTGCATCGCCTTTATGCGATGCAGCGAGGCGCATAAAAGTACCGCACTCTGAATCTGTTTTCAATACGACAGAGATACGTCTATAAAAGGACAAACGGAACGAGGACTTGGACGGTTTTGCTGCGCGGCATGATTCAGAAATACCTAAAAACATGTCGATTGCCGGACTTCAGTCCGCTATGCATACACCATGACGTGATTCAAGCCAGGTAATTATCTTGCTACTTTTCTATTTGCGTTTTACAACTTATTTTTAAATCGTTCCTTGAATTCCGAGCTTCTGACTGAACGAGAATGAATTAAAGAAAGGAAGGCTAATCATGGAAAGACCTCAAAATTGTGTTATCGTCATATTTGGTGCTTCCGGAGATTTGACCAAACGTAAACTGGTCCCGGCGCTCTATGATCTCTACAAAAGGAAGCTGATGCCGGACAGTTTCGCTGTATTGGGCATCGGGCGTACCAGGCTTGATGATGACAGTTTCCGGGATAACATGAGAGAAAGCATTAAGACGTTCGGACATAATGATCAAGTCGAATCATCTGACGAACACCAGTTTTTACAACGATTATACTACCTACCCATTGATACCAAAAGTGCCGAAGATTATCCGAAAATAAAAACGAAGTTGGAAAGTGTTAATCAGGAACAGAACACCGGGGGAAATTACCTGTTCTACATGTCTACCCCCCCCA
>JAABYK010000364.1:1064-1315 GCA_011775825.1 Candidatus Zhuqueibacterota bacterium | reverse complement strand
CCTTTTTCCCACAAGGCGCCCGCCAGATTGGTGAGAACAGCACACCGTAAATTCCTGTCACTCACTTCGTTGGCTAGGATTTCGTGGCTTTTAGAAAAATATTCGACTGCTTTGTCAGTTTCACCCATGGCGACACTGACGCATCCTAACTTGTTCAGTAAACCAGCTTCACCGCGTCGATCCGGAAACTCAGACGAAAAGCTACGTGAGATAGCCAAGCTTTCCTGGTAACGCTCGATAGCCTTCGTGAC
>JAABYK010000364.1:345-999 GCA_011775825.1 Candidatus Zhuqueibacterota bacterium | reverse complement strand
TCACGGCCTTCTTCCCAACGGTCCTTAAGCTCCCGACTTATCTCTAAGGCATCTTCATAAAACTTCAGGGCTGAGTCGATGGAACCCAAATCCTGATAAGCCATGCCCAAATTACCCAAAGCTTTGGACCGCCAGTATTTTTCTCCGAGGCGTTCTGAGACTTGTATTGCCTGCTTATAGTTTTGGATAGCTGAATCGATTTTGCCTTGACGATAGTAGGCTATGCCGAGGTAATTATAGGCTCTGGGTTCCAATTCCGGTTTATCAGAAGGCAGAGTTTCAATAGCTCGTATACAACATTTAGTGGCCGCGCTGAACTCTTTCGTTGCAAGCATCTGTAAACCTGTAGCCAAAGCACTCTCGCTGATGTGCTCCGTGAAACGTAACATCGATAACTCATGCGTCAATACAGTGGCCAATTTATGCATCTCGGGTATGACAGCCGCACCGGCTAAGCCCAGTTGCTGTGAAGTAAAATCGCTGACGAATCGATTGACAAACTCAATATCCCGACCATCCAGGTCTTTCAAAGACTCCTCTTGTCTGACTCTTTGCACCAATTCTTCATAGGACACATCTTCATCGCACAATTGAATCGCCAGCTTCACGATAGGATGGTGGGAAAATTTGGCGATAAGAGCCAGCTCGTCCTGC
>JAABYK010000364.1:0-139 GCA_011775825.1 Candidatus Zhuqueibacterota bacterium | reverse complement strand
CACTATGCCGGAAACCTTAAATTTGTCCCAGACGAAGCAAAATCTAATCCATCCGAACACTCGGCCTCAAATAAGAAAGAAACTGCCGGAAAAACACCTGACGTTTTTTCAAAGGGCATAGCTGACGAGCTGCTCAAGT
>JAABYK010000096.1 GCA_011775825.1 Candidatus Zhuqueibacterota bacterium | reverse complement strand
GAATGACGCCCACCAAATCGTCGAGGGCAATCCAACTCCAATACTGCTCGCCGCTGCCCACGACGCCTCCGACACCCATTTTGAACGGCAGCAGCATTTTGGCCAGCGCGCCGCCCTCAGGACTCAAAACCACACCAATCCGTAAATTGACAACGCGAATGCCCTTTTGAACCGCAGGCTTTGTGGCCGCTTCCCATTCTTTGCACACTTCAGCCAGAAAGCTGTCTCCCGGCGGGCTGTCTTCCTTCAAAACCTCATCACCACGGTCGCCGTAGTAACCGATGGCTGAGGCACACACCAAAACTCTGGGAGGGTTTTCCAGTTTGGCCAGGGACTCGCTTAAAAACTGCGTGCCTTTGGCGCGACTTTCTTTGATCCGGGACTTTCGTTCCTCGGTCCACCTTTGAGCAATATTCTCACCCGCGAGATGCACGACGGCTTCTACTCCCTCTAAACTCTCAGTATCCAGTTCCTCCGTGTGAGGATTCCAGTGAAAATCACAACAGTCCTTGCTGTCTTTATTGCGTGTAAGATTATTCACCTCATGGCCTCCGGTTCTGAGAAACGGCGCCAGCGCCGAACCGATCAGCCCGTTTCCGCCTGTGGTCAATATTTTCATAGATTGAACTCCTTCTCGCGAATTGTGCATTTTCAAATCTTGCTGGGTTACTTGATGGCGATATGCAAACATACGATTGAGTTTGTTGATTGTAAAGCTCTTTCCCAGCAGGTTCCCCAGGAAACCGAATGGCAGATCATATCGAATCTCGTCTTCGAGATAGCACGCCGATGCCCCATCCGGTTCAAAACGGTGGGTATGCTCCCATTTTGCAAAAGGTCCCTTGACCAGAATGTCGCAAAACTGTCGTCCTTCGATGTAGTCACAATGGACGGCTTCCCACTGTTTAGCAAACGGCCCAATTTTGGTTTTGATGACAATGCGGTCTCCATCCTTAATGGTGCCGTGCCTTTCCACGACCTCCACTTTTTCCCAGGGCGGCTTGAGGCGTTCGAAAGCGCCAGGTCGGCTGTGCCAATCGAACACCTTCTCCGCGGAAGCTTCAATTCGACTGCGGTATCTGAACTCGGGCATCGTGCTTAGTTGGTCGCGGTGATTTGATGGATCCAATCCGCCAGCATTTCCAGATAGTCATGTCGAATCCACCCGGTACTGGGATCGCCCATTGCGTGTCCCGACTCCTCATAAACCTTGATGTGAAAGTGTGGGTTTTGACTCGCCGATTTTGCCGCTTCCAGAAAGGATACGCTCCTACTTACTGGAACATTATCATCCTCATCTTTCTTTCCGTACACGACTAAAATGGGGAGCTTTAATTTGCGCCAATAAGGCAAAGGGTCAAAGTTGCCATTTTGTTCCCACCAAATTTCTCGGCGTTTTTTGACCCGCCGACTGAAAACGGGTTCGATTAAAGATGCCATAAAACCGGGGATGCCCGCATTCCGAATGTCGGCCGTAATTTCATGGCTCAGTTGCTCGTTGACTGTGGTCGCGCTGCCTGATACGTTAATCAAAAATCTGACGTCGGAGGACTTGCTTGCTGCTAACGGACCAATCCAACCGCCTTGACTGATGCCGAGAAGGCCGATCTTGTCCGTGTCTACGGCCTCGCTGTTTTTCAGATAGTCCACCGCGGCCAGGGCGTCTCCGGCAAAATCGGCAAAACTCGCATCGTGCCAGGTTCCACCCGATTTTCCGCAGCCGCGTTTGTCAGGTAACAAAACCTCAACCCCGCTTTTGGCTAAATAGTCGGCTTGATAAAGATACCAAAAGTTATTGCGGTCGCTAACGCCTGAACCATGAATGAATGCAACTGCCGGGTGTGGACCCGGCACAACCGGTTTCATGAGCAGACCAACCAGTTCCGTATCTCCGTTGAAATAACGCACCTCTTGCTGAGCATAATTATAATTGCGCAATCGCCGGGCCGTCCGTTCCTGACCCCCTTCATCCGTCCATTCCATACCCACTACGTTGCCGTTCTCATTGCGCTTGAATTTCATCTGGTAGTTTTCTCGGTCGCCTTTTCGTAACCAGATGAACGTGTCCACTGTTTTGGGTGTCAAATGATTCCGAGCGAGGGAATCAAAGCGATTGATCGTCAAAGCCTTCTCTGCTCCCCAGGTGATCATGCGATGACTGTTGTCGTCGAACACATACCAACCGACTTTTTCTTCTAATTGGTATTCGGACTCGTCGCGCAGATCGCGTGGCTTGGGCTCGTAAGACTCCGGCGGAATGAGTGCGAAGCCGGCTAATGTTAATGCCGCTGCAAACAGAATTACGCCGAAGATAATAACCACGATTTTGGCTACAGATTTCATTTGCATTTTTCCTCTCCCTCTCTGTTCTTTCTAAGATTCTCCCTCCTTCATCAGAGGTAATTTGTCAGGTGTTAATACGTCACCTGCGTTTAATGTTTCCCGCATAACCCGGAAGACGTCCGTGTCGTGCCTACGTTTGGAGTCACTCCGTTTTCTCAAAGTGGCGTAGATCATTCGGAGCCTCGAATTCTTCTGCAAACTCTTTTGATGACGTGCCAAAAACGCCCAGAACAGATTGGTGATCGGACAATTCGTTCTTGGATCAAATTTACACTCTTCGCAAAAGTCACTCATTTTGTTGATGTAAGCAGCTCCGGAGACGTAAGGCTTGGTGCTGAGCACATCCCC
>JAABYK010000565.1:1473-2275 GCA_011775825.1 Candidatus Zhuqueibacterota bacterium | reverse complement strand
TTTCAGTTTGACGATCCGATGGGCATGCTGAGCAATGTCGTTTTCATGCGTCACTAAAATGATGGTATGACCGGCTCCTTGCAGGTTATCGAAAAGCCCCATGATTTCCTCACCGGTTTCACTGTCCAGATTGCCGGTGGGTTCATCCGCCAGGATAATGGAAGGATTGTTCACCAGTGCTCTGGCAACCGCGACTCGCTGGCGTTGTCCCCCGGAAAGCTCGCTAGGTTTGTGTTTGATTCGGTCAGACAAACCCACTTTTTCGATGGCTTCTTCCACCCGTAACCTTCTTTTAGCAGCGGGCATTCCGGCATAGATTAGGGCCAGCTCCACATTGTGGAAAACATCGGCGCGAGGCAACAGATTAAAGGTCTGGAATACGAAGCCAATTTTCTGATTGCGGATATCAGCGAGTTCATCGTCGTTCATTTTGCTCACATCAATGCCTTCAAAATAATAGGCGCCAGAGGTGGGCGTATCCAGACACCCGATTAGGTTCATCATGGTTGATTTGCCGGAACCGGACGGCCCCATGATCGCGATATACTCGCTTTCTTCAACACCAAGCGTTACATTCTTTAAAGCCTTTACCTCGGTGCTTCCCATCTTATATGTCTTGTCGATATTTTCTAAATTCAATGTCATGATTGCCAGCCCCTGTTTGAGTTCCTGTTAGATGTTGTAGTTTGTTTTATTTGTCATTTTAGCTCAACATTGCCTGAATTAGTGTGATGCCAATTGTTGCTGTTCTTGTTTAACTTTGACTAGGGAGCCATTTTGAAGGTCCTGGCTAATCGCCCGA
>JAABYK010000565.1:1137-1417 GCA_011775825.1 Candidatus Zhuqueibacterota bacterium | reverse complement strand
TGTGGGTATCGCTCTGGATTCCGGTTTTGACTTGTTTGGCAGCTACATGGCCGTTTTCCACCACAAAAACAATCTCCACGAATCCGTCCTTGTCCGGTGTATATTTTGATTCGGCGTTCTCCTCGGCAATGGCAACGTCGCCCGATTGTTCGACGGGTTTCTTCTTCAATTGGTCGGGTGTACGAACGGTAACGCTCTGAATGGGCACCCCGATCACGTCCTCACGGATATCGGTGATGATTTCACCGCTGGCAGTCATACCCGGTCGCAATTCTTTATT
>JAABYK010000565.1:0-1019 GCA_011775825.1 Candidatus Zhuqueibacterota bacterium | reverse complement strand
TCTTGGCACTATCACCAACCGCAACCCGCACGATATCATTTTCATCCACATCCACCAGCGCTTCCATGCCATCCAGATTGGAAACGATCATGATGACATCCTCTTGAAATTGGGAACCGAGGGCAATCTCGCCAATCTCTTTGTTCAACCTGCTGATCGTTCCGGCCATGGGGGCATAGATGGTAGTTTTGGATAGGTCATCCTGGGCTTGCTTCAAAGTTGCTCTGGCTTGTTCCACCTGATCGAGCGCAGATTGGTATCGCGCTTTTTCTACCTGGTATGTGGCGTAACTCTGGTCCATGGCCGCTTGCGACTCAAGGTTTTTATCAAAAAGCTCTTTAACCCGGGCATAATCTTTTTCCGCTTTATTCATATTTTCTTTGGCTAAATTAGCATTGGCTAAAAAAGAGCCCAGGCTGGCTTCGGCGCTCTCCATAGCGGCCTGGAATTTTTCCCGATCCAATTTCACCAGTAGTTCGCCCTTCTCAACCCAGTCTCCTTCTTTTACCGGCAAATCGGTAATTTTAGCAGCAACATCGGCGCTGATCTTGACTTGCGTTTTGGGCTGGATTCGTCCGGTGGCGGTTACGGTTTCGATAATTTTTTGACGCTCAACTTTTTCGGTTTGTACAGCAATTGCTTCTTCACCGTCATTCCCGGTACTTAAGGCAACGACCACAAATGCCACCAAGAGAATGATAATTGAAAACAAAATCTTCTTTCTCTTAAACATGATGGACACCCCGTTAATTATAATATTTTGAATTTTAGAAATTTATTTTCTACTCAAAACGACGTCGTTAATAAACGGGATAGGCAGGGGAATGTTACATTGATGACGGGACTTTTTTTTAATTGTCAAAATTTTAGGAGGGAAGGTAGAGGAAGAAGGATTGTGTACAGAGATATATTTGAGCTTCTGGAAAGCACCTAAAAATTAAACAGATTTCCACGCTTTAGCGTGTTTTTTAGCTCACTGGCACTATTATAAGTAATGATCATTATTTAATCGGGAATCC
>JAABYK010000097.1 GCA_011775825.1 Candidatus Zhuqueibacterota bacterium | reverse complement strand
CGGGTCAAAGTATCGGGTATTAAGGGCGCCCCGAAAACCGATAGCTACAAGGTTTCCATCAATTATCACAAAGGCTACAAAGCTTCGGGGACGCTTACCATCAGCGGCCCGGATGCTTACGAGAAAGCTCAAAAATGTTCGGAAATTATCTGGCAGCGACTGAAAAACGTCGGGTGTTCCTTTGAGGAAACGAATACGGAATTTCTTGGGTTGAACTCCTGCCATGGCAACATTAATCCCTTGCCTGAGCAGATTAATGAAGTCGTTCTCAGACTTGGCGTAAAAGATCCAGATCAGAATAAAATCTCCAGATTCGGAAAGGAGCTGGCGCCGTTGGTTACCAACGGGCCCGCGGGTGTGACCGGTTTTGCCGGGGGCCGTCCGAAACCTCGGGAAATTGTGGCATTTTGGCCTGCCCTGATAGACAAGAAATTGATCGAAACAAAGGTCACGGTAGAGGAAGTCTAAAATATGAAACGAATACAGCTCAGACAGATTGCTCACGCTCGCTCCGGCGATAAAGCCGACAGTTCAAACGTGGGTCTGCTCGCAATGAATGAACAGGCTTACGAAATACTAAAAAGAGAAATCACGCCCCAAAGAGTTAAGGCTCATTTCGGAGATATCGTTGAAGGGGAAGTGGAGCGATTCGAGTTGCCCAATTTGTTAGGTTTAAATTTTATTCTACATGATTCACTGGGCGGCGGAGGCAGCGAAAGCCTCAAGAATGACGCCCAGGGTAAGACCCACGGTCAGGCACTGCTCCTCATGACCATTGAAGTGCCCGATGACCTTGAGGTTATGCCTGTATATGGAAGCAAATAGTTTTAAACTAAGTACAGCGTTTCATAATTAGTGACGTATTTGAAAATCACTTTTGTGAAGATTGAAGATGGAGGATGGAAGATAGCGAAGCCAGGGCAATGCTCTTCCATCTTCTATCGTCCATCTTCGATCTTCTCCTGCGATAATTCAGTATCATGAAACAATCTCAGAAATACAGTAATATGTCACCGAATCTATGAAATAGAGCACTAGGGAAGGTAAAATCATGAACTCAGCACGTGCAAACTCTGATATTGCTTCTCACTTACA
>JAABYK010000115.1:1001-1329 GCA_011775825.1 Candidatus Zhuqueibacterota bacterium | reverse complement strand
TTCGGCTCCGCCCACCACGAAAAGATTTGCTTCATCCTGAGCGAAGTCGAAGGATGTTTCCTATGTGACTGATACCTCAACAAAAGCACCTGAGTCTCATACTCCCGAGTAGGCGCTAAATCCACCGTCCACAGGCACTACAATCCCGGTTACAAATTTTGAAGCGGGGGATAACAGCCAAAATACCGTACCCAATAGATCTTCGGGATGTCCGAATCTTCCCATCGGAGTGTGAGCAATGATCGTCTTACCTCTCGGTGTTAATTCACCGCTTTTTTCGTCAGTCAGCAAAAAGCGATTTTGTCGGGTTAGAAAAAATCCTGGGGCA
>JAABYK010000115.1:349-969 GCA_011775825.1 Candidatus Zhuqueibacterota bacterium | reverse complement strand
TATGAACTGCCAGCCATTGGGTAAAATTGCTCACCGCGGCTTTGGCGGCCGAGTATGCCGGAATCCGGGTGAGCGGACGAAGGGCATTCATCGATGAGATATTCAGAATCACGCCCTCCTTTTGCTCGGCAAAATATTTGCCGAATACCTGGGAGGGAAGAATTGTCCCGATCAAATTCAGGTTCGAAGTTAACCGTAAAGCCTTTTCAGGCAGATCAAAAAATGATACCTCCGGTTTGGTGGTCGCTTCCGGATGGTTTCCGCCAGCAGCGTTGATCAAAAAATCGATCTTGCCAAACTTGTCCAGCACTTTACGGGCGCTTTTCTCCAGAATCTCCCGCTTTAAAACATTTCCGTAAACGATAATAACGCGTCCGGTGGATGATTCAATCTCCTTGACCATTTCATCGGCCAGTTTCAAGTTGCGGTCCATCATTGCCACATTGGCGCCACAGCCAAGCAGTCCGCAAGCAATCTCACCGCCAAGCACACCGGTCCCCCCGGTAATCACAACCGTTTTGCCAGTAAAATCGTAAATTTTAGTCAATTCCTTTGAATCCATCTCTACTTTTCCAAAAAACTGAAAAAACTAATTGTTGAACGGTTGAAGGTGACGTCTA
>JAABYK010000115.1:0-247 GCA_011775825.1 Candidatus Zhuqueibacterota bacterium | reverse complement strand
GCCAAAATTAACATGAAGAATCTGGCGGACATCTTCTTGAGTGAAAAGGTCCGCCAAATCGCTATCCGTCAATTCCTCGATATTCGGCGCCTTTTCTACGTCCGCTGATACATGATAGGTTCGTTTCTCGGTTTCAAAATTATCCATGGAGAATCTTAAAATTTCCCGAAACAAATCGGAATTTACCATAGCAATTGTTCTCAGTGCTTCGAGATAGCTTGTGCCAGCAGTTTTCACATGTACTCTT
>JAABYK010000506.1:3113-3465 GCA_011775825.1 Candidatus Zhuqueibacterota bacterium | reverse complement strand
TTTCCATTCGCTTTACGACCTCAAACAGCCTCGGATGTGATGTCTGCACCTTTCGAGCAGCTCGGCGACTCGGATTTGCTCTCACGGGCGAATGACTTTTTGATGAATCCCTTTCGAATTACGATTGGCCGCGTCATCGCACCTATGATGAATGACAGGTTGGATTCGGTGGGATTCTTCGCATTTGAAATTCTGCTCATTCCGGATCCTTCTTTCTTCACGGTTACATTTGCCAGCTATTTGTTTTTTTTGGCGTTCATTTACTTGATCATAAATCTGGTCGTCATTCGTCGCATGTCTAAATTCGGGTCCGAGATAAATCAGATGATCGTGCAAAAATTCAATCAGTTGA
>JAABYK010000506.1:1093-3053 GCA_011775825.1 Candidatus Zhuqueibacterota bacterium | reverse complement strand
ACCGGGAACCTGGATTACAAGGTCCGCATCGAAGGCGAAGATGAGTTTGTGGAGTTGGCGCATCACTTCAATGAGATGGGCGACCGGTTGAAAAGCTCCATTGCAGAAGCCCGCGACAAAGAGCGTCTGCAGCAGGAATTGACCATTGCCCGCAACGTGCAACTCGGCATGCTTCCGCGCACCTTGCCCGACATACCCGGATATCAGCTCCAGGCGATGCTCAAAACCGCTAATGAAGTCGGTGGAGATTTTTATGATGTGCTGAAATTAAATAGAAACAAGTATCTTTTTACCATCGGCGATGTGTCTGGAAAAAGTACCTCCGCCGCGTTTTATATGNNGCGTTTTATATGGCGCAATGCATCAGCCTGATTCGCTATTCCCAGCAGTTCACGAATGATCCGCGCGAGATTGTCCTGCGCCTAAATAAGTACTTCTCCGGTCCTCTGGTTGACCGACAGATTTTCGTCACGGCGATTGTGGGAGTTTTGGACATCCGCAATCACAGCATTTGGTTCGTGCGTGCCGGTCACAATTTGCCGATTCTTGTTCCGCATAAGGAGTCAGCAGATATCACACAACTGAAGAGCAAAGGCCTGGGTCTTGGATTGGAAAGAGTTGGCAAGGTGTTTGAGGAAAACGTCGAAGTGACTTCGTTAGAATTGGCGGCAAACGATTTGATTGTCTTCTACACCGATGGGTTGGTTGAAGCTTCACGAGATGCTCCGGGAGACGCGAGTCAACCAGAACGTGAAAAAGAGTTCTATGGTGAAGAGCGGTTGCTCAATATGCTCGACGACTTGCGTGGCAGAAGTGCTTCGGAGATCTATCAGTCACTCACCGACGACATCCGATCTTTCTATGGATCTCGATCGCCGGTGGATGACTACACATTGCTCGTCATCCAAAAATCTGATGAATCGAGCGACTAAAAGGTCTGGCGGCATGTGTTTAAGTTGATCTGAGTGATGCAATTAGTAAAGGAATAAGCCACGGGTTTACACTGATTGAATTCAGCCAAGATGAGTTTAGAATTTGTTCCTGCACATGCAGGGATCTGAGGACTTAACCCCTCGTTTAACCGGCCAAACTGCACACCAAAACTCTCAATTTTAGAAATTAGTCCGGCGCGGTTTGGTCCGTGTTGAAATGAATCTTGGGCATTTGCTCTGTTGCCTTTATTCATCCTTAAGACGCCGAAGGATTATGGCGAACTCAGCACAGTCCCACCACAACTCAGTCTCCTCGTCGAGCCATATCTTGGGTTCGTGCCAGGCGCGTTCTTCGCTATAAGGCCTCACCTCTCGCATGGGTGGACCGTACTGTTCAACCAGACTTTGCATCACGGATTCGCATGTTCGTTTTTTCACGCGTCCACGCAACTCGATCGGAACGCCGAATGACAAACGCATCTTAGTAATCGTACCACGAGCAAACTCGAGCTGTACGTAATAAATCAGCTCGGCAGCTTCCTTTGCGGCAACACGTATGATATACGTCCCTTTTCCTGCGGCGAATTGCTCAGAGAATAACGATAGTTCTGGATCATCGTTGAGCTTTGGGTGGTACGACCAGCCCCTTCCCCCGGAGATCATGGTCATTCGGTGTTTCGATGTTGGATATCTGGCAACCAACGCTCGTGGATCCATGCCCAGGTGAAAATTCCCGAAACCCAGTCCGCCTACGTGAGCAGCATCGGCTTCCATCTTAATCGCTTCTACTCGGCTTGAGTCTGGGCCTTGCAGGTCCGTATTTTGCCGCGAGGTAGCGTCGGGGGCTGAATCCGTTGAATCCGTGGTGTCCATATTAGAGTCGTCTCGCCGCGCACAACCGAACGACATTGCGATAATTAAAATCATTGCAAGGCCGACGGGCGAAGCTGCCTGATGCCGTTGCTGTAACATCGTTCTCCTTCAGTTAAACATATTGACTTCTATTTTGACAATACCTAAGTTGTGGT
>JAABYK010000506.1:0-1058 GCA_011775825.1 Candidatus Zhuqueibacterota bacterium | reverse complement strand
GCATCATGCAGAAATTCGGAGAAGAGAAAGTAGTATTCAAATCCCGTAGGACGAATGTCCAAACGGGACAAACGCTTCGTTCATTAACAAACATGTGCCCAACTCGATTGGGTTATCCGTTTTATCGGTGTGAATCCGTGGCTAAATATCGCCATGAGTGACTACTTTACCCATTCTAATCGACATAGAGCCTTAATCGATTTGTGAGAACGAATACCCGGCATCTTTAATGTACTCATCAAAGAAGCGGGCTTTCGCATCCTCCTCCTCGAACAACTTATAGATGTACTCAGGTACGCCGTAGTATTGATAGACCTTGCCATTTTTCAATTCGATTTCGAATGTCCAGGTATCCAAATCATAACCTGCCGAGACCAGTTTGTGCGATTTCAGCGGCTGACGTTCGATCTTGGTTTCCAGAATTGCGGATGCCATCCCCTACTGCCTCCATTTATTTGGTCATGAAAAACTTATGTTTAACTATTATATTAACTTACCTAACTTACCTAAAAATTTAAGAAATTGCAGAAAGTTTTGTATTCTTTGAATGAGAATTTTGCAAAGAGATGGGACTCAGGCTTGATCGAAGAGGTAAGAAAGGAAATTTTTCGGAAGTGTGTTGTTATGAAGGGAAGTTGGACCTGGATTCATGAATCTCATGTTGAAACTCTTCAAGAGTCATGGCAACGTTCAATCATCTGCCGCAGACGTTTGCGATCGCTTGTTGCAGCTTCCCACTCCCAGTAGTCTCTGTCTACTTCGTACTTCACACATCTAACTAAGTCAAATCATCAGATCACATCACGACACTGAGACCAATCCTGCCCCGCTCCGTATGCGCGTTCAGGATTTTCACATCGATGACATTGCCAACTGCAAACAGGTCTAAGGGATTTTTGACAAATTTGGTCGACATCTGGCTTTTGTGAAGCAGGCCGGCCGTCTTGACGCCGATATCCACAAACGCACCAAAATCCACCACGTTGCGCACGGAAGCGCGCCGAATTTCATGATCAATCCTTCAGAAAGAAATCGTCTTCGAGTGGGAGATTGAATTT
>JAABYK010000389.1:1095-1719 GCA_011775825.1 Candidatus Zhuqueibacterota bacterium | reverse complement strand
TAGATTGATGACTTCGGACAGAGCTTCGCGGGTTTCAAGATTGCGGACCACAGTATTTAATGCGGCATTGATGTTCTGACGGAACGCCTGTTCTTTTTGTTCGACAGCGTTCTTGAGCAAATACGTTTGCAACGCGATCAACCCCACCAGAGATACGGCGGTTAAGAAAATTATCGCAAGCACAATTTGCTTTTTTAGGTTCATCGCTGGTTCAAGTCCATTCCTTTTGTTTGCTGAATGTACGAAAAAAATCCTCAAAATGCTGCCCATTTAACACTTTTTAACACTTTCTAACACTCTTTAACTATCTTCTTTTAAAACAAATTCTTACATTATGTCGTTCAAGTGGCTGTATCTCAGATGAACGAAAACTCGTTAGTGCACGTCATTCCGTCCCGACGCTTCGGGACGGAATCTCCGGGAATTAGCAAGGAGATTCCCGAACAAAGGACCTCGAATGACAGCAACGGCCCGTTTTCGTTTAGCCATTCAGTAATTAGGACCGAACAAAAAAAGGAGTGATGGTGAACAAGAACATTAGATTGTGTTTGATACTCATTTGGATCATCGCGGCGGTTTCCGTCGGGGCACAAGACTTTGAAGCAGCCGAGTTGCCAAATACCC
>JAABYK010000389.1:694-1072 GCA_011775825.1 Candidatus Zhuqueibacterota bacterium | reverse complement strand
ATTCCTGGATGCTTTGAAATCGGGCGAACACGGAGCTTACATAAAGAACAATTTCTCCGAACAATTCCTGAACGACTTTTCAATGGAAGAGCATCTTTCTTTTTTCCAACAGGTTTCTATGATGCACGGCGGATTCAAGGTTCATACGATTGAAAAATCGTCTGAGGACGAGCTGATCGTGATCGCGAAAAGTCAGAAACGCGATGCCTGGCGACGTATCCATTTGCAGACGAAACCGGACCCGCCGCACAAGCTTACCTTGTTCGGGATGGACATGGCCGATTCTCCTATTGAATCGGAAGCCCCACCGAAGAAGATGACCGAACGTGAAATCCTCGACTTCGTGGAGCGAGAGTTGAACACCATGTCGAAAGAGGA
>JAABYK010000389.1:0-594 GCA_011775825.1 Candidatus Zhuqueibacterota bacterium | reverse complement strand
CTCGCCATCGCGCAACTACTGGAAGACGGCAAGATCAATTTGCAGGATAAAATAAGCACCTACCTGCCGGACTTCCCGAAAGACATTGCCGAAAAGGTCACCATCGAGCATTTGATTACCATGAAATCCGGGATGGGCCATTACTGGAACGATCGCTATTGGGCCAATTACACCAAAATCCGAACCGTGGATGATTTGATGGCAATCATTAAAGACGAGCCTCTGGACTTTGAGCCTGGCACAAAAAGACGGTACAGTAATTCCGGCTTTATCGTCCTCGGCGCCATCATCGAGGAAGTGACCGGCCAAAGCTACTACGATTACGTGCGGGAAAACATTTATGAACCCGCTGGCATGACAAACACCGCCTGTTATGAGATGGATCAGATTGTGCCCAACCTTGCCATCGGTTACACGGTCAACCGCTCAAAAAGTCCTTACAACGACAACAAGCTGCAAAATAACCTTTTTCTGCACGCCATCAAAGGCTCGCCGGCAGGAGGAGGGTACTCGACACTGGATGATTTGTTTTCGTATGCAAAGGCGCTAAAGGCAAACAAACTGGCCGGCCGCAACTACACAAATTTGGTGCTG
>JAABYK010000218.1:1811-1963 GCA_011775825.1 Candidatus Zhuqueibacterota bacterium | reverse complement strand
ATTTACTTAAGCGCAATTCTATTTTGTCCATAGTAAACCCAACAATTGACAGGGTTCCGGCAAAGGTAAGCAAGTTAAACGCTAATTCCTGTCCTGCTTTAGTACCGGACATTTCAAATAATTTCCATCCGGCGGGTGCGGCTCCAACCTTT
>JAABYK010000218.1:832-1732 GCA_011775825.1 Candidatus Zhuqueibacterota bacterium | reverse complement strand
TATCATTTTTAATTTTTCATCGCTAATATCCAAAGCCAATACCTTAGCACCTTTAATTTTCGCCAATTGGGCGCCATAAGTGCCAAGACCGCCGACACCGATAGCAATGGCAAGGTCACCCGGTTCTATTTCTGATTTCTCCATTACCTGATAAGGCGTAGAAACCGCGTCGGCAATAACGGATAGTTGTTCTAATGAGTACTTTCCAAGCACTTCATCTGAAACCGGACAGAGAAACTTTGCGGGTACTTTAACATGGGAAGCAAAACCCCCGTCGAAATCATTACCGGGCATGAGTTGGCTCCGACATATATTACTTCTTCCTTTTTTACAAAATGAGCACTCGCCGCAAGGTAAAACCGCCGGAACGATGACATGTTTGCCAATCCAGTCTTTTTCTCCCTCGATGACTGTACCGCTAATTTCATGACCGAGAGCAAGTGGTAATTCATGACGAGTATTGACGCCAAAATACCAAAAACTTAGATCGGTGTGACACACCCCGCAGCCAGCGACTTCGACCAGGACTTCGCCTGGTTTTAATTCCGGATAGGGATTCTCTTGCAACTGAAAAGGTTCTTTAGGTTTGATCATTTGCCAAGTAAACATACAGTTCCTTTCGTGATTTGACGTCCACAGTTTGGAGTTGGATCATCAAGCTCCAACCACCAAATTCCAAACAATAATCCTCAAATATTCACATTTTCAAACAATACCGCAGTACCCTGTCCACCACCGATGCAGGCGGAAGCGATACCATATTTTACCTTTCTCAGATTCATTTCTCTGGAGATAGTTAATGCCAGGCGCGTGCCGGTGGCTCCCAAAGGATGGCCTACGGCAATAGCTCCACCGTTGACGTTGACACGTTTCCGATCAAGTCCCAACTCTTTTTCACAA
>JAABYK010000218.1:0-751 GCA_011775825.1 Candidatus Zhuqueibacterota bacterium | reverse complement strand
AGAAGCAATAACCTTTACTAAAGGCTTTAATTTTCTTGATTCAATGAAGTTATTTTGGGCAATGATGACTGAGGCGGCGCCGTCCACAATCCCGCTGGAGTTACCGGCGGTTTGCACGCCTTCTTTGTCAAACACAGGCGGCAGTTTAGCCAGTGTTTCCCTAGTTGTGGCACGGATGTTCTCATCTTTATCAAAATCAACCACACCTTTGGGTAGCCTAACTTTTCGTGGTTTCAAGCCCTCCGCTTCAAAAACTGTTGAATTCAAGGGAATGATTTCTTCTGTTACAACTCCATCGTTGCGGGAGAAGAAACCCTTTTCCACTGCCGCCATAGCCCGGCTTTGAGAATGTGTGGCAAATTCATCCGCTTCCTCGCGAGCGATGCCATATTTTTTTGCCAGGTTTTCCGCAGTGCATCCCATTGGATAACCGGCGGCGGTATCATCCAGGGCTTCCCAGAGCATATCTTTAAAATTGAGCCGTCCTAATTGATAGCCCATGCGGTTGCCATAACTTACGGTTGGCGCCAATGACATGTTCTCTGTACCGCAGCACAAACCAATTTCAGCTTTTCCAAGGGTGATTTGTTCGCTGGCAGCTACAATCGTTTCCAAACCGGAGGCGCAGATTCGCTGCACCATTATTGTCGGTACAGATTGGGGAACCCCGCTAAATAAAGAAATGTGCCTGGCGATAAAATAAGCGTCGGTGGATGCCTGGCCGATATTGGCAACAAAAGTCTGGTCAATA
>JAABYK010000148.1 GCA_011775825.1 Candidatus Zhuqueibacterota bacterium | reverse complement strand
CCGCCAACGGTCTTGCCTTGCACGCGGACGATAATAAGCTTTGGGCACTGACGCATGGCGTTTAGCACCAACGCAAATCCCATGAAGAAATGTTTGCCTTCCTCGTAATTGTCAATGTTGATAAGTTCATCAAATGAAGCACCGGCACAAAAGGCACCATCACCTCGACTTTTTAAAACAAGTACATGAGCCTCGGGGTGATTACCCATCTCGGTAATTGTTTCAGCTAAATCTCGAAGCATTTGTCCCGGCAGGGAATTCCCCTTGGGATGGTAAAATTCGATGGTTCCAATGTTGTTTTCAATTTCTGTAGTAATTTCTCCGTTTTCAGACATGTTTGAAAAGTTGGTTGTTTTTAAATTCTAAGTATTATCTAGAATTCCTGTAAGCATGTTCGTTTTTAGCATTTAGTCTTACAGAATTAATTCAATTCTTTTTCTAAGCAGAAATTATTCACCCTCTTCAAAAATATCCATATCCAAGACTTCGCGGCGTTTGATGAGCGTCAGGATGGTATATTCTGCAACCAGTTCCTCATCCTGATTGGTGACTTCCACATCCCAGTAAATAATACCAAATGGAAACTTATCCTTGGCTTTTTTCTGGCGAACTTTTTTACTTTTCACGATCAGTTTAGCCTGTATGGTATCACCGGGAGCAACCGGAGCAACAAACCGAAGGTTTTCCAATCCATAGTTGAGAATAACCGGTCCTTCATCGGGATGGACAAACAGTCCAGCTGCTCGCGAAAGTACAAAATAGCCATGAGCTACAACTTCACCGAAAAGAGAACGCTCAGCCGCTTCCGGATCGGTATGGGCATAAAATTCATCTCCCGATAGATCCGCAAATCGTTCGATATCTTCCTCAGTGACCGTATGAGTGTCAGTGGTTCGGGCTTCGCCTACTTCTAAATCTTCGAAATACTGCTGAAACGGATGGGTTTCTGCTTCATTTGTCTCTGCACCTTTAATGTATTGATTCGTAATGTTGGTCAGTGTTGTCGGCGAACCCTGTAGTGCTANNGTTGTGGGCGAACCCTGTAGTGCTACACGCTGCATGTTGTGGATAACAGCTCGTGCTCCACCAAGTTCTTCTCCACCGCCGGCATGTCCCGGACCGCCGTGTACCATGTGCGGCATCGGGGACCCGTGACCTGTTGACTCTTTGGCGCAGTCTCTATTTACCACCATAAAACGTCCGTGATAAGGAGCACAGCCCAGCGTGATTTCGCGAGCAATATCATCATCTGCCGTAAATAGTGATCCTACTAAAGAGCCATCAGCTTTGTTAGCTAATGCAATAGCTTCGTCGTTTGATTGATAGGGCATGACTGTGGTCATAGGACCAAAAGCTTCAACCTTATGAACCTCATCGATTTCCAAAGGTTTGTGGCATAGTAGCACTTTTGGACCGGTAAAAGCGCCATCATGTTGCCCATTTCCATTATTGTAAACAGATTCTGTTGTTTCTAATAGTGAGGAAACCTGTTCCTCAAAACGCTTAGCTTGTGTGGCACTGGCCAGCGGGCCCATTTTTGTTTCTTTTTTAGCGGGATCACCAACAGAAGTTTTATCCAGTCGATCTTTTAATGCATCAATTACATTTTGAACTTGTCCTTTTGGGACTAACGTCCGGCGGATAGCGGTACACTTTTGTCCCGTTTTTACCGTCATTTCATCGGCAACTTCATCTATAAACAAATCGAACTCTTCCATGTCGGGGGTGACGTCAGCCCCTAAGATTGAGCAATTTAGCGAATCGGCTTCCAGGTTAAAACGTACGTTCTTGGCCACGATGTTGGGATGTGCTTTTAGTTTCTGTCCCGTCCGGGCTGAGCCGGTAAAGGAAACGGAATCTTGACTATTGAGATGATCAAGCAGATCGCCCGGAACATCGGCAGCAATAAATTGGATGGCGCCTTCTGGAAGAAGGCCT
>JAABYK010000606.1 GCA_011775825.1 Candidatus Zhuqueibacterota bacterium | reverse complement strand
GGTGATGGGTGTGGTTTTCCAGTTCGGCGTGGTGCCGCGCCAGACCAGGTAATGGTTGAGGTCTGGCTCGGTGTTGGCATCCCATTGCAGGATAGGATTGGCGCCATCTTCGCTGGGATTGGCTATCACCAAATTCTGCGGAGCCGCAGGCGGCCCAAAATCGACAATGGTTGAAACCACGCCGTTGTTGTTGGTGATGTTTAACAGCGCTAACCCGGTAGGATTACCATCGACGTCGTTACTGCTGGGCGTTGAGCTCTCGGAAAATTCTGTATTGTCATTCACGCCGGGATAAATATCGGCCATATTGCCGGCACCGACACTTTCTCCGACTGAATTGTTGTTATCAGCTTCGATCACCTTCAGATCCAGGCCATTGCTAAATTGACTTGGAGAAGCATCGTTATGGTGGACGATCAAGAGTCCGCCTACAGTGGCATCCCGGTGCATGTCGCCGTCAAAGGTGCGGGCGCCATCGGAGAAGGTGGGCCTGCGATTCTCAAAAATGAAATACTCCCCTTCATCCCAATTACTCGGATCGCTGTCATTGATAAAGTAGACACATATCTGATCATCTTCCTCAAAATGAGGAAAAGTCAGGTTGCCCTCGGTGAATTCTTCGTAATTGGCCCAACCCAAACATAATTTGCTCCATCCACCTAAGTGGGTAGGCGCATGATAGCCGCCGATAGTTTCATTGAACGGATCCCCATCCATAAACCCTTGATTGCCAACGGCCATGAGATCCCATTCACTTAGTCCTCTTATCTGTGTACTGCCGCCTTTCAGATCCGGCAAAAACAGTAAATGGCCAAATTCATGACAGTGAGTGCCGATGCCATAGAACGTACCTGGTGTGTTAGTCCTGCCTCTCGTTGACGAACCTTTCTTCTTTTCACCAATTTGATAAACAAAGCGATTACCACTTGTTGCCGGGTTCAAGCCGTCCCTTCTTTCTTCACCCGCATATATCAGAATCATCTTCTCGAAGCCGGTAGTGTCGATGCCGCTAACAGCTAAGGTCGAGTCAAGAAGACGAGTAGGATTTATGCCTAGACTATCCCAGGCTCCTTTGGTTTGGTTTAGCGTCACCCAAACTGGGACCCATTTTTCAGTGATTTCATTGAAAGTAGAGTCATTTAAGATTTCGCCGGTAAGCAAAAATTTTCCATAAGAATTTTCATCGTAAAAATCGCGCATGCTGCCGAATATCGCCTCTCTATCATGGGTTCTTGGCTCACTGTTAAGATCATCGGGATCAGGTGTCCGATAGATGTTTTGTGAAAACAAATGCCGATTAAATTCCTGAACGGTGTAATGATTAACTTCTCCATGTCTTTGACAGTGACTGCCTCTCGAGTCCACGTTGCCTTGCCAATCGCTGAACTGCACCAGGATCACACCGACATGCAGTGATGGCGGTGCGGCTGACGGCGCCCCGGTAAAGTTGTTTCCGCATAAGTCGTCATCTGCAAATAGCTGAGAAGCCATGGCGATTAGCACACCCAAAGGCAAATATCTTACTATAAATCGTTTCATGGGTCAACACCTCCTAAACTAAGCGCACGTTTAAATTATTGACTTATTGAGATGATTTCTGTACATTAAAAAAGCCTTGAATGGCGGGGGAAACAGAAAGGCATAAAAGGCCGAGTATTTTTCCCCGTCTTTTTGTTTTTGGCTACCACCCGAACAAAAAGACCATTCAAGGAATCGTGTCAGGACGGTTGACGAACGTTTGAACGGCGGTCTCAACCGTCCTGCTTTTAATTGATCGGTTTTATCCCTCCTTTCTTTTCTTTAAACCATTTGATACTATCGAATATAAATCATTTTGCGGACGGCCTGAAATTCATTGACCCGCAAGCGGTAAAAATAGATACCGCTGGCGACGAATCGGTTTGACCCCTCTGTGCCGTTCCAATGTACCCGGTGTTCCCCCACTAACATTTTTTGGTTCAGTAAGGTTATCACCTCCTTCCCGGACAAATTAAATATTTTGAGCGATACCACCCCGGCTTCCCTCAACCTAAAACGAATCTGTGTGTTTGGATTGAAGGGATTGGGATAGTTTTGAAACAAGGCATATTCTCGAGGGCCAATGGGTGCGGGCGATCGTTCAACAGCAGTAATGACATCACCCAGCTTGCCATTTCGGCTTACTTGTTGAAGGACAATATCCCACGATGTTTGAAAACTAAATTCTTCCCACACCACGATAATGCCACCACTGCCGTCGCTTATAAAACTACGATATCCTCCTGGATCGCTGCGTCTGATTTGGTACGTTACACCTTCTGTCTCCCATTTACGAATCCCCAGCGAATCAAATTTCTGCAGCGATTTTCTGTAGGTCTTCACAGAATCTTGTATTATTTCACTCCGTACAAGAATAACTCCGCCTTCTTTATCGTTCATTAAGAACCCCGCTTTATTTAAGGGCGTACCCTCCGTTTGCCAAACCTGCATTCCTTCTCCATTCACGCGTTGCAGAAAACTTTGCCTTCGACCTTCTCTCTCTTCGCTCCACTCTACTATGGCCCCGCTTTTACCATCATTTGCAATTTCAATGAAAGTGCGAACGTCAGCCGTTTCACTTAAAACTATGCCGTTTTCATTCCACACTAGCTTACCTTGAGGACTGACCCTTTGCCCCCTGACTTGGGCCACCCCAGCGCCAGGAAAAAAGACACCGGCCACTACCGCTCCACCGCTCCTATCTGTATCTATTTCAAAAGCTCCTCCAGTATGCACCGGCACGCCTCCCGGCTGCCACAACAGTTCGCCTTCAGCAGAGACCCGTTCGACGACTGTGTTACCGTTACCTTCCCCAAATCGCGTCAGCAAAAACCCACCCGCCCCATCAGTCACCACCCGCCGGCGGACGTTCACCAAACTCCCATGCACCGTAATCAATCTGCCGTTTTCTTGCCACAAAAGGTTGCCATCGAGGTCAATCTTTTGAGCGAAAAAATCCAACGGCAGCGATTGCGGATACGGATGCCGACGATCCTCGGTCCAGAC
>JAABYK010000680.1:1811-2083 GCA_011775825.1 Candidatus Zhuqueibacterota bacterium | reverse complement strand
TGAACAGGGAATCATAATTTTCCAGCATCAATCGATGATCGCTGGTCAGGTATGGCTCGCATTCCACGCCGTTGACGATAAAAAATTCTACCCGCTTGCCTTCCGGGACGGTTAGTTTAACATGGGTCGGAAAGGCAGCGCCGCCCAGTCCGACAAATCCACCCTGTTGAACCATCGCCAAAAGATCCTGAGGGGACAGCTTCTCCCATTCTAATTCATGTTCGTGAAACAAAGTCTGGGGCGAAAACGGATCTTTTTCGATTACTGCCGAC
>JAABYK010000680.1:1487-1704 GCA_011775825.1 Candidatus Zhuqueibacterota bacterium | reverse complement strand
ATTCTCCGATTAACTGCCCGCGATAGACTTTATCCCCCGCTTTTATGGTTGGACGGGAGGGGGAGCCAAGATGCTGGCTAAGCGGTAACACAATCTCATCCATGAACGGCATCCGTTCAATGGGCATGTGACTGGTTAGCTCTTTGTAATCACCCGGATGTATGCCGTGGCGAAAGGTTTTGGTTGCTTCATTGATTAAATTCAATTGCATTGATAT
>JAABYK010000680.1:0-1473 GCA_011775825.1 Candidatus Zhuqueibacterota bacterium | reverse complement strand
CAATTGCATTGATATTCTGAGTATTATTTCTTTTTTCGTTTCGACCGACGACTGCGTATTTTCACCCCGGATTTTACCGGGGGAAACATGCTGTTATTTTTACCGGCATATTTATTTTTTCGTTTGATGTCTATCTTTCGTGCGCTTTCTCCTTTGCGACGACTCATTGGTTGTCCTTGTCGTTTATTTTATCTTCCGCTTTTGGAGAAACAAACTCTCTTATGGATTGTTGGGACAGCTCACCATCCTGCGCGATACCACAAAGGGTTAACAGCTTTTGGGTCAATTTTTGATGATAAATTTGCTGATGCTCCTGTTCCAAATGGGTTAGTTTTTCAGAATACTCCGCTTCGACGGCCTTCGTCTTCTCCGCAATTTGCTTTTCCACTTGCTCGGCATCAATTTTCTCCGCCTTTTCGAAAGAGCGCTCACCGGAAACATCCTGCAACAATCGCCATAAATACAGGCGGTTCTCTGCCATTGCAATCATTTGGGGGGACACCGCGATGTAGCTCGGTTTCTTATCCTTATCATACAGGGTGATAAAGGCCTCTTTCCCTTCCCGGTCTTTTGGCGAAAGATTTAAAAAATGCGTTAAGGGAATCATTTCATCATGAATTTCGCCTTTTTTCAGAAGTCGAAAAGCAGAGCGGAAGCGCCCTTCCTGAACCGCCCAATCGGCAACAGAAACTGGTAAATCTTTGCTGATTTCAATGCCGGATTCGTCGATCAGCGCCTGTTCTCGTGTCCCCCAATCCTGTCCCGGCGCCGGATTATCGCCGATATCGAGTCGTTCCGCAAAACTCCTTTCCAAACTTGGATCGTAGATAAAGAGCGGAAAGGCTCGCGAATCCACTGCTAATTTTTCCTGCCGGACAGCCTGGTGATTTGGCAGCCCATGATGATGCGGTTCGGAGGCATAAAGATGGAATATGGCCGGGAGCTTTGTTTGAAAGGCTTTTTGCGCCCCTTTCAAGAAATGCCCCGGATACCCAACACTGGTTTGTACCACCAGACTATGACTGTGGCTCAATGCCCACAATCCAAATTCTTGGGACAAAGTGCTAGCGGCACTTGTAAATTGTGCCTCATTACTTGTCCCCGCTTTTGCAAACTGGTTTGACTCTCCGCCGAGACCGCTGATGATCGCAACTTTGATCGGTCTCTGGCTAGCTAACAGTCTAAAGATGCCCTGAACCGCAGCACCTGATAACGACTCAGCCTCCCCAACCAACAAAACCGGCGGGCATAACTGCAATTCTTCTTCATTAAATTGATGCCAGTTAAACTGGCGGAAGAATTCATTATGCTCTTTGGGATCGTAGCTGTCGCTGAGTTCCAACTCGGTTTGACGCAGCAACTTAAAATCTTCCGCCATTTTGTTCATCACTGAATCGAACACGCCTTCACCGAGCGCCGCGATATCATTCTCGGCCCCGTTGATAAAGGGATAGGGAAACGGATTATAGGGAT
>JAABYK010000335.1:1416-1628 GCA_011775825.1 Candidatus Zhuqueibacterota bacterium | reverse complement strand
GCAACAATTTAAAGGCTCCCCATTCATCTCAAATGTTCATCAAACCAGGCATATACCTGTTCTCTTATTTCAGGTGGAAAATCATGCCCTCCTGCAAAATAGATACTCTTGAAATTTTCCGACGCATTTAATGTCTGGTAACTCTGTCTTGCATATCTTTCTATGGCCTTAGTTTTTTCAACGTGTCGTTTACTGGCTGCTTCGCTTTCTAA
>JAABYK010000335.1:0-1357 GCA_011775825.1 Candidatus Zhuqueibacterota bacterium | reverse complement strand
CCAACCGTTACCCGTTGGTCAACAAACATGAAATAGACCAACACATTACCGCCCGCTGAATGGCCAATTGCACCAATCTTATCTCTATCGACAAAATCATACGTGTAAAGCACATCCACAGCACGCATCAAGTCATAAACTTCCTTTCCAAAATGAGTTCTGCCTTTCAAAATCAATTGACCTGCCCACTTTAACCAGCGATTTAGATCGCGCATCATGTGAGAGCCTGCTTGTCCTGGATTTGGGATTCTACGCCTTTCTGCATGATAGTATCTGTCCTGGCAAATAACAACATAACCACGTTTAAATAACTCTAATCCATAATGAAGATTTTCATTTCCATCTAATCCTGCTGGTTCCGATTTCCCAATGTGGGTGAAAGGACCATCTTGATGGATGGCCACAACCGNNGGCTCTCACCTTATCCACTGGCCTGTCAAATAATGTGTCGGCTTCTTCAACCACATATTCGATTTTATAACGCTCACCGTTTTCTAACTCAGTTTTTTCAAGGATTTGCACCTTCAAAGGTGCTGGTTCAGGAAACTCACCGAGAATTTCAAGAAGCTTCTGTTCTTTCCCTCCTTTAGAACATCCGAGGAAGAAAATGAAACTCAATATGAAAATCATTGTTACGTTTGGAATTCTTATCCATCGGAGCATAAGAAAGCCTCTTCTTACATTTTCTGGATAACGTNNGTCGCCACGGCTTTATCTTTCTTCGCTTTTTTCTTTGCAGCCGGTTTGCCCTCGCTTAGAATTTGTTTGGTGTATTCCACTTCCTCTTTTGTGACTTTCTTTCGCAACTCCTCCAGCTCCCGCATCACTTTGGCAAACTTCTGCCCTTCCGCCGCGCTGATCCATTCTAACTGCAGGCGCTCGGGACGGATGCCCATCTTCTCCAACTTGTCCCAGAGCTTCTCCACGCGTTGTTGCGTCCAGGTCACGGCATCGATGTAATGGCAGTCCGAGAAGTGGCAGCCGGAGACCAGCACCAACGGCGCGCCTTGTTTGAACGCGTACAGAATAAAATCTTCATCCACGCGACCGCTGCACATGGTGCGAACGAGTCGAACATTGGGCGGATACTGCAGACGCGAGGTACCGGCGTTGTCGCCCCCGGCATAGGAGCACCAGTTGCAGGCAAACGCCACAATTTTGTCCATGGGTTTGTCGGACAAAATGGCATCGACCTGGGCGTAGTATTGCATGTCCTCAAAATGCCGCATGCTGATGCAGTCCGTGGTGCACTCCGCCGCACAGGTGCCGCAACCGGCACAGGCCGCTTCAATCACCTTGGGATACACACCCTCTTTCTTGCTGGCTGGCGTGATGGCGTGAAACGGACACACACGCA
>JAABYK010000673.1:1349-1513 GCA_011775825.1 Candidatus Zhuqueibacterota bacterium | reverse complement strand
CCACTGATGAACAGCTCGGTTGATGGTGATGAGATTCATCTTAAAAAAGATATCAACTTCGGTCTTGCAGTTGCGCTGGGTGAAGGCGGAAAAGGCGGACTGATTGTCCCCGTCATTAAACAAGCTCAAAACAAAAACCTGGCCGGTATTGCGAAATCCGTTCA
>JAABYK010000673.1:987-1158 GCA_011775825.1 Candidatus Zhuqueibacterota bacterium | reverse complement strand
CACCGAATTATTGATGGAGCCCATGGCGGTGCATTTATGAGCCGAGTGAAAGAGCTTCTTGAAAATTTCGATACCGATCGAGCGATTTAAACTGATTCTTGATGTCATCAAATCTTTACCGGAAACAGGTATGGCGTAAATCTCGTTTGTGCCTATGTTACGGTAATTGTG
>JAABYK010000673.1:339-856 GCA_011775825.1 Candidatus Zhuqueibacterota bacterium | reverse complement strand
CTTTTCCCGATACTCTTGAAATTCAAACATGGCTGAATGTAAATCGTGGAGTTACATACTGGGAAAATGGAAATGACAAAAGAATTTTGTTTACAGCCGGCCCCGAACTGTATGCGTTAAATGCTTCAAGCGGCCAACTTATAGATTCTTTTGGTGATGGAGGTAAAGCAAGTTTGAAAGCTGGATTTCAAGCTCGAGCTGAAGATCTATATGTCGTAACTACATCTCCAGGAATTGTATATGAGGATCTGATCATCATCGGCTCACGAGTTTCAGAAGGAGATGATGCAGCTCCGGGTGATATTCGTGCGTTTGATCTCCGTACCGGCGAACTTGAATGGACATTCCATACCATCCCTCATCCCGGTGAGTTTGGCTATGATACATGGGAAGACCCCGATGCCTGGCAAAAAATGGGCGGAGCTAATAGCTGGCCGGGTATGGCATTGGATGAAGAACGTGGCATTGTTTACGTCCCAACCGGTTCTGCCTCTCCTGATTTTTATGGTGGAAACCG
>JAABYK010000673.1:0-197 GCA_011775825.1 Candidatus Zhuqueibacterota bacterium | reverse complement strand
ATTGACGCCGTATCTCAAACCACAAAAACAGGTTTCATTTTTCTTTTTAATCGTGAAACCGGCGAGCCTCTTTTCCCTATTGAAGAACGAGAAGTTCCCACCGAAACAAGTTTGGAGGGTGAAGAAGTTTGGCCTACTCAACCCATGCCTGTGAAGCCGGAACCGATGACCCGGCAACATCTACCCGATTCGGCAAT
>JAABYK010000260.1:427-1183 GCA_011775825.1 Candidatus Zhuqueibacterota bacterium | reverse complement strand
TCGCTTGAGCGACAGATTGGGGCTATGATAAGCAAAATGATCCCGTATTCAGACTCCGCTGCGTTTGTAAAGCGAGTGATTTCTTCCAAAATCGAAGAGGTGGTCGCTTACAAGGAATTAGCCGGTTATCTCGGGGCCGTCGGGTTGCTATTTGCCGCAAGTGGTTTGTTCAGCACCATGCGCACGATCTTGAATCGAGTGTATAACATTCACTCGACTACTTCGATGGTGTTGGGAAAATTAAAAGATATTGGTATGGTCTTGTTAGTCGTGATTCTCATACCTTTGTTCATCACCGTCCTGCCTTTTTTTGAGACCGTTTTGGATTTGGCGGGTCGATTTGCGTTATTAAAGTTTTTAAGGTTTGGTGGTTTTCAAAAGTTGGTGCTTGCGGTTGGCTCTCTTTTATCCATTTTCACTTTGTTTGGTTTGGTGTATTATTTGATTCCTAATAAAAGAATTGGGTTAAGAACTGCGGCAATCAGCGCGCTATCGGCATCGGTGCTGTGGGAGATAGCAAAGCAGGGTTTTGGTTTTTATATCAAACATTTTGCTAGCCTTGGCAGAATTTATGGCGCCTATCTTTTGCTTGTCGTTGTCGCGTTTTGGATTTACTACTCGTCATTGGTTTTTATCATTGGTGCCGAGATCGGACAATTGTACCGCGAGCGTTCCACGGCTTAGATTTTTCAATCATTAAACACAGAAAAGACAGATTTTCGAGCTGGATTTATAGACAGGGATTCTTTATACTAT
>JAABYK010000260.1:0-307 GCA_011775825.1 Candidatus Zhuqueibacterota bacterium | reverse complement strand
TATGATTATGATTTAGTGGTTATAGGTTCGGGACCAGCTGGACAAAAAGCCGCCATTCAGGCTGCCAAACTCGATAAGCGAGTGGCCGTGGTGGAGCGCAAGGCCGTCGTGGGTGGGGTCTGCATCAACACCGGCACCATTCCCAGCAAGACCCTACGTGAAGCCGTGATCTATCTCTCCGGCTATCGGCAACATGACATTTATGGCCAATCGTACAAGGTTAAGGATAGGATTACGGTTGAAGATCTTATGTTCCGAATCGAACATGTGGTTCGTCATGAAATCGATGTGATCCAGGATCAACTGT
>JAABYK010000072.1 GCA_011775825.1 Candidatus Zhuqueibacterota bacterium | reverse complement strand
TTTTTGCAGCCGATTGCGGGGCACCGCTTTCTCGGTTTAGTTCGGTGTTCTTTTGAAGTTTTGTCTTAAACAGGAAGGTAAGCTCATAAAGTCCCGCAACGGCTGAAAAACTCGTTATCATCGACTGAATCGAGAGGAACAGTTCATGAAGATCGAGATAGACAAAGTTGAATATGATCTGAGTAAACCCAATCGCCGGCAGTTTCTCAAAAGTTCTATTGGTTTGTTGCTTGCTTCTATGCATCATCCGTTAGTCTTGCCTGAAACGAAAAACAGAAATCACATGAGTTTGAATGGCCACAATCATCCCCTGATAATAAGCCTGAGGCTGAAGACGGCAACTCCCCTTGCTCAATTGAAACGCTTCTATTGCGAGGTTTTGGAATTGCCGTTACTAACAGAGCAATCTGACGAAATTACAGTTCGAGCCGGTGAAACACCAGTTACTTTCGTCCCGGCGGGCCCTGAGTCCGGAGAGCCATTCTATCACCTTGCCTTCAACATCCCAGAAAATAAGATACTGCTAGCAAGAAAGTGGCAAAAGGAGCGAACACCACTCTTTCAAACTCCTGACAATCTGTGCGATCCTGACTATCCCGACGATGTACGACACTTCCGGCACTGGAACGCTCACTCTATATTCTTCTTCGACCCGGCAGGAAATGTGCTCGAGTACATAGCAAGGCATGATTTGAACAATGCCTCAACCGGTCCTTTTACAAGTGCAGACATCCTCTACGCAAGCGAAATCGGATTCACATCGGACAAAGTCGAAGCCACGGCTCTAGAACTGAGAAGAGCATTCAGCTTGATGCAGTACCGACAGGGTAATGATAACTTCAGAGCCATCGGTGATGAATTCGGCCTGCTACTCGTCTTCATAAGGGGCCGTGAACTTGGCAGGGGGTCCGACAAAGTCCGGGAGGCTGATGTTTTTCCCACTACGATCAGTATTCGTGCTGAAAAGCATGGCTCATATTCAACGCCGGATTATCCTTATCTGATCTCAGCTGATTGAGGCGGTTAGACAGCAGCAACACCACATTTTGGCTCGCAAAAATGAACCTGTTGCAATGAAAGCATAATGAATTCCAGGAGCTTCGCGGAAGAAATCAATTCAATAGATAACAAACGGCTTCACTGGATGCTAACCGCTGTAGCGAATTTCTGACTCTGGCACTTCGCCGAGACTTTGGTTCTAACTCGAAGTTCAAGTGGCTCGAAACCGCACCAGTGAGCCGTGCCGTTAGGCTTAAGCTTGCCTAGTCGGAGCATGAATATTTCTATGAATCTATTAGAAATACTAGAGAAAATATCA
>JAABYK010000409.1:843-1220 GCA_011775825.1 Candidatus Zhuqueibacterota bacterium | reverse complement strand
CCGGATACAAATTATCGAGCACGACATT
Source organism: Candidatus Zhuqueibacterota bacterium (assembly GCA_011775825.1). Lineage (GTDB taxonomy): Bacteria > Zhuqueibacterota > Zhuqueibacteria > Oceanimicrobiales > Oceanimicrobiaceae > JAABYK01. Next base: position 1,192 of record JAABYK010000409.1, on the reverse strand, counting down.
GAATTTGGGTATCGGATGTCTTGCTTTGTAATATTTGAAACCGGAACCACCGATCTCCTCGGTGGTCTCGATAATCAGACGAACGTCTCTTTTGACTTCTAATCCCGATTCCTGAACCGCTTTCATGGCAAATAGTGCTGCTACGATTGAGCCCTTATCGTCTTCCGTGCCCCGTCCATAAATCTTATCACCGATGATTTGCATTTGGTAAGGGTCGAGCTGCGTTCCGTCCTCCAATATCCACTTTGCCTTGTCAGCGGGCACGACATCGCCGTGAGTGTAAATGCCGAATGACTCATTCATGTTTGCACTGCCTTTCAAAAAGACTTCAAAAACGCGGTTTCCGACA
>JAABYK010000409.1:0-810 GCA_011775825.1 Candidatus Zhuqueibacterota bacterium | reverse complement strand
TCAATAATTTTCCCGAACTTGATCACATTCGAATTCTCGTATTGATGAATACCCGGCAGAGAATCGGTAGGAATCTCCACCAGCTCTCTTAGGACTTGCAACATGTCCTCCCTGTAATTGCAACGCGCAAAAATGCCGGTCAACCGGTAGAGATTGATATAGTCAACCTCTGACAGATTGGCATGTTTCTGGAATCCTCTGATAGTGTTTTGCAGTCCGATATTTATCGAACGTTTGTTAATGTCGTTTACGAATGTATGGAAGTCTGAATAGTTGTTCTTTTGCACAAGTTGAATGGTAGCTTCGATATCTTTCTTAGTTAAAGGTTCCTGCGCAGAGGTATTGGCAGATTGCAACACGAGAAAAAATACGATTGCTAAGTGTGAAAATACGCTTCTTATAGCCAAAATATGTCCTCCATTTCTGTTGTCTTTACGCTAACTCAACGTGGAGACAAGCGAGGTTGCCTGAAACCTCAAAATGACATTTAGATTTGAGCATGAATCGAACGCTTCATGAGTTCATTCTCGATTCTACCGAGACATCATAATGAGTAACGTGCGGCTCGAGTTCAACCAGGTAGTCTTTGTCTTCGGGATAGTAGCGGGCTTTGTCCACGTCTGCGCCTGCAAATTTGCGTATTGAATCGAAAGAATCCCACAGCGTCATCATAAGGTAGTGGGTCTTGTCTCCCTCATTTCGCCGAAAAACAAATACACCTCGATTGCCCATGGTGGATTGACAGCCAGAAATACCTGTCTTTTTGAGATAATCAAGATAGTCATCCGACTTTGACTGCGGGACGACCCC
>JAABYK010000180.1 GCA_011775825.1 Candidatus Zhuqueibacterota bacterium | reverse complement strand
CCCCCAGACGAACGCCCTCGCGCGCTGCTCCGGCGACATAATGCTTCTGGAAAAAGATGATTCCGAATTCCAACAGACCGAAGACGATGATCAGGAAAAGGGCCGCTAGAACAGCAAATTCGACGACGGTAGCGCCGCGTTCTTTAGCTTTTCTTTTGCTTGGATCAACTCCAGTGCCCATCGCCGTATCCTTGATTCATGGTCTCGAGGTTCGTTACTCCTCGTTCGGGTCCGTCTGGTCCTCTTTGGCGAAGACTGCGGTTTCTGAAATATGGGTGATGTCATTCTGGTTGAGGAACCCCCACAGAATAGGTTCCCAGACCTTTGCTGTCTCGACGGTGACGGTCACCTGGCTTGTGTAGATGGCAGTTCCGTTTGCATCCGTGGATGATGTTTCGTCCGGGTTGTATACAATCTCTATGAAATCGCCTGCTTCGCAGCAGTCGGTATCGACATCGGTTTCGTTATAAAGCCCCTTGAGGTAGTCCTTAACGGCGTTCTTAACGTCGTCCTCAGTAGAATTAACCTTTGAGGCGACACGGGCTCCCTCCCGTGAAGCGTGGGCGATGTAATTGTTCTGCAGCCACAAAAAGCCGAATTCGATTATGCCGAGCAACAAAATCAGGATCAGGAAAAGAAGGACGGCGAATTCAACCACTGCCGCGCCGGTTTGCTGATGCAGTTTTGTCCTTTTTTTCATATCAGCCTCCCCCAGTGGACGAACGAGAAGAAGCCGAAGGCGATGGCGGCAGCATAGGGAAAACTTAATCTTGCCTGGGCTCTCTCGGCGATGTCTGGAGAGGATTTGAGGGATTTGATGTCCCGAGTTTTCAATGCAATCCTGGTGCACCGAAGGAATTCTTTTACCCTGGTGGCTTGTTCGGTGTTGAACGCTGCGAAAAAAATGGCCAGGATGCCCCCGATCAGGCNNGCTGTCTCATATCAGCCTCCCCCAGTGGACGAAGGAAAAAAAACCGAAGGCGATTGCGGTGGCGTAGGGAAAACTTAGAAAGGTTCGTTCTCTTTTAGCTGGCTCGGAAGAGGGTTTGAGTTCTTGGACATCTCTCGTGATCAGAAAAAGCTTTGCCCGGGTCATCAGGGCGCTTGCTTTATTCCGATGTGTTGCATCAAATGAAGCGAAAAGGATCGCCAGCGCGCCCC
>JAABYK010000018.1:847-2250 GCA_011775825.1 Candidatus Zhuqueibacterota bacterium | reverse complement strand
GAAGCGGATAAAATGGAGAAGGTGTTTTATAATTTGCTTTCCAATGCGTTTAAGTTTACACCGGAAGAGGGGAAAGTCGAGGTGGAGGTAAGCGTTGCAGAAAGAGAGGGAGAAACGGAGAAACGGAGAAACGGAGAAGAAAAGCCACCAGCGCTTAATGTCACCGATTCGCCGTTTCTCCCCTTCCCCGATTCATCAGATTCAAGAACCGCTCAGTATGTTCAAATCAGAATCTCAGACACCGGCCCCGGCATACGTGCTGACCAACTCCCGCACATCTTTGACCGCTTTTACCAGGCAGACGATTTTTATTATGAAGAGACATTGCCCCGAGGGGGCAGGCATGCAACGTTTCAACAAGGCACCGGAATCGGTCTGGCGCTAAGCAAAGAATTGGTGGAACTGCATGGCGGTCAGATTTTTGTCGCCAGCAAAGAAGGAGCAGGGACGGAATTTACGGTGTGTTTGCCAATATCATCGGAGGCCGGAAAGCGGAAACCGGAGACAGGGATTCCATACATTGAAGTAACGCAATCCCGAAAAGCACCTGACGTTGAGCTTCAGCCTGGAGAAAGCCAGAATTCACCTGAGCCAAGCTTGCCGGTCTCCCATGAGGTAGTGCTCATCGTAGAAGATAATCATGACGTGCGCGCTTACATCCGCGAACAATTAGAAAGTGAGTATCAATTAATTGAAGCAGCAAATGGTAGCGAGGGTATTGAGCAGGCTCAAGCGACCATCCCGGACCTGATCATTACCGATGTGATGATGCCCGGCATGGATGGATACGAATTTAGCAAACGCATCCGCAGTGACGAAAAAACCAGCCACATTCCCATCATCATGCTCACCGCCAAAGCTGCCCTGGATGACAGGATCGAAGGGCTGGAAACCGGGGCGGATGCTTACCTGACCAAACCCTTCAGTACCAAGGAACTGACAGTGCAGGTGCGTAATCTTATCCTACAACGCCGGGAGCTTCGCAAGCGTTTCAGCCGGGCAACGGTTCTCAACCCTTTGGAAGTTGCCGGCTCATCCGTCGATCAAGTCTTTTTAAAGAAAGTCATTTCTTCTATCGAAGAACATTTTGAGGACCAGCAATTGTGCGTGGAACGTCTTGCCGAGACGGTCAATATGAGTGTTTCTCAACTCAATCGTAAACTCCGGGCATTGATCGACCAGCCTGCTGGCCAGTTAATTCGCTCCATGCGTTTGCAGCGCGCCGCCGATCTTCTCAAACGCAACGCTGGCACAGTGGCGGAAATTTGCTACAAGGTGGGCTTTAGCGATCAGGCTAATTTTACCCGCGCGTTTAAAAAGCAGTTTGGGGTAGCGCCAGGGGAGTTTCGCCGACGTGAATAATTAATGGTTTTTTATTAGGTTAGACCTCTAATGTAAGATAA
>JAABYK010000018.1:411-821 GCA_011775825.1 Candidatus Zhuqueibacterota bacterium | reverse complement strand
GAGAGTTTTCCAAAAGTCAATGGATTTGGCTATGGAGATTTTTCAGATAACTAAATCCTTTCCACCAGAGGAAAAATATTCTTTAGTTGATCAAATTCGACGCTGTTCAAGATCAGTGTGTACCAATATCGCGGAGGCCTGGAGAAAACGAAGATATAAAGCTGCTTTCATCGCGAAACTAAGTGATGCTGAAACAGAGGCTTGCGAGACTCAGGTTTGGATAGAGTTTTCTCGAAGGTGTGAATACATTAATAATCAAACTGCCGACAGACTTGATAATGAATATGAACAGATCTTAGCGCAAATTGTACGAATGATCGATGATGCAAACAAATGGCTCATTAAATCCCGCTCCTAATTTGTTAGCTTCAAAACGGTTGGTCTTTTCCCCGCATCTCCGTTTCGCCGCT
>JAABYK010000018.1:0-393 GCA_011775825.1 Candidatus Zhuqueibacterota bacterium | reverse complement strand
CGCTTCCCAAAACGAATGTTCCTCCTCAATATTAATTATCAAATGCTTTAAACAAAGGATATTGCGCAGAACTGACAAACATTTGCGCAATATCGCCATGAAATACGCCCTGCCTTTTGTCTACATTATTTCCCGTTCAATGAAACAGAGGATCGTCCGCTATGCCTATCCGCTCGATACCGCTTCGTGGTAGCTACCAGGATGCTGGAAAAATAGAACTGGAAAAGGGAATTATTCTGGAATGGAATTCTCAAAATACGAACCTGCTTCCACGAGTTCCTTACGGCACGGTTGTCGAGGTGAGCATCCGCTTTGAGGAGCGGGATTACCTGAACGGAACGGATGGAATTGTCTGGGCGACATACGACCTACGTCAGGCGGAGATCATCCGCG
>JAABYK010000310.1:501-2415 GCA_011775825.1 Candidatus Zhuqueibacterota bacterium | reverse complement strand
ATTTCGATGTGGGTGCGTGCCGATGGCTGGTCGGGACGCAATCCCGTCACCGGGGCACCCGGCACAATCTTTCCCCGAGGAACGACGAACGTGATTTTCCAGGATGGGATCATTTGGGGTGGCCTGGTGCGAGACGGACACTCGCCAACGCTACGCGCAGGGGGTCAACGGTTCAATGCAGGAACGGTGCCAGGCCGAATTATTTCAAAAGGGCTTGCCGAAGACCCAAATTCGCCCGATGTCCGCATCTGGCGTATTCGAAGAGACTACCAAACCGCAGACCTCAAACAGGACGCCGCTGAATTAAACAACATTCCCATCGAGGAAGTCACCGAAGCACAGATTCAGGGCGTGCGACAGCAGTACGAAAAGGACTGGAACCAATGGCCCTGGCAAAAAGGCGCACCCTTTTACGATGACAACGGAAATGGCGTTCTCGACGCGGGTGAAGAACGCGGTTTGGTGCGAGCGGATCAAGTTGTTTGGTTTGTGGCCAACGACCTCGATTCATCAGCAGTTGAGATATTTTTCGGTTCACAGCCAATCGGTCTGGAAATGCAGGTCACTCTCTGGGGTTACAAACAACCAAATGGGTTGCAAAACGCCATTTTCAAACGTTATCGGCTTATCTACAAAGGGACTGCTACAACACCCGACACGGCACATATTGACAGCATGTACGTCGCTCAGTGGAGCGATCCGGATTTGGGAACCTTGAGCGATGACTTTGTTGGTTCTGACAGTGTTCTCAGTCTGGGCTATGTCTACAATGCGGATGTAGCAGACAAACGATTCATTGAGTTTGATCTGACTCCGCCCGCTGTCGGCTACGATTTTTTGCAAGGCCCTATTGTGCCTGGCAGCGCTGGAGATATGGCCATTTTTGACTTCAACAAGATTGCCGGCTTTAGAAATCTACCTATGACTTCTTTTGGCTTTTTGACGCCAGAATCTGTTCCCTTTGAACCTCCCTGCCCAGGGAGTTTTGAGTGCACGCTCAGTCTCTGGAATTTCCTCAGAGGTTTTGTCCCTACTAGTAATCCCAATAATCCAAAACGCTTCACAACTGTGGATGGAGAGCCAACCAATTTTCCGCTTGCCGGAGACCCGCTGACTGGTGAAGGTGATATAGATGGTAAGGTCTTTCCTCCTGGCGATAGACGAATATTCCTAAGTTCCGGCCCCTTCACCATGGCCCTCGGCGACACCCAGGAAGTCATCATCGCTTTGGTGGGCGGATTGGGTGCAAACCGCCTGTTCAGCATTGAAGTAATGAAGCACTACGTCAAATGGGCACGGCAACTCTACCGCAACAACTTCGAACTGCCACCCGAACCGCAGCCTGAAGAACCGCCGTTACCGAATCACTTCCGACTGTCGCAAAATTACCCCAATCCCTTCAATCCCGGTACCGAAATCCGCTACGAGCTGCCCGTGGAGCGACACGTGAATCTCACTATCTACAACGTGCTGGGCCAAAAAATCAAAACGCTCGTCGACGAAGTGAAAGAAGCCGGCACTCATTCGGTGACTTGGAATAGCACGGACGAAGACGGACAGCCGGTACCTTCGGGCATCTACTTCTATCGGTTTGATGCCGGCGTGGTGAGTGGCACGAAAAAAATGATTCTCAGGAGGTAGAAATGAAACGTTATGATTTAATTCTCACAGTCGCAATCTGTCTCATCCCGTTCGCGGTCAAATCTCAAAAGCTCGAGCCTACTCCCTCTGCTTTCGAGTTCACGAAATCCACTGGCGAACCCATGGNNTATTATTTGTGGGCTGTTTGTTTGTCTGTTTCATTGGCTGCAAACATGAACAAATGGATATTCTTGAACCCAGAGTGCCGAAAATCATCCAAATCTTAGCTCCCGAGAGAGAGGAACTGCCGAAAGCAGTTCGTTTGAGTTGTGA
>JAABYK010000310.1:0-361 GCA_011775825.1 Candidatus Zhuqueibacterota bacterium | reverse complement strand
ATTTAGAAACTCTTCAGGTCTGCGATTTAACATACAATTTTAATACAAATTCACCAACATTGATCTTAGAGATTTATGATACGCATACTTTCAAAAAAGGCTTTGCTTATTCATGGAAAGTGGGCTCTGGGGGCATTTCCGTGCCAGACAGTTGTCATTTGCAAATGCCAGCTTTTACCCACAATGGTTTTATGGGGCCCTGGTCAGCGAAAGAAGATAGCTTGCTTTATTTTTCACGTCCCGTTCAATTGGGATACATTACTCAGATATTAAATTGGTCTATTAGAGGAAAATTCTTGATACTGCAAAAATCTTCCGGCAGAGAGATTTGGATGTTTGAAAGACGACAAAGTCGTTGACT
>JAABYK010000165.1 GCA_011775825.1 Candidatus Zhuqueibacterota bacterium | reverse complement strand
CGCCAATACGTGAGTTGCCGTTTGCTACCCGAGCCTACGCGCAAGGGAACTGCAGGCAGCTCTCCGGCCCCAACCATGCGCCGGATTGTGCGAGCACTGCATCGTAGAAATTCTGCCGCTTCGTTCACTGTGTAGAGTTTGTCCATCGCTCTTACGGACCAGTCTAAATCGCCTTTTTGGCTCAAAAGGAACACACGCACAGGGGTTTGCATACCTAATTCCTATAAATTGCTTAATTCTCGGAAATTACCGATTGCTCTGAAGAGCTGATTTTCGGGAAATGGTATTTTTTAGAAGAGCTTCAGCCCAGTGATTACAAACCTCATAAAACAATTTTCCCCGCTTCACGAGGTTCTTCAAATATGCAGGAGTTAGTCCGTGTTTTTGAGACAAAATCCGCAAAGCGAACTCCTGGGGCCGGCAAGTTGCCAGGCTATCCAAAACACTCCGCGAAATATCCGGCAACTTTTCTTGCAAGGCAAGCCGCCGAGCCGAACTATTACGGTATCTTTTTTTCAGAATCGGATCGACCAGCTCCCGGATTTGCTCATACTCTAGACTGAGACCTGCCTCATTTGGCCTTTGTTCAATAGGTTCGAACGGAAGAAGAGCATCAAAAACACGTTCGAGGCTTTGTACCGCAGCTTGTCGTTCAGCCGAGGATACTGCGTGTTGCGCTCTGTAGGCATTTCCGGCGATCCAATGTCGGACCGAGAGATTATGAATCAGCATGCCCCCAGAGTATCGGAGAAGGAACGGAACCATTAAATCCATTACTCGTCGAAGATTCTCATCGCTCTCCTTTTTGTCCGGCGTTGGGCGATTGCTGGCAATCTCCCGCACCAGGTCGGGAAGACGTTCGGATTTTATCTCAGTAATGGTGTGCTCTATTCCTTCCCGAATCTGGGCTGGCTGGAGATCAAACAAGTGCACACAGTCAATCGGTACATGGTAGGGCGGTCGATCACAAACCAGTGGCATATCAGTCAATTCGCAGAATCTTCCCATAATTAACGCTAGAATCATGACCTCCTGTACATCAGTACTTTTGCTGGCAAGATCTTGATACCTTTCTTCGACTTCAAGAGATGTTGCAGTTCCTAGAATAGAATCTCCCCAGAGCGACACAGTTCTTGAGGAAAGACCACTGCCTAGATTGGAGACCAAAGCTCGCAGCCTGTGAAGGGCCATCCGTTTGAGCTGAGAAGGCGAATACTCAAGCGCCCATCTGCGATATTCTATCCAAGGTAACCGTCGCACGTATTGAGTCTCTTGTCCGTTGCCTCGAATTGAGTGGAACCACTCAACACCGAAAGTAATACAAACCAGATTATCGACCAACCCAATTAGTAAGTAACGAGTAGTTGATGGGTAGGTCCACCAGTATTAGTACTAATACTGGTGCTCACCTGGGCACACCGCAAGTTTTTTGAACTCTTGTTT
>JAABYK010000559.1:4309-4514 GCA_011775825.1 Candidatus Zhuqueibacterota bacterium | reverse complement strand
CTATCGATTGCGTTCCCTTGCCGAGAATGTGCGACAGCAAATGGAGGGAATCCCCGGCGTGGTGGATCTGGCCACCGAACAGCAGGTGGATGTACCGCAGGTAAGGATCAAAGCCAATCGCCGCGCCATGGCAAAATATGGCGTCACGGTGGGTGAATTGGCGGAAGCGATTGATGTGGCTTTCTATGGTGAAGCGGTTTCGCAA
>JAABYK010000559.1:2902-4261 GCA_011775825.1 Candidatus Zhuqueibacterota bacterium | reverse complement strand
TTGCTCGTGCGTTTCAATAAACAAAATCGCGGGAATATCAAACGCATCAGAAATGCCTTATTCGATACCCCATTAGGGCCGAAGGTGCCTCTCAGCCAGCTTGCGGAAGTGGTGTATGAAAAAGGACCCAATACCATCAGCCGTGAGAACGTGCAACGAAAAATCGTGGTGCAGGCAAATGTTTCCGACCGCGATTTGCGCAGCGTGATTGACGATACTAAAGCACGGCTGGACAATAACGTTACTTTCCCACAGGGTTATTATGTAGAATTCGGCGGCCAGTTTGAGAGCGAACAGGCCGCCACCCGGCTCTTAACGTTGCTCAGTATTATTTCTATCACAGCCATTTTTCTGATACTCTATATCGAGTTCGGCGCTTTCCGCCCGGCGCTATTCATCATGGTTAATTTGCCCCTGGCGCTCATAGGCGGCATATGGGCAGTGTTTTTCACCAGCGGCATCATCAGTGTGGCTTCACTTGTCGGCTTCATTACGCTCTTTGGCATCGCTACCCGCAACGGAATTTTGATGATAGCGCACTATCAGCATCTACTCGCCGAAGGCAAAGCCTTCCGTGATGCCATCGTGCAGGGCTCCTTAGAAAGATTGAATCCGGTTATGATGACTGCGCTTGCGGCTGGTCTCGGCCTGATTCCAATGGCGCTCGGCATTGACGAACCGGGTAAAGAAATCCAGGCGCCACTGGCGATCGTTATCCTGGGCGGCCTGTTTAGCTCTACGGCACTCAATATGATTGTGGTGCCGAGTCTGTTTTCTAAATTTGGGAAAAAAGAAAACGGAAATGAATCATGATCCCTATAATTATGGTTCTTATGGAAAAATTGTGGTAATAAACTCGTTTTTCCTGATAGATTTACCGCCTGTCTGACTGATTGCCACGCAGGCAGAGTTCCCACCACACGGTGGTCACCATGTGAGAGAATCGCAGAGGGTTAAAAAATTTTTTAATACTATTATTTTCTCTACGCACCTCAGCCTGCCTGCTGCAGGCAGGCGAACTCTGCGTTTAAGGTTTGAATTCAATTGGGGTGAAGGATTTTTAATGGATTCATCGTTCGTGAAGGGAAAGGTAGTCCAGTTCATGTAGCAACTTGACGACCTGGTTGTTGTTCATTATCTGGTTGATTCTTTCCTTATGCTCCGGTTTTTGCCATTTACCAANNTCCAAAAATTCACAAATGATTTTTAAACTTTGTTGGTGGTTTGTGACCAGATCTTCATATTTAATGGTCAACACGTTGGGGTGGTCTTTAAATGCTAAACCGACCCGGGTATCCGCCACCCATCGTTCGGGTGATACCCAGTAATCATCGGGGTTCTCCGGATGGCGGGAAGTTA
>JAABYK010000559.1:2527-2872 GCA_011775825.1 Candidatus Zhuqueibacterota bacterium | reverse complement strand
CCCGTCACGAATGAGATGGATGAATTTCACTTTGTGGTCGAAATAAGCTAAGATCTTATCAATATGACGGACATTACTGGGGGTTTTCTCACACCAGTGGGTAGCGCTTTTGGGGATGACATGGCTAAGTATGTAGCGATAGAGACGATCCATGCGCTCCGGTACATACTTCGGCGATCCTTCGTTTGAATTCCCGTTGTATTGCCAATTGGAGAAAACACCGGTTTCGGTGGGAAAGGCAAAGATTCGGGGATGTGCTGCCAAGATCGAAAGCAATAAACTGGTGCCGGTGCGGGCGCAACCACCGAGGATAATAGGGCAATCGGTAAACCGCTTTTGAGCCCG
>JAABYK010000559.1:2261-2495 GCA_011775825.1 Candidatus Zhuqueibacterota bacterium | reverse complement strand
GCTTTTGAGCCCGCGGCCTTCCCAAAGCGTTTATTAGCGGATTGGTGATCAGTCGTTTGAATGCATTATTCATGATAGTGTCGCTCTAACGATTCGATGAATTTATCAAAGGTGAAAACCTGTTCCACTCGTTTCCGTCCGGCCTCGCCCATTTTAAGACGTAGCGCACTATTTTCCACGAGCGACAATATTCCCTTTGCCAGTTGCGAGGCATCCTTTGGCGGCACTAAAATT
>JAABYK010000559.1:1903-2113 GCA_011775825.1 Candidatus Zhuqueibacterota bacterium | reverse complement strand
TCCATGACTGGCTCCGCCGACGATTAAAAAGCGCACTTTAGTCTTGGCTTCATCCTTAATCTGTTTTGCAGCGTGGAAAAATTCCCGATGTCCCTTTTTGGGTGTAAAGCGACCGACAATCCCGATCACCGCTGATTCTGCTTTGATCCCTAACTCTTTTCGAACTTCCGATGACTGATAATTTGTGGCATTGTATTTTTCGATCTCCAA
>JAABYK010000559.1:0-1795 GCA_011775825.1 Candidatus Zhuqueibacterota bacterium | reverse complement strand
ATGTTGTTGCGGATATAAGCGGAGATGGTCAGGACTTTGTCAAGACGGCTGTGGAGATAGCGATGAAAAATATCCTTTTTGTTTACGTTACTGGCCATTCGTTTGGTCAAAACCAATCGCGATTTAGATTTTTGTAGATGCATAGCCGGCACCAGCGACCACAGATCATGGGACAAATGGCTGTGAGCTACTTCAAAGCTCTCAGAACGAAGTAATTTGCCGATGTTATGAATGGCAGTAATAATTTGAAGATCGTTTTTCAAGAGGGGGACTGTCCTCAGATTTAACTTGCGGGCTTCACGTTCCAAAGGCGTGTTTGCTGCACAGAGGAGGGTAATGTCATGGCCTTTTTTGGCTAATTTGTGGGAAATTTTCAAGGTTTGCATTTCCAACCCGCCCCAGGAAGCTGAACCGCATGTCTGAAGGATGTTCATGGGAANNTGTTAGAGTGCTCTGTTGTTCAAAGTGTTTGCGTGTTTTGGTGCTCAAAGTGTTTGAGTGCTTTTGCGTTTCAGATGGATACGATTGGAGTGTTGGAGTAATGAGGAAGTGCTATGTACTCCCCCTGAGGTACTGTCACTGATGCGTATTCAATTTCCATTACTCCATCCATCCAACGCTCCATCGCTCCAAGAGAACCCACTAAAACACTCAAACACCCGAACACTATGAGTAAAGTTTAGACTTTTACCAATTGCCGCAATACCGTCTGCAAAATACCACCATTCCGGTAGTAGTCGATTTCTACCTGAGTGTCCAGACGCACTTTTGCACTAAAAGTCGTTTCCACGCCGTCCTCGGTTCGGGCGGTTACCGTTACTTCTTTTCCGGGGGTGAGTCCCTGCGAAATTCCTTCAATGTCAAAAATTTCATTCCCGCTGATTCCCAGTTTCTCGGCATTGTCGCCTTCCAAAAACTGGAGCGGCAGGACGCCCATACCAATCAGGTTGCTGCGGTGAATTCGCTCGAAGCTCTCTGCGATCACTGCGTGAATGCCTAACAGGCGCGTTCCCTTGGCGGCCCAATCCCGGCTGCTGCCGGTGCCGTATTCTTTTCCGGCAATCACAATTAAGGACGTCCCGTCCTGCTGATAGCGCATGCAGGCATCGTAAATGTACATCTGTTCGCCGGTAGGGAAGTAGATGGTATAACCGCCTTCCACTCCGGGCACCAGTTTATTTTGGATACGAATGTTGCCAAACGTGCCACGCATCATTACTTCATGATTGCCACGGCGCGAGCCGTAGGAATTAAAATCTTTGCGTTCGACTCCGTGTTCTATCAGATATTTCCCGGCCGGACTGTCAACCGGAATGGCGCCGGCGGGCGAAATGTGGTCGGTGGTGACCGTATCACCCAGCAAGGCGATTACCCGCGCCTCGTGAATATCCTTTACCGATTTGGGCTCTAGTCCCATGTCAGCAAAAAAGGGCGGCTTTTTGATATAGGTTGACTTTTCATCCCAGTCATAGATTTCGCTCTTACCGTTTCGAAGCGCACGCCAGTTTTCATCACCTTGATAAACCTGTGCGTATTTTTCAGTAAACATGTCCGGGGAGAGGGATTTTTTCACCGTTTCCAGAATTTCCTGCTGTGTGGGCCAGATGTCTTTCAGATAAACCGGATTTCCATCTTTATCCTGACCGAGCGGGTCACTATCTAAATTGATATCGACGGTGCCAGCCAGCGCAAAAGCGACCACCAGTGGGGGAGAGGCCAGATAATTGGCGCGGACGGTGGGATGAATACGTCCTTCAAAGTTGCGGTTTCCACTTAAAACAGCTGCCGCTACCAG
>JAABYK010000333.1 GCA_011775825.1 Candidatus Zhuqueibacterota bacterium | reverse complement strand
AGCACCGGTTGAAGGAAAAACTTATAATCCGAACCACTGAGATGCACACTGTACAAGCCGCTGGAATGAAGTAGCGAATTGAATGGCAACGTAACACCCGACAGAGTATTGATGGAATCGAATTTCGAGGCCACCAACTCCTTTTGATTGCGCTGAAACATGACATTGCCTGCGCTGTTTACCAAAAGCATGTCATCGAAATTTTTCCGATTGACAATGGGTCTGACCACTTTATCGAGACTGCTTTTTGCATGAAGGTAGACCGTATATCCCTGCCAAACTCGAGCGGGATCATACACATACGTTTCCACAAAGAAGTGCAGCCAATTACTCTGTCCCTCCCGTTGCAGCTCAACCTCTAATCGAGAAGCGATGAATTTTTCATCTGAATCTCCTTTTTGGATGCCGTTTGAGGGAATCGTGTTTGAATTGCTGCTATCGGGTTTAAGCGACTCAAAATGGCTGCCGTAAAACGTTTCTTTTAAACTTCTGTTGGCAATGCGAATATCGGTATGGATCAGCTCCAAATTTGGCACCAGTTCAATGGCCTTTTGGACACTGACTTCGACCGCCTCCTCCAACTCCATCGTTCTGCTTCGTGAAGTCCGCTCCTCCGACGGAGTCGGCAAGTACTCAGGATTAACTTTCGCGGCGTTCTTAAAGATGGTTTCAAAGTGTTGAATCTTCGTTTGAATTTGCTGGCTCATATCGGCGAGCAATCGCAAGTAGCGGTTGGTGAAGTAGCGTTCCTGATGCGGAATATAAATGAAGTAATACGCCGCGAGTGGGATCAGAATAAGCGCAAGGGTGATGATGGTGGTTTTAACACGGCCCTGGTCTGAAGGCATTGCCGCCATGATCATGCTCCGTCATGAATAAATCCTATGTAGTGGCAGGTCTCAGAAAATCCGACCTATCGACTAATCTATTGGATAATTGGATCACCGAGCAGCCGAAGATACTATTGTTTAGACATTACCACACGAAAGATTCTCTCAGTCGGCAGCATTAAAAAGCTATTGAAACTGGCCCCTTAGATGTGTAACTTAATAATATCGAATAAAAATCAAGAATTCAACCGAAATCGCAAAAAACACGCGGGTGGACAAGGGCACACAGTAGCAGTGCGCAGTGGCAGTAGGCAGTGGCTGTGTCGTCCCGCGCGCTTGAAGTGTACAATATTCTTGGCTATGGACTTTTAGAAAAAACTGGTAACGATTCAGGCGTTTAGACTGTAGGCTGTTAGCTTTGGATGGTGATCGACACTACAGCGAAAGCTTCGAAAAGGTGGTTTCAGAAAGAAGCTTATATGTCAAAATGATTGAATGTCATGTTTACTTTGGTGATTTTGACCAATTTTCACTTGAAATTTCGACCGAAATCATTC
>JAABYK010000256.1:996-1256 GCA_011775825.1 Candidatus Zhuqueibacterota bacterium | reverse complement strand
TGGGTCTGCGAAGTCGACATCGGAAGCCGTAGACTCTCAGTCGTTTGCGGGGCGCCCAATGTGGAGGTCGGGCAGAAAGTGGCGGTGGCCCCGGAAAAAAGCCGTTTGCCCGATGGAACGACGATTCAACGCACGGAGATTCGTGGCGTGACATCCGAAGGCATGATCTGCTCCGAGTTGGAGTTGGGTATTTCCAGCCGTGGCGACGGTATCATGGTGCTGGACGAACAATTCCAACAAGGCAAGAAATTGAGCGAAGT
>JAABYK010000256.1:695-827 GCA_011775825.1 Candidatus Zhuqueibacterota bacterium | reverse complement strand
CGCTTTATTGGCGACGTTGAGATCAAGCCTTCACCGTGGTGGTTGGCGCAGCGACTTGAAGCAGTCGGTATCCGAGCAATTAACAACGTGGTGGATGTGACCAACTATGTCATGCTCGAAACCGGCCAACCG
>JAABYK010000256.1:318-561 GCA_011775825.1 Candidatus Zhuqueibacterota bacterium | reverse complement strand
GAGGGTTGAATTCCGAGGTTTCTTCCGAGACAAAAAACGTGCTTCTCGAAAGCGCATACTTCAATCCTGTCAACATCCGACGAACCTCCAAATTTCTGGGGATTTCGTCCGAGTCTTCCAAACGATTCGAGCGAGGAACCGACCCCAACGGGATTATTTATGCTCTGAACCGCGCAACACAGCTCATCGCGGAGCTAACGAATGGGAAAATCGCAAACGGATACGTGGACGTTTACCCGAAAC
>JAABYK010000256.1:0-216 GCA_011775825.1 Candidatus Zhuqueibacterota bacterium | reverse complement strand
GGCCCAAGCGCATCCAGTGGTTGCTCGGAAAAGAAATTCCTAAAGATAGAATAAATTCGATTCTCACCAGTCTTAACTTCAAACTTTCTGACAAAAATGGGCAGGATTTTGAGGTGGAAGTCCCCACGTTTCGGCCGGATGTGACCCGTGAAGCGGATTTGATCGAAGAGGTGGCCAGGGTGTACGGCTACGATAATATCGAGCCGGACACATCGG
>JAABYK010000255.1:625-1495 GCA_011775825.1 Candidatus Zhuqueibacterota bacterium | reverse complement strand
TCCTGAGCATCTTTAATGCCTACGAGAAGAAAAAACTGCAGACAGAGCGGCTCAACGCCGATCGCAGACTCAACAAGAACGTTCACGACATTCTGCAAAAGAAACAAATCATCGGCGAGTCGAAGGCCATTGCTGAATTGCGCGAGCAGATTGACAAGATTGCCCCAACTCACGCCAATGTTCTGATTCTGGGTTCCTCCGGAACCGGCAAGGAGTTGGTGGCTACCCATGTGCATTACAAGAGTGATCGGTGCCTGGAGAACTTTATTGCCATCAATTGTGGCAGCCTGCCCAGCCATTTGATCGAGAGCGAGCTGTTCGGTTTTGAAAGGGGGGCCTTCACTGGCGCAGACAGCCAGAAGAAAGGCTTGTTCGAGATGGCCGACAAGGGCACCATCTTTCTGGATGAGGTTTCTGAAATACCGCTATCTGCCCAAGCCAAACTTTTGCGCGTGATCCAGGAAGGTGAAATTGACAAGATCGGTCGTACAGAGAGTGTGAAAGTTGATGTCCGCTTAATCGCTGCTTCTAACCGGGATCTCTACCGCGAGGTAGAGCAAGAGCGGTTTCGCGAAGACCTGTACTATCGCCTGAATGTGGTTTCCTTGCGCGTGCCGCCGCTCTCAGAAAGGCGCAAAGATATCCCTATCTTGATTGCGCACTTCCTGCACCACTACAGCGCAGACATGAACCAGAAACCGCCCCGGCTGGAAGATGATGCCATAAAATTCCTGGTAAACTTTGACTGGCCGGGCAATGTGCGTCAGCTTCAGAATGTTGTGCAACGCTTTCTGCTCTTGCGCGAGGATAGAATCGATGTCAACGCGGCCAGAATGGCTCTGGGAATTTCGGGAGAGGCGACTTCGGGCG
>JAABYK010000255.1:365-614 GCA_011775825.1 Candidatus Zhuqueibacterota bacterium | reverse complement strand
GTCCTGGCGCGAAATGGAAGAGATATTCCAGAAGAAATACTTTCGGTTTGTGCGTGACAACACCAGCTCAGATGCTGAAGCTGCCCGCCTCCTCGGTTTGGCCCCTCCGAACTATCACCGCATGTGCAAGCGTCTGGGCATAAAGTGATTGCAGCTATGCTGTATTATCAATTTGATAATCGGCCATTGTCAATTTAATAATACACCAGTGGTCTTGCAAATTTTGAACCCTATTATTTTTAATAAGTT
>JAABYK010000255.1:0-269 GCA_011775825.1 Candidatus Zhuqueibacterota bacterium | reverse complement strand
CCTTCCAACCACCAGCCTAATAGAACAAAATCTTATTGATACTTGGATTAGTATCTGAAAGAAAACTCGCAACAAAATTAGGTAATCATCGCGCCGTAGTTACGCGAAGCGGTCTCCGGCGCGATCAGTACGACAAGAACCGCTTCGCTCATTTCTTGTCACAATCATAACAACGAATCTTATTGAACACTCGGTCTCAGGAAGCCATGCTTAACAAGTCATTATGTGTCGGCCTTTTAGTCTCCCTTGTGATTGTCCCGTCTATCCTG
>JAABYK010000182.1:1893-2600 GCA_011775825.1 Candidatus Zhuqueibacterota bacterium | reverse complement strand
AGAGTTTTTGACGAGCAGGGTCGATTCAATCCCGAGTTAGAGCCAAACACAGAAGAAATTATTGAAGCGGACTCTGTCATATTAGCCATCGGTCAGCGGCCTGATCTGTCATTCATTAAACCAGAGGATAATGTTGAGATCACTCCCTGGGGAACCATAAAGGTGGATCCACAGACTTTAGCCACGACTCGGGAAGATGTGTTTGCGGGCGGAGATTCCGCTTTTGGCGCGAGAATTCTTATCGAAGGCGTGGCAAACGGAAAATTGGCCGCTCGATCGATTGATAATTATTTGAGCGAGAATCACAACACAGAGAAAGGGTGCTCCGTTTCCGTTGAAGTGCTTTCACCTGAGCACTATGAAAAGCCCAAAGAATACGAAATAAAGGAAAGAAAACCACCCACTAAGATTTCCATCGACCGCCGCACGGGAGTCAATGAAGTAGAACGTTCTTTCGATCAGCAGGAAGCACGAATGCAGGCGCAGCGATGCCTGGTTTGTCATATTAATACAATCTATGATTCTGAGTTGTGCATTGTGTGCGGCGCTTGTGTTGACCATTGTCCACAGGACTGCTTAAAGCTCGTTCCATACTCCGAGATTGATTTGGAGCAACAAGAAATTATTGATGATAAGCTTCAAGACAAACAGGAAACATTAACGGCAATGATTAAAGATGAAATCGTCTGTATTCGTTGCGGTCTTTG
>JAABYK010000182.1:1628-1809 GCA_011775825.1 Candidatus Zhuqueibacterota bacterium | reverse complement strand
TTGCAGAAGCTTTTGGAGCCATCAAAGCCTTTATTCCGCAAGTACTTTATGAACCGTCTTCTAAATTTAAGATTGGTAAACCGGACGATTTCCCGGACGGGATAACGTTTTTGGCTGAGCATAAACTGTACGTTTTCAGAAAAGAGAATGAATTTCATGTGGTCTCGGCGATATGTACACA
>JAABYK010000182.1:1307-1475 GCA_011775825.1 Candidatus Zhuqueibacterota bacterium | reverse complement strand
GCTCCCAAGCCTTTAGCCTGGTATCCTCTATCTTTTGCTCCCGATGGAAACTTCGTTGTCGACACAGGCAAAAAAGTCGAGAAATATTACAAATTTACCATTTAGCGTGAAAGAAAAACTTTTAGTACTCTGGCGAAATCTAACCTGGACCTGGGCGCCTCATTCAAG
>JAABYK010000182.1:255-1206 GCA_011775825.1 Candidatus Zhuqueibacterota bacterium | reverse complement strand
CATTTTAGCTCTTACCGGACTTTTGCTTTTGTTTTTCTACATTCCCTCTGTGCGCGACGCTTATTGGAGTATGAAAGATATTGATAATGTCGTGGTTTTTGGTTGGCTTCTGCGGTCTCAGCATCGCTGGGCCGCTCAACTTATGGTTGGGGCTGTCTTCTTCCACCTCGTACGCGTGTTTTTTACGGCAGCCTACCGCGACCAGAGGGTATGGAATTGGTATATCGGAATCGCACTTTTTGTTCTGACTATTTTTCTGTCTTTTTCAGGCTATATTCTTCCCTGGGATCAGCTTGCCTATTGGGCGCTAACCATCGCAACGGGTATTGCCGCTGAATTCCCTTTTTTCGGGGAGGACATTCGATTTGTTTTGCTTGGCGGCAACGTTTTGGGACAGAGTAGTCTGATACGATTTTTCGTTCTCCATAATTTTTTGCTACCTACCCTGGTTATCATTCTATTCGCGCTTCATATGTGGAGGATCAGAAAGGATGGGGGTTTAGCCTGTATGGAGCGGTTGATACACGAAACGAAACTTAGAGACATTGCGGTGAGTCCGACTAAGACCTATTCTTTGCTGGGTGTAACCGCAGGCACCACGATTCACGCAGCAACCACAGAAGTTTTGGATGATAGCAATTCTGTGCGCACCTCACCTAATTTAACGCGACGCCTGGCTTTGGTCCTTTTAGTTACCACGGTTGTCACCCTGATTTTGGCCCTGGCCTTGCCAGTGGGATTGGAAGAACCGGCCAATCCCGCTGTGACGCCAATTCCGGCAAAGGCACCCTGGTATTTTCTCTGGCTGCAAGAATTGACCGCGATAACCACCGTTAAAATAGGCGGGATAACCTTGAGCGGCGGCCTGGTTGGCGGAATTCTTGTTCCTGGATTCCTCGGTCTTTTAGCTGTGGTCTGGCCATTCCTGGACAAGAGTCCCAAAGAGGCTAT
>JAABYK010000182.1:0-163 GCA_011775825.1 Candidatus Zhuqueibacterota bacterium | reverse complement strand
CTGAAATTCCAAGCCTGTTTTAGGAGATTGCAACTTGAACAAGAAAAAACCTTTCAATGCCCTCATTGATTTCTACTGGCTGTTCTTATTCTCGGTTGTGATGTTCTTTCTGGTTCTGACAGCATTCTACAAACAGGCAAATCCGGAGTGGAAGAAATATCAG
>JAABYK010000079.1:944-1140 GCA_011775825.1 Candidatus Zhuqueibacterota bacterium | reverse complement strand
AACGTCGATAACGGCGTTACCGTCCACCTCGATGGTCACATCCCCCTTGACATACACCTTTTTGTCCTTCATGACGATTTCGTAGTCGTCATCGACCACTTTGCGCACCCATCGACCGTCCTTGTTTATTTCCTCATAGGAACCAGACTTGTGATAGATATGAATACGTTCGGCTCCCGTGGTGTCGTCAATCTCG
>JAABYK010000079.1:653-793 GCA_011775825.1 Candidatus Zhuqueibacterota bacterium | reverse complement strand
AGCATCGAAACATCGTGATTCATCAGCCCCTCAGCACCGCCTTTGACGTTGCCACTCGTCGCACCGGGGATCTTGGGATACGTTCCAATCATGATCGGCACGTTACCCTCAGCACCATCGAAGAAAAAGCCGAATGCGTA
>JAABYK010000079.1:274-511 GCA_011775825.1 Candidatus Zhuqueibacterota bacterium | reverse complement strand
TTCTGGGATGCCATCGATGCGCTCTGCACCGGGTTCATCGGGTAAGCCCACAACAGTTCATCCGTCGATACCTCGTCGGTGTCTTGTTCGTTGATCACACGGATCTTGACGCGTCCGACCATCAGCGGATCCATTACGTCTTCGACTATTCCGAGGAACCATCTAAAACTATCACCAAAAGCGTACTTCATTTTTTAGCCCTTTTTTCTACTTTAACGGTAACCACGATTATACTCT
>JAABYK010000079.1:0-155 GCA_011775825.1 Candidatus Zhuqueibacterota bacterium | reverse complement strand
GCGATATTGTGAGACGCGTTCTTGAAATGCTGTCTTGTACCCTATTTTTTCTTCGTAAAAATTTTCGGGTCTTGACAAGTCACGCGCAACCAGATATCGCTTTGCCGGAACGTCTCCGAATTCTTGCAGAAACGTGGACGAATTAAAATCGTGGG
>JAABYK010000244.1:1824-1975 GCA_011775825.1 Candidatus Zhuqueibacterota bacterium | reverse complement strand
ACCCAGAACTCATTGATAGACTGATTCAACTGGCGATTGAACGGTTTGAGCGGGAGAAGAAACTGAGGACTTCGTTTAGTCCATAGCGGAACGCGGTTCGTGCGAACGAGCATCAACTCTCCCGCATCCATCTTCAAGAATTTTCTTTGGC
>JAABYK010000244.1:1242-1726 GCA_011775825.1 Candidatus Zhuqueibacterota bacterium | reverse complement strand
AATTAAGACACTTCCGGGTTATATATTTTTGTGGATTCAGATTGGCGTCAAAGATGTCCCCCGATCAGTAGACTATGATGTCGTCAAGGAATGTCAGAATCCGCGCCTGCATTTAAAAGAGTTGAGTTGAACTAAAGGATGGAACTATGCGAACATGCGTTTCTCTACTATTTCTTTTCGTATTGGGCAATGGCTTAAATGCTCAGGTTGGTGCCCCGGAAGTCGTGACCACAGAGACGTTTCTGTCCGTGGACAAGGTCAGGCCGGAAGACCAGTTTAAGATCGCCATCAAAGGGAAAATAGACGATAAATGGCACGTTAACTCGAACAACCCCAGCGAAGAGTTTCTCATTCCCACCGTTGTAAAGTTCGATTCGATGCCCAACATTGAGGTTTCCAGGATAGAGTACCCGGAAGGCGAAATGCGGCGATTCGAATTTTCCGAGAATCCGTTGTCTGTTTATGAAGGCGAGGTCATCGTTCG
>JAABYK010000244.1:0-1203 GCA_011775825.1 Candidatus Zhuqueibacterota bacterium | reverse complement strand
ACGTTTTCATACCAGGCATGCAATGATGTTGCCTGTCTTGCTCCAACAGAGACGCGTTTTGAAACATCGATAGCTGTTGTTGAGCCGGGATCTCCGGTGAAACAGATTAACAAAAACATGTTCTCGAAAGAAAAAGCTGAACTCGGTGCGTTGCAAGGCGTTCGAGAGGCTCCGGACAATAAAATCGATCAGCTCATGACAGGCAGTGGATTGTTTCTCACGCTGCTTTTTATTTTCTTAGGTGGACTTGCCCTAAACCTGACTCCGTGTGTCTATCCGCTCATTCCGATCACCATTAGCTATTTTGTGGGCCAGGCATCGAACAAAATTAGCAAATCATTTTTCTTAGCACTGGTTTATGTTTTGGGAATGGCCACAACCTATTCTGTTCTGGGAGTTGTCGCCGCGATGACCGGAGGACTCCTGGGCGCATCGCTCCAAAAACCGGCGGTACTCATCGGAATCTCGGTCGTATTTCTCATATTTGCGGCGAGCATGTTTGGCGCTTTTGAAATTCGGATGCCGACGTCTCTTACAAATTTGGCGGGCGGTTCAAGGCGAGGTGCATTTGGTTCGTTATTTATGGGACTCACCGTGGGCATTGTGGCCGCACCGTGCATCGGACCTTTTGTTCTCAGTCTGCTGACTTATGTCGCAGTTCAAGGCGATCCCTTTCTCGGATTTTTGATGTTTTTCGTCCTATCGCTGGGATTGGGTGTGCCGTTTCTCGTTCTTGGGACGTTTTCTGGATTGATCGAAAACTTGCCGCGTTCAGGTGAATGGATGGCGTGGGTAAAGAAAGTTTTTGGCGTGGTGATGGTCGGCGTCGCTGCTTATTTTGTCAGCACCCTCATTCCTCACGTGGTTTACGTGGCCTTGTTGACGGCAGTCGCTGTGATAGGCGGATTGCTGGTGGGCTTCATCGACAACTCCAGAGCCAGTTTTGCCTGGTTCAAAGGCCTGAAGGTGGCTATTGGGACAGTTTTGATTTTGTTCGGAATTTGGACATCGGTGTCTGCATGGAATGAGGCCAATAGCGAACACATCAAATGGCAAAGGTACAGCGAGGAACTGATAGCTCAAGCAAGAGCAGAGGGTAAACCTGTATTGATCGATTTTTATGCGGATTGGTGCATTCCCTGTAAGCAGATCGAAAAAACTCTGTTCTCCGCTCCTTCCGTGGTTGCTAAAGCAGACCAGTTT
>JAABYK010000468.1:963-4382 GCA_011775825.1 Candidatus Zhuqueibacterota bacterium | reverse complement strand
GGATTCGGATGTCCAAAAAGTTCTTTGGCAATCTCCCCGCCGAGGAATACCACCCTTCTGCGCTCCTGCAAATCTTTGCCATTTAAAAATCGACCACCTGCTGTATGGTAAGTTCGTCTTAAAAATTCAAATTCGGGATATACGCCTTCCATGTGGGTGGAAGATATTTTATCCCCGACCTTCAATCGTGCATGTCTGCCAAAGCCGGGCACCGCCACAGCTACCTGGGGAATGTTTTTTTCAATAACCCGGCAATCTTCTTCTTTTAGTAAAATGCGTCTGCCAACCGGCAAGCCCTGCCACTTCTTGGTGGTCTGGCCCCCATACACCCGTATGATTCGATCACCGGCATTTAGCAAGCCCTCTCGCATGCGGAAGGACAATCCTTCCCCAAATGCCATCAACAAGGTTACGGCGATGATTCCCCATGAAATGGCAATGGTGGTGAGAAATGCACGCGTCTTCTGGGATTTAATATCCTGCATAAATTCGCGTAAAAGCATCAGAAAGTTCATTTGGTCCTCTTCAAAAGAGAGTTTTTAGTATCGTAAACAATCAACCACTTCCAGCCTGGAGGCGCGTCGAGCCGGGAAAAATCCGGCCAAAAAACCGATGGTTCCTAATATGATGACTGTTACTAACGCCACCATTAAATTGAGTTCCGGCGTGCCAACTGCTTCTTTAAATCCTTCAATGGGCAGCGCAGCTACTAATTGAATCAGTCCCACCGCCAGAAAAAAACCGATCAGCGCACCCAGGCCAATCACCATAAACGCTTCCAGTAGGAATTGCCCCAAAATATGCCGTCTTTTGGCGCCAACCGAGCGGCGAATCCCAATTTCCCGAATGCGTTCCTGTACCACCACATACATGATGTTGGCTAAACCAATTCCTCCGACGATGAGCGTAATGACGCCAATAATTCCCATAAAAATGTTAAATCCTAAGGTAAAGTAAAAAATGAACTTATCCATTTCGGTGGTATCCCAAATGCCCAGCGTTTCGGTATCCTTGGGATCAAATTTGAATTTTTTCGCCAATGCGGCATAAAGTTGATCGTTAACCGATTCGGACAGGCGCGGATCACTGATTTGATACACAAAATTGCTGACATAGCGGTGACCGAAAATGGATTTATGGGTGGTCATGGGGATGAAGGCGCGATCCCGATCTCGTTGGCTATAGGAGGAAGGCTGAGTTTTTTCCTTCAACACGCCGACAACCAAAAAGGGCGTTTCATCGATATAGACATATTTTCCGATAGCGTCAGCATTTTCCCCAAACAGCAAATCGCGCAGCCTGTTTCCCAGGAATACCACTCTGCGTCGTTGCTCAATATCAGGATCGTTTAACCAGCGCCCTCCCGGTTCCGGCCAGATGTTGCGCATGGGGCCGTATTCGGGAATGATCCCGGTAACGTTGGGTCGATTGATCTTATCTCCCAATCTCACCACAGAGCCCCACTTCATAAATTCCGGGCTTATTCTCTGGATATTGCGCACTTCGCTTCGGATATATTCAATATCATCTTCAGTCAGCCTGATTCTTCGATCCCGTCCATACCCCTCATAGGGAATGCTGGTTCGGCCCGGCCACACAATCGCAATGCCTTCACCCATACCATGCATATTCTTGCTCATCTGTTTCTGAACGCCTACCCCAAACGCGAGGAGCAAAATCACTGTCATGGTTCCCCAGATGATGCCAAACATGGTCATGGCAGTTCTGGCCTTGTATTCGCGAAGGTAGAGGAAAATTTCTCTTAAATCATCAAACAGTTTGTGCATTTCATTTTCCGATTAAAATTGACAATAAGAGTGATTTCATTGTCCGGAGTTACCTATCATTTCTATTACTGTTTTTGTGTTTTGGTGTTATCGTGTTCGAGTTACTTACAGGCTAAAACACTATAACACCTAGCACTTTAGGTGATTTCTTTAACTTCCTTTTCCAACACTTCTTCGCCTTCTTTGAGCCCCTCAACCACTTCGATCAGAATGGCATCGCTCAAACCGGTTTTAATGTAGCGCTCCTCAGAACCGTTTTCGCCGACCGGAATTTTCACAAAAGCTGAATCATTGCGAAAGGTAACGACCCGTTCCGGGATGGCCAGTACACTATCCCGTTTGGCAATAATGATGTGGGCATTTGCCGAATACCCGGCCCGAAGCACTGCATCGTTGGTCTCATCAATTTTAATCTCTACCGGGAAAACGGTGGTATTATCTTCTTTTTTGGCTTTCAATGAAATGAGTGTCACATGTCCGGTGATGGTTTCCCCGGGTAGCGCACCCACCTGAAGTTCACAGGTCATTCCCTCTTTAATTTTCCCCACATCGATTTCGTCAACGGTGCCTTTAAAGATGAGGTCGTCCATATCCGCCATTCGCATCAACGGCGTTCCCGGCTGATAGGAGGTCAGCGGGACCACCGGATCACCCAAATTCACATTTTTTTCCAAGATGAAGCCGGTCATGGGCGCCTTAACAACGGTCTCAATATTGGTATTGGCAATCTTTACTTTTCCTTTTTCGATGAGATCAAGCCGTTCCTTTGAAATCTGATGGCGTAATTTTGCTTCATCATATTGTTGGGTTAAGGCCTCAAACTTGTGATCCGATATCAACCCCTTGGTTTTGAGTTGCTTATTTCGTTTCAGTTCTTTGGCCAATGTTTCCAATTCGATGGTTGCCATTTCCACATCTCGTTTGGCCTGGGCTAACTCTAAAGGGGTTGGATCGGGTTTCACCTCCAGTAATGGCTCACCGGCTTTGACAAAATCGCCAACGTCTGCAAATAATTTGCCCACCACACCGGAGACTTTGGCCTTCACTTCGATTTCGTTCACCGGCTCAATGGAACCAACGGCCAAGGCCTTATCGACAATATCCTGTCGGTTCACCTTTACCGTCTTACGGTTATTTTCGTCTTCCGTCGAATTGCCCGATAAGGAAACAAACCCCGCCAGAATCACTACCAGAAGTACCACGGTCCACACCACCCATTTTTTTGATCTTTTTTTCATTANNAATTCAGATTTAAACCGATGGAATTTACGGCTGTCATGAGAAAAACGTTACAAGGATTTTGAATAAAAATTAGAAGTTGGAGCTGTGCGACGAAATGGGAAAGTCTTAACAAGTTGATAATGAACCGGAGTGCGGTGCCTTTATGCACCGCAGTGCATCGCATAAAGGCGATGCACTCCTACTTGTTTTGCGAAAATCTCATTTTTTTTCTTGACAAATCCAATTTGAGTTCTTAACATGTATAAGTGTATATATGTTCACTATTTTCACCTATGCTTATTCAGGGGGTAGGAAAATGAAAGATACCAACGTTTTGCGCGTGTTGATAAATACAGAGGAAAGTTGATCCAAATTTTTGGTACATTATTTATTTCCCACCCCCTAAACCGG
>JAABYK010000468.1:725-939 GCA_011775825.1 Candidatus Zhuqueibacterota bacterium | reverse complement strand
CCTAAACCGGAAGCATCAACAAGAGTGTTCAATTTAAACTCGAAGGAGATCAAGATATGATCACAGTCCATACACTGATGTCGGGAATCATCACCCGAAGACCGGCATACAATACAGAAAGGAGTGAGGTATGAGCAGTGTACGAGTTTTGGTAGGTACGCGCAAAGGAGCATTCATCCTTACCTCGGATGGCAAGCGTCAAAAGTGGGATGTC
>JAABYK010000468.1:340-627 GCA_011775825.1 Candidatus Zhuqueibacterota bacterium | reverse complement strand
AGTCCATGGACTGGTTCGGACAGATTATCCAGCGCTCTAACGATGGTGGCAAGACCTGGCAACAGCCGGGTACACCGCCTGGAGAGTCAACCACGACTGCAGAGGGAATGCCTAAAGGTGAGAGCAACAAATTTGTCTATGATACGTCACCAGAAACCGGCAAACCCCTTCTAACCCACCAATGGTATGACGGCACGCCGCACCCGTGGGAATTCAAACGCGTCTGGCATCTGGAGCCCTCGCTAACTGATGCGGACACGGTTTATGCCGGAGTAGAAGACGCCGCC
>JAABYK010000468.1:0-307 GCA_011775825.1 Candidatus Zhuqueibacterota bacterium | reverse complement strand
GGTCACGGCACCGGCTCTCAATGGGCGCCGGGCGCCGGTGGTTTGTGTTTGCACAGTGTTCTCCTGGATCCAAATGACCAGAAGCGAATCTATACCGCTATCTCCGCCGCAGGTACCTTTCGCAGTGACGATGGGGGCAATACCTGGAAACCCATTAACAACGGTCTGCGCTCCGACTACATACCGGATCCCACTGCGGAGATTGGCCACTGCGTTCATCGCATTGCAATGCATCCCTCTCAGCCCAAGGTGTTGTTCATGCAAAAACACTGGGACGTGATGCGCAGCGATGACGCCGGTGAGTCAT
>JAABYK010000094.1 GCA_011775825.1 Candidatus Zhuqueibacterota bacterium | reverse complement strand
TCAACACCAGCCATCCTGCACTTAAAACCCGCTGAAGTCGTCCTCATCCTCGTCAAATGGGATCAGCTCACGCCCATCATCTTTGCTGGAGGATTGTGATCCATTATAAAAGTCCGAGTTATGAGAATGCTCATTATCGCTTTTCTTATTTATCTTCTGCGAGCCATTATTGCCATTTGACCTCATTCCATTTGAATGACCATTTGACTCTGCTTTCCAACTATTCATTTGGCGCTCACCGTGGGTTCTATCAATGCCCCCGACTAATTCAGTAAGCTCAGCCACAACATGGTTTAGTTCTTTTGCCTGTGAAGAAAGTTCTTCTGCCGAGCTGGCCGACTCCTCGGATGAGGAAGCATTGCCCTGTACGGCCTCGTCCATCTCAGACATGGCAGAATTAATCTGCTGCACGCCACTTGACTGCTCCTGAGATGCAGCTGAAATCTCGACTACCAACGTGCTTACGTTATTGACGCTTTGCTCGATCTTTTCAAGGTTTTCAGAAACCTCCTCGNNACCGCGTTTCGAACTTTCCTGGGACTGTTCAATAAGTTCCGAGGTATTCTGAGCCGCTTCGGCACTGCGTTGAGCCAGATTCCGTACTTCCTCGGCCACAACGGCAAATCCCTTTCCGGCTTCGCCGGCCCGGGCCGCTTCAACGGCGGCATTCAAGGCTAACAAATTTGTCTGGAAAGCAATATTGTCAATGGTCTCAATTATTTTAGAGGTCTGGTCGGAGGATTCTTTAATATCTTCCATAGCATCCTTCATTCGATTCATTGCCTCGACCCCTTCTTCAACCATTGGCTTGGCTTCGCTCATAGCGGTTTCAGCTTCAGCTGAATTTTGGTCGGTCTGTTTCAGCTGAGAGGAAATCTCTTCGAGCGACGAAGTCGTCTCCTCGAGACTTGCCGCCTGCTCACTAGCACTTTCTGCCAGCTCTTGGCTGGACTGTGACAACTGATCGGCCGAAGCATCCACCTGACCCGCCCCACTTCTTAGGCGTTTAATCATATCTTTCAATATCGATGTGATCGAGTTACCCATAAAAAGTCCCAATACAATCGCAGCTACAAATGCTATTGCAACTACTATACTCATCGTCCAAATAGAGTTTGAAGAGATTGATGCTGTCAGTGCTGCTTTTTCTCGCGCTGCATTTTCAGCAACCTCGGCAACCTCTTTAGCAGCCCCAATTGTAGCAACAAAGTTTTCCGACACCTTTTGTTGTGCAGCCAGCATTTTTACATTTGCATCACTCATTTCTCTGACTACCTTAATTTCTTTTTCTA
>JAABYK010000573.1 GCA_011775825.1 Candidatus Zhuqueibacterota bacterium | reverse complement strand
TGACCCTGTTTGATACAGACGGATCCACGGTGGTAGCCGTAGAGGAAGGACCAACCCTGCAAACTCGGCTGCCATCGACCGGAACGTTTTTTCTCGCGGTTGCAGATCTGGAAGAGCGTTTCGGTGCCGATTTCTTTTATGGACTGGCGATCATCAAAGCCGAACCAAACCTGGCGCCGCCAACTGAGCTGACCGCAACCGGATTTAAGGATAGAGTAGAATTAAGTTGGACACCTCCGATCACGCTGGAAATCGAACCCAATAATGCGCCCCAACAAGCGCAGGAATTGCTGGGTCCGTCGCCTGTGCTTGTTTCTGGAAATGCAGAGGTAGACGATGAAGGGCGGCTCGAACTTGCAGACCAGAGTGGGAATCCTATCGATGATTTAGAAGACCTGTATGTCATCGATCTACAATCGAGTGGGCTGCGAATGACTTTGACGGACCTGTCCTCTGATCTGGACCTGCATCTAATTAATGAGGAGATTACGAGTCTGGTTGGGTCATCCACCAATTCCGGTACAAGTAACGAAATCATAAATCTGCCAGTGTTAAGTTCGGATAGGTATTTCATTGCCGTATCTATTTTCGACCAAGATCCAGCCGGCCCAAACCAATCTCCGTACACGCTCACCATTGATGCGGATCTTCCTGGTGGTGGTCCGACGCTGGAATCGTATAATGTCTATCGTTCAGAGATGCCTGTTGCCGTCACGACTGGAGAAGTAATTGCAAATGTGGATGCAACGACAACCTCATTCACCGACACGGAGTTGCCAGCAAATCAATTCTTCTACCAGGTAACCGCTGTTTTTGATTTTGGTGAGGGTCCGCCCTCTAACGAAGCTTCTGCGGTCGTGACCAGCGTTGCCGACAACGGTCCGAATTTGCCAACGGAGTACGCCCTCAACCAGAACTATCCGAACCCATTCAACCCATCGACAGTGATTAATTATGCGATTCCGGTGTTTCACAACAACCAGAATGTGACGCTGGAGATATTCAACACGTTGGGTCAAAGGGTTCGCACTTTGGTGGATGATGTGCAAACCGCAGGCCGATATACAGTTGAGTGGGACGGAACGAATGAGTTTGGCAATCCGGTGACCACCGGTTTGTACATCTACCGTTTACGCGCAGGCACGTTTGTTAAGGTTAAGAAGATGGTTTTCATCAGATAGTATCATCTGCGACGCACTTTCAAAGTGCGTCGCAGATTTCGTGCTGTGCTGAAACAGACTATTCTCCAGTTCTAACCTTCCAATCAAGGGATCGGCATGAATGTGCCGATCCCTTTTTGTTTTCTCGAATTTGCGGCAGGCGGGATACCAATCTCTCGGTTGTGCGCTGCTTAAACGTTCCTTTTTCACAATCGAAAAAAGAATGAAAAAATGCAAAAAAAGTATGGGGGGTATTGGGGCGGAAATTCGTTCTACGATATGGAAATGCATTCGGATGCTCTGAAAAGTCGCAAAAAATTAAACTTTTCTCTTGATAATTGCAGCGTTTTCTTAAGATTGAAATTTGTAAAATGGAATCTGTTTCTGATGCGGCATCTCTCCCTTCGAAAAAGATGTTGCCTTCTAAGAGAAAGTCTCTTACCTACGGTTTCCGATTTGCAATGCTTACCCCGGATATCCCCAAACTGCTATTACGGAGTCGAAAATGGTCCGACTTGCCGCTTAATCGCTTTCAGATGAGATTTCTGAATCCAAACCTGGCGTTGCGGGAATGCTATTTCTTACTTTTGAGAATAAACCCTCGTTTATTCGCACAGTTGCGAAAATTCGGAAGAATACGTCTTCCTTAAATAGGGGAGTATTTTTTGGCACGAAATTGTCAAAAACAAAACTGGCCTTCTTAGCTTTGAAAAGACTGCATCTGAGAGAGGGGAGAGCTTTAAAAGGGTTGACGCGTGGCATTTTTTGGAGGTGCCAGATGCTATCGGATTTGTATTGGTCTCTCACAACTC
>JAABYK010000153.1 GCA_011775825.1 Candidatus Zhuqueibacterota bacterium | reverse complement strand
AGCCCTGGTTAACATTCAAAAGGTAATCAATGGCATTAAGAACGCCGTCTAATTCCGTCCCCTCAATAGCAATTCTTCGACTCTGCTGAGCGCCGACCGAAATAAACACCGCTTCAAATCCCAAATTCTGCAATTCAGCTAAGCCGAAATTCTCGGTAAGAGGTGAATTGAATTTGATTTCAACACCTAAAGAAAGCACAAATTCGGCCTCTTTTCTCAAAACATCTTTGGGAAGCCTGTACTCGGGAATGGCGGTTTTGGGCATGCCGCCCAATGTATTAGAGGCTTCAAAAATAGTGACCTGAAATCCCCGCAAAGCAAGATCATGAGCGCAGGCTAGGCCCGATGGTCCGCCTCCTATGACCGCAACCTTCTTTCCCTTCTTAGCACTTCCTTTTTTGAGGACAGAAGGTACATGGAGAGGCCACCACGATCCTTGGGGACTTTTCTTTCCTTCAGTAAGCAATTCTTGTGTATGAGCTAAATCAGATTCAACACCATATTTTTCAGTGACGAATCTTTTCAAAGACCTGATAGTTATTGGCTGGTCAATTTTCCCTCTGCGACAAGCATCTTCACAAGGGGCGGCACAAATGCGGCCGCAGACAGAGGCAAAGGGATTCGAAGAACGCGCCACCAAATAGGCTTCTTCATCTTTTCCTTGTCCAATGAGTTGAACGTATCTTCCAGAATCAGTATGAACCGGGCAAGCCTCCATGCATAGAATATTTGTTCTATACCACAGTAGGTCCGGTACCTTTACTTTATAGTTCATTTTTGCTTTTACTTTTACCTTTACCTTATTCTTCCAGGAGTCTTTACATATTCTACCGTAGCAAGACGACTCTAATTCGCCAAGCTTTACATGGAGTGAATAGGAGAAATCAGTAGATTGGTCCCCACGGAATCTCTTCTTTTCCGTTCCGTGATAAAGTCAAGTAAAACTAGCTCCGCTTCCACCCTCCGTTATCGCTACATCATGACAATTGCGGCATACTTCGATATTCGGAATCGAAGCACGGCTATTTTGGTCTTAATGGCTAAAATCATAACCAGAATAAGTTTAAGGCTGCTGAAATTATCTTTCTTCATCTCGACATGATTTTTTGAAAGTTGCTCGTGGCAGTGAGTTGGGGACCGCTAAATTAGGACGGCCCCCAACAGATAATTACCTACCTTTGTCTATTTCATGACAATCATTTTCTTCACCGCAGTGAAGCCATTGACCCGGAGGTTGTAGAAGTACATGCCCGTAGCCAATTTCTCCGCTCCCAAAACCACCCGGTGATGGCCAGCTTCCATCTGGTTGTTGATGACCTCCATCACTTCTTCGCCGAGAGCATTGAAGACCGTCAAAGTAACGTGCCCTGACTCTTTCAAGCCGAAGGTAATGGTGGTGGATGGGTTGAATGGATTCGGATAATTCTGTTCCAGCACATAGTCTTCGGGGATTGCGGCGGCCACATGATCGTCCACGGATACGACGAGTAATGAAAACTCAGTCGAAAATGGCCCTTCGTTGCCCGAAAAGTCAAACGCTGATAACCGGTAGTAATAGGTAGTTCCAATTTCGACTTCCTGATCCGTGTATGAGGGCTTCGTGACCCGTGCGATAGGATCCGTCGACCCAGGGTTGAATCCCTGGATGGTGCTACGATAGACCGCAAAGTAGTCGAAATCCTCATCAACCGGATCGTCCCACGAAAGAACTACCCCGGATTCGGTTTCCTCGCCGGCGAGATTGGTCGGGGCAGCAGGAACCAGATTATCCAGTGAGTAACCGCTGTCTGGAGCCGAAGTTGCAAAGATTGCGGGATTGCCCGTGTGACCGACTACCTTAAATACCGACCAGTGCATGCCACTCGTTTTGGTGGAATCATATAAGGTTGGTGCAATGGCGCTGTACATCTCCTGGCTTGCAGCCGGAACCGCTCCGGCAAAATCCCAAAGTCCACCATCGAGGTGCAGCCGTGCGCCTTCGCTTAGGGTCTTAGCATCCACCGGAAGCGCCTCG
>JAABYK010000215.1 GCA_011775825.1 Candidatus Zhuqueibacterota bacterium | reverse complement strand
ATAGGATTCTACAACGACTTAAGAGTTCGCAGCAACAATTGCTTCAGCTGACAAAGGTCTCGGATTTTTGGGCTTTTGTGGTCTTCGGAAAGGAATTTTAAATTAGTTATTATAGTAAGTTGGGTGCCATCTTGTCCTTTGCTTGTTATCGTCATAGAGGTATAAAGATTTTCTCAGAGTAAGTGTCTACAATCACAAGGGTGAATTAACTACCCATAAGAGAGAACATTTTCCGTGAAAAGGTCAGTCAATCAAAAAGTGGGAGAAGACAATTGAAGAGGAACAAAACAACCTCCGTCCAAAGAGCCTGCTTGGCTAGATCCGAGAAGTGATAGAAAAACACCCTACACAGAGGAAGAACTTGAGCTATTTGTGGACGGTTTTATATCGAGCATGGATGACATAGTAGATTAGAAAAGGATGGTTAACGAAGTTGGAGAGAAAAGAGCAAGAGAAATTTTGAAGGAAGGATTCAGGCGAATGGACTCAAATCGCCAAACGAACAGGTAAGTTTGGGAAAACAAATCCGGTAAGACCACCACCCTCGATTGGGAGAAACCCGGCCATCAAGCCAATCGGAGTGAAGTCTACTCACCGCCGGACCTTTATCTTAATCTGAAGAGATTTGGCAGGGCAGTTCCTGAGAAGGTTCGTTCGATTGAGCAATTAGTGCAAGACCGGGCCATAAAGACCTTGGCGCGGAAAATGCGTAAGGAAGACCAAGACGAGGCTGAATAGCCACAAAAAACAGGTCAGGCCTGCCGAAGCTACCGTACCTGCCAGCAGAGGCCTCGTATGGTGACGCGGTACCTGGACGAATGCTTCAATTTCTTCCGGTCTTCCGGGTTGAGAGATGAATGATTGGTTTTCCCCAATAATTTTTTTCAAATCCCCCAAACTGAATATAATTCCATGCATATTATTCTCTATATATTATTAGCGTGCCAAACCGGCACTTTTAGAAATCTCAAATTGGCACTTCAAGAGATGCCAATTTGGCACTTCAGGCGTGGTCACGTCTTTTTTTATCCACAGATTTTTTGGCCTGGAAATGCACCACATAGACATTGGTCTTGCCCTGACCGCGTCGCTTAATGGTCACAAAACCGTGCTTCTGCAATTCCGCCATAAACCTGACCACACTGCGTTTGCCCGCCCCCATATCTTTGGCCAGCCGTGCCTGTCCCGGAAAACAATAATCATTCTGCCAGGCGTATTTCAACAGCATGGCGTACGTTAGCTTGGCACCGGCGGAGAGCTTGCCATTTTCCAGGACACAATTCGGCACCTGGGTAAAGCCGCCGGCTGACACCGGGTCGGCGCCTTCGAATATGATTGTGCGCTGCGCCAGCACATCTTTGAGGTGAGTAAAGCCGTGTTCTTGTGACATAGATGCATGGGTCGATTATGCACAACCCGTAATTTGACTGCGCTTTTTTGCCGTGCTACAGTCAACATAACGAAAAACAGAGCTCGCATGCGAGCCAAATATCCATCAGCCAGGTCGTCCGCCTGGCTTTTTTATTATACCACACCCTGAAAAGCTGCTCCACAGCCGGAAATCACCAACCGAATAATCGCTCTATTTGCACCGGAATTTTCCCCGATGGTATCTTTTTACCTCGGGCTCCCAAAAACCTCTCACAGCGCATTCTCGCGCGTTTCAGGCCATGACCAGGTTTCAAAACGGGTCGCGGTTTTGACATTTTTGGCCCAGGTGGTAAGTTATACACATGGCCAAGAAACGCGCTTCCGAATCCTTCCGAAAGGTTCGGAAACAACAAAAACGCACTTCGGAAAGCTTCGGAACGCTTCCGTATGTTTCCGAAAAGACCTCCGAGCATGTTCTGTCCGTCCGGGAAGTGGCAAAAAGGTTTGAAAATGCCGGGGTTCCGCGCACCGAACGCAGCATCATCAACTGGTGCCAACCCAATCCCCAGGGCATCCCGCGGCTCGATTGTTTTTTTGATACCAACGAACGCAAATACT
>JAABYK010000187.1 GCA_011775825.1 Candidatus Zhuqueibacterota bacterium | reverse complement strand
GCCTATCACGACAAAATGGCCGGAGCTGCCATTCGACACAAACTGCGAGTGCGTGCCTATGGCGAAAATCCGCGGGAAGCCCCTTTTGTGCGGCTCGAGGTGAAGTCACGTTACATCAGTTTTATTCACAAAATCACTGTGGATATCCCCATTGATGAGTACGACGAAGTTGAGCCGGCTTTGCTCGGACGCGGCATACCACCGGAACGAATTCTTATGGACAACAACGTCTCCAAAGAGTTCTTCCGGTTGCAACGGCAATTAAATATGGAACCGACAATCATGGTTCAGTATCGGCGCGAGGCGTATGAAAAAACCGAGATGAACCGGGTGCGTGTCAACTTCGATGATCATCTGAAGGCGTCGAGAAATCTGGATTTGCTGGGGCCCTTCAAAGGCGGGCGCAGTTTGTTAAAATATGGACATTCCATCTTTGAGATCAAAGTGGATGGAACCATGCCGTTCTGGTTGCACACATTGATCTCCAAATACAATTTGCAAAATGAAGCCATCAGTAAATTTTGCCATGGAATCCGCAGTCAAGCTCGTTTTTCATCGGTGGCAAGAGAAGAATATGTATAATCTAAACTTGCGAAGGAGCAACGCGGTAATTTGTGTCAGGAGGATTCATGTCGAAGAAGTCTAGTGTCTTTCTGTTTGTTTTTTCTGTTAGCATCATCGTAGTAGCCATTTGGATTTTGAACAGTTCCGCTACCAGCAACCGACCTGACAAAACCATGGCGCTCGATGATCTGTCTTCGGAGCTACGTATTGAGAACGAAGACAAACTGGTGATTCCTCCTGAGAAAACCGAAGCTGTCTGGAATTACTTGCTCGGACGTCTGATCAAGGACAAGCAATTTATCAAGAATTTGGATTCGGGGTTGAACTCGTATTGGTACGATGAATTGTTCATGGATGTCTATTTCGATACCCCGGACCTTCTTATGTTGAGACATCAGAGCGGTATTCGTTATCGCAAGCGAGTTAATTTAACCAATCCCGATCACAGAAAGAGCGGACGGGAGCTTGTGCAAATTAAGCTTAGTGATGTTGATGAGAGTGCCCTTAATCGGGGTGAACTCAAATATACCGTTGAGCATCCCACGAACATTAATACCCAAGACGACATCCATCCGGTGCTGGGCATCATCACACCTTCCGAGCGACCGAGGTTTAAACAGGTAATGTCTGATCTCGGAATCAACCCTTACTCCTTGAGAGAGGTTCTCGTTAATGAACAGCGCCGCAGGAGTATCTATATCACACGTTATGGCGAACAGTTCATCAGCATTCGTCTGGACGAGTGTTCCTCGAGCTTGTTGTGGACCGACTGGCGACATGTGGAGCTTGAGCCCGAATTAAATGAACTGCCGTACACGCAAGCGGACAGCACTGAAAAAGCATTTATGGAAAGCATCAACTCAAGAATTGTCGATGACATCCTGGAAAAATTTCCCGAAATAGAACGGGATTTAACCCCAAAATACAATAAGGCCTTCAAGCATTTCGACGAGAAAATTCCTTTGCTGAGATTTATGATTCGACAT
>JAABYK010000391.1 GCA_011775825.1 Candidatus Zhuqueibacterota bacterium | reverse complement strand
CTTACCGCTTCCGACTCGCGTTTGGCGGCGGTTTGAGCTCCATCAACCCGAATACGACTTGGGACATGTATTTGCATCTCGGCGGCTTTTCTGCGGAATATGGCAATTCACTATCATCGATTCTTGAAGTGGAATCCCGGTTGGGAAATCGTAACCGAATTCGTGCACAAGGCACATTCAATTTCACCGACGTCAACGGCGTGATAGATGGGCCCCTTCCCTACGGAATAGGGTCGTTCCTGGTGTCTGTGCGCCGGACCTATTACGACTTCATTGCCAACGGCATTTCCGAATCAAATTCCGCCTTTCCTTTCTACTTTGAAATCAACAACAAACTGACCTTTGATCTGAGCAAAAGTAACCGACTCATCCTCAGTTTCACTCGCAATCGCGAGGGCACCGAACTATTGAATGAATTTTCCGATGAGCTGAATTTAACCGAAGACGCCACTTCGTACATCGGCAGCTTGGCCTGGAGAAAATATCATGGCGAGAAATGGCAGTTCAATACCGTTTTCTCCTATTACAGTGACGACATCAAATATCGCGCTTTCACCATCGATACGTTGGATCAAGAGGAAGACTATGAAGCGCTGGATTCGCGGGTCGTCAATTATGCTTTCAAGACGAACATTCGATACAAAACCGGCGACGAAAGCTGGCTGAATTGGGGGTTTACCACAACCCGCATCCCCTCGGACGTCAACTTTGAAGCAGCCGATTTGAGTTTTTTGTACGCTCGGGTGGAATCGCCCCGGGATATCAAATTCGATGACACCTATAATTACTATGCCACCTATTTAGAAAGCTCGACCAAGGCCACGGAAAAATTGCATCTCAGAATTGGCGCTCGCTACGACCATTCGAGCTTAATTGATGAAGGCGAATTGAGTCCGAGGTTTAGCATTTGGTATCAATTCAACGACCGCACGTCCATCGAAGGCTCCTGGGGACTGTTCTACCAGTATCCCGATCCGGCCGCCGTTTACACACGCAACATCCCGGTGGATTTAAGCGAGAACCTGGGTATAATTTCGGCGGAGAAATCAACCCATCAAATCCTGAGCATTCAGCACGACTTTAGCTCGACTTTATCCGCAAAATTGCAGTTGTACAACAAAGATAT
>JAABYK010000169.1:1175-1801 GCA_011775825.1 Candidatus Zhuqueibacterota bacterium | reverse complement strand
ATGACTTGCGAGAATTTTTCATGCGACATTAAATATCCCGTTGGATTATGAGGGCAGTTGATGATGATGGCCCTGGTGTTTTCCCGAATGTTTTGCTCGAGGAAATCGATATCTAGTTCCCAGCCATCTTCTTCCCTTGTTACCCACTTCGTCACTTCGCAGCCGATTGCCCGCGGGACTTCGCGCAAAGACTGGTAGCAGGGGTAATGAATGATGACGTGATCGCCTTTTGTAAGGACGGCGTTCATGAAGACAAATATCCCTTCCTCGCCGCCGGAATGCACCAACACGTTTTCTGCTGAAATCTGCCTGTACAAGCCGACGATTTCATTGCGCAATTCCGGGCTGCCGTGGGTCTCAGTGTAACCGAGCCAGTGTTTGCCAAAACTCTGCCAGACCTCGGGCTCGAAATGCAAAAGTTCCTCAACTGAAAAAGATTCGCAGTCCGAGCAGCACAGCAAGTAGGATGCTTTGAATTCGTGCCTTTCAAAGAATTCCTCTATTTTAAAGGGCGGTAGTCGCATGCTTTACTCCAAAATCATTTCACCGGAATGGCCTAACCAATTCACGATCAGATCGAGGAGGTCATCCCTTACTTTATGAGTATCTGGTTCGCGCAGTGCGTG
>JAABYK010000169.1:319-1095 GCA_011775825.1 Candidatus Zhuqueibacterota bacterium | reverse complement strand
CGTACCCACTGCCATACCCAGTGATCCCGTGAACTCGGAAAGGGCTCGATGATGTCATGGCCGGCTAAATCATCCTTTAGCTCCCTTTCAAGATTTGCATGATAATCTTCCCACCCCTCTTCAGTCAATCCATAGTCGATAGCACGACCATGAAGCACGTTGACTCTGTCGATTTGCTCCTCCGTAAATCCGGCCCTCTCCGCTAACTTTTCAACCTCATCGATCATCTGTTCCGTGATGGGTACCGTGGAGCCGGAGATATTAATCACAAACGCCACATGAGACGAGCGAGTAGCGGCGAGCGGAGCGATGTGGCCGCCCTGGCTCAGCCCCAGTACTCCTACCGAACCTGGTTTTACTTGGGAATACCCGCGCAAGGTCTCAACACCGGCGATAGCATCATCGGCCAAATCTTCAAAGCTCGCTCTCTTCCAGTCGCCCGAAGATCTTCCCGATCCTCTCTTGTCCGGGAGGAGCATGGCAATTCCGCGTTCGGCCAAACCCATAGCGAAAGCCGCAGCCCAGGCATTCGTTCTGTCATTGCTACCCGAACCGTGGATGATCACAATTCCCGGTGCCTTGATGATTCGCTTCGGTAGAAGGATAACACCCGCCAGTTTGATTTCCCCATTAGCGAATTCAACTTCTTTCTCCTCGTAGGCGTTGATGGCCTGGGTAGGGTGTTCCAACCTGTGTGCTCTTGTCGCAGCCTGGCCCTGTGCAAAACCCAGGGTCGCAGGCAACGTGACCACCGTGAGCAATAGCCAAATCGAAAC
>JAABYK010000169.1:0-281 GCA_011775825.1 Candidatus Zhuqueibacterota bacterium | reverse complement strand
TAGGCATTCATAAAAGAAAAAAACAGATACAATAACTTGTAATTGTGACCATAACAGTTTATATTTAGTTTAAATTGTACTGTAGAACCATCTTTATTCAAAAAATTCTGCGACAATATTGGCTGAATGAAATAGAGCATACCTTATGATAAACAAGCCAAAGAACGCAAGCCACTATCTTTACGAGCAGGTCGCTCATCAGATCATGAGCTTGATCGAGGAGGGGATTTTACGGCCGGGCGAGCGCATCCCCTCGGTGCGCAAATTCAGCGCCCGGCATA
>JAABYK010000091.1:1084-1273 GCA_011775825.1 Candidatus Zhuqueibacterota bacterium | reverse complement strand
GGATTACACATTTGCTGTGCATTAGGCTTATCCGTCGGCTTGATTAGCAACTTATCTTTTGAATTTGCCCAACACTCTACTCCGAGAAAAGCAAATTCAGGGAATGTGTTGAAAGTAACAACCGCACGATTTTCAATGGAAGGCTGACCGACTTCTTCAGGGGAAATCCCCGGCAAAACTGTAAGGGCC
>JAABYK010000091.1:743-952 GCA_011775825.1 Candidatus Zhuqueibacterota bacterium | reverse complement strand
ACAGGTGTAAAACCAAATTGATTAGTAAACACAAGGTGAGATTTCAGTGAAGCCAAATCGACTGGCTGATTATAAAAGAGACGAACAACAGGGGTGCCCGGGCCGTTCCAGGTAACAAAATTTGTATACTTGACTTTCGGGCGCTCGGTTATGAAGCTGTGCGAAACTGTATCGGAAATAGTCGACCCATCCTCTGCTGCAATCCCGGG
>JAABYK010000091.1:321-735 GCA_011775825.1 Candidatus Zhuqueibacterota bacterium | reverse complement strand
TCTGATAGTCATTTGATAGAGCGTAGAAATCCGCATGCCGTCCTGTTCAGAAAGCTGGCAGGCAAGCGAAGACGTGTTCAACCAGCGCCATTCGCAATTGAGTTTTGGCATTATACTGACAGGGATTTCACTCGGGTCGCGCTCCATACGACCAACTGGCACTACTGGACGATTGAATTGGATAACAATCTGTCGTGATGGCGGAACATCTACTCCGGTCGGAGTGATTTGAGTGATAGATAGTGGTTGTTGGCCAGAATTGAATTGCGCAGAATCAAACGCTGCATATGAATTTGAATTGGAAAGCAGGATAGAGGAAAGTAATAGAACTGACCAAAGCCATACACGCATGACAAACCCTCCCGATGAACAATGATTTGAAAAACAAAAAGAACGGTCAATCAAGCAACTGCC
>JAABYK010000091.1:0-218 GCA_011775825.1 Candidatus Zhuqueibacterota bacterium | reverse complement strand
ATAACCTTGGCATAAAATGACTTTACTATTCAATGCGACAACAAAACCTATCTTGATGCACTGTTGACACACCGTCAACTTCCTATTTAAACTTGATTTTCCTTAGGTACTTTTCAACATCCCTGTAAGAATCATCAGCACCAGCATATTTCACAAGGTTCCTTGCTGTCTTGAGCCAATCGAGAGTAGACGGCTGGAAACGCTCTATTGCAACTTCA
>JAABYK010000560.1:1050-1275 GCA_011775825.1 Candidatus Zhuqueibacterota bacterium | reverse complement strand
ACCCGCAAAAATCAAGCGATCAGATAATTCCGCTGTAAATCGTATTTGAAAATCAGACATGAAAGTGCAAACCAATAAAATGGATTTAGGTTCCGACCTGTAATCAATTTACACCCTAAGATAATCAACGGATAAGAACCACCAAGATAGAACTACCGGGATCGCTTGATGTGGAGAGCTTTCATGCGGGAGTTTACGGTGGAAGGAGGTAGGCCCAACAATTTC
>JAABYK010000560.1:0-995 GCA_011775825.1 Candidatus Zhuqueibacterota bacterium | reverse complement strand
CTTCCAGCGCGAGCAGGATGTTATTTTTCTCTAACTCCAGTAGTTCATCAGCAGTGCGTATTTGGCGGGATGTATCTTCCGTTGAAATCATGGATTCCGGGAGTATAGTGCTATCTTTTGTTTCGGGTAGGGCTCTATCCAAATTTAACTCGCCGTCTTTAGCGGTAATAACAGCGCGTTCGATCACATTCTGCAATTCGCGCACATTGCCCGGCCAATGATAGGCCTTCAACCGGCGGATACAAGCTGGCGATAATGATTTGAGTTTGCGACCAATCCGCTGGGCAATCTTTTCTATAAAAGCATTCGCCAGCAATATAACATCCTCACTTCGCTCCCGAAGCGGCGGCACTTCGATTGGAAAAACATTGAGGCGATAGTAAAGATCGTCTCTGAAATTTCCTTTTTCTACTTCATGTTCAAGTTTGCGATTGGTGGCAGCGAGCACCCGAACATCAACCTTTTCGGTTTGGGAACTGCCAACCGGCTCAAATTCCCCTTCCTGTAGAACTCGTAACAGCTTCGCCTGAAGTTCAAGGGGCAACTCACCAACTTCATCGAGAAAAATAGTGCTGCCATCGGCAAGTGTAAATCTGCCATCCCGTTTGGTTGTAGCGCCGGTAAAGGCGCCTTTTTCATGACCAAACAATTCGCTCTCGATGAGGTTTTCCGGAATCGCCGCGCAGTTCACTTTAATCAGCGGCCTGTCTTTTCGCTTGCTGGCAGCGTGAATGGCTCTGGCAATCACTTCCTTGCCCGTGCCGGTTTCACCCAATACTAGCACAGATGTGTCTGTTGGCGCCACTTGATGAACGTCATCTAAAACTCTTAACAGCGGTTTACTTTCCCCGATAATATCCTCAAAATTTTGCAGCTCTTTGATCTCCTCGCGCAAATATTCTGTTTCCACAGCAAGCGAACGAATTTTTTGTTCCGCTTCAATTCTTTCATTCACATTTCTGAGGATCACCGTATAATGGGACTTGTGATGCATC
>JAABYK010000055.1 GCA_011775825.1 Candidatus Zhuqueibacterota bacterium | reverse complement strand
TCGAGGCTTCGGCCTACCGCCTCAAACTCAGCGACGTTAAAAAACTTTTTTCGTCACCCGCTTCTTTCGGGGACCGCTGTCTAACGCCACGACCATCCCCACATGTTGTGCCGTTTATCCGGTAGCGATATCCACGCAATTGGCAGCCGGGATACCTAATCGCATCCGCGTACGGCGGATGGCTGCCAAGAAAATCCACTGAATTAGTCTCTAAAAAGTGAGAACTTTGCACAAAAAGCAAAAAACTTTCACGCAAAGACGCCAAGGCGCAAAGGTATCGTAAAGAGGAGTAGAAACAGGGGATTATGGACAACAACGGTTCGCAGAACCTTGCTCNNAAAAAACTTCGCGTGTTCTTTGCGTCTCTGCGACTTCGCGTGCGTTTTTGATCTTCTTTTTTGGTTGCGGCTCTTCCGCGTTCGGTTTAACAAATTGCAAATCTCGGGCATCTACGACCATCAGCACTGGCTCGGGATCGTGACTGCCCACTTTAAACCTTACCTTGTTTTTTGTCGGTTCAATAAATTTGACTGCCCTTTTTATTTTTGCCGTAGCCGTAAATCCCAACCGTGCCACATCACCACAAAACCGAGACAAACTTGTCCCGACCGTAAGTTTTCCTTTGTCGCCATATCTGAGATAGCTACAACAACTTAACGGCAATCGGACTCAGTAAATGTGGGGCATGCATGTCTCAGTTCCCTTCTTGAATTATTGTCGGCTGATTTTGGCGGCATGCAATTTCGTTTTACCTAAATACCTAATTAATAAATATTAAAGGCCTTTTCCGTTTCATTCGGAAAGGAGGTGATTGTCTTTGGTACGAATATTGAAGAAGGGGGAATAATTACCTGGAGAGACACGGTGAAAGGAAATATTCTCATTGCTTGCCGTGATAACGAGTGTCGAATCCATTTGTTGCGGATGTTATCTAAACCAACGGTGACCGTTGACTCCGTGACGGAAGATGAAGACGTTTTGCTCCAAATGTTGGAAAAAGATTACGATGCACTGATTGTGGATCTGGACATGTTGAGTTTTGATGGATTGAAGATGGTGAAGATTTTACGAAGAATGCGGCCGAAAGTGCCGCTTGTGGTGATTTCGAACGACCCTTCAAAAGAGCTGGGTGGCAAAATCTTGCAGGAAGGCGTGATCTATTATGCCGTGAAGCCCGTCCATTTGGAAGCCGTGAAACAGGCGGTATTGAACTGTCTGGCCTGAACGCTTGCTCTGTTTCCGTTTCTCGATAATGAGAAAGGTGTCGGCGAATTTCTTAGACATGAGAAAATGAGCGAACATCGCAAAAAGAGAACCGACATCAATTCGACAAACAATAACTGTAATTGTTTCATATAGATAACTTGATTCAAAATGATTTTGACCTTTGCGAAACAAGTCTGGTACGGTATTTGAAAAGAAAGACAATTCATTAAAATTAAGGTTTGCATACAGGGCAATTTCTTCTTGATTTTTTAATATAGAGTGTTATTTTAATTGCTGTTTAAGCTGTCCGAAATTGTCCCTAAAATCTACTTCGAACCTGCAACGTTTGCCATTTTTTATTCGTCATGTAGACCGTTCGAAGGGAAGCAAACAAGGAATCTGAGCAAAGGACTAACACGGAATTGCCGGAGTTCACTAATTCATCTTTTTACATAGGATCTGGAATGCGCATACCTGTCACTGTCGCACTCATTCTGAGCTGGTTGATTTATAGCGGTTGCAGCGACTTAAATGAACCGGTGGAGTCGAATCTAAAACCGGAGATCTCGGCTCATCCTGTAGGTTGGGTAAACGTAAACTCCGGGGAGTTTCACGGTCTCTTCATTCAGGATATCGATTGGGACTTGAGAAACTGCCAGGAATGTCACGGGGTCGATTATGCGGGAGGCATCGCCAACAGTTCATGTTTGCCCTGCCATCCGAAAACCCCCGAAGATTGCATCGTCTGTCACGGTGGCGTGGATAATCTGACTGGCGCACCGCCTGAGGACCTGGAGGGAAATGTTGTACCGACGGCACATGGTGTGGGGGCTCATACCGCACATCTTGAAGGTGATGAGTTCGCTGCTGGGTTTGAGTGTCACACCTGCCATGCGGTGCCGGATTCGTTTTATGCGCCCGGGCATATTGGTGCGGATTCGCAGGCAGAAGTCATGTTTGAAAACCTGGCACTGGCAGATGGGGCTCAACCCATTTGGAATTCGGATGCGGAAACCTGTGCGAATTCCTATTGTCACGGCAACTGGGCGCTTGCCAAGGAACAGTCGGACTTTGATAACTTCTACACCGGCGATGAAATGACCGGCAATAATGCTTCGCCCGTCTGGACCGATCCCGAAAGTGTTGACTGTGAGTCGTGTCACAATTTACCGCCAACCGGACATATTCCATTTGAATTGAATGTATGCACAAATTGTCACAGCGCGGTGGTCGATGCGGACGGCAACATCGTCGACAAAACCAAGCATGTAAACGGACAAATCAACGTGTTCGGACAAGAGCGTCCGATCTTTTAGCGGAAGGTTCATTTTGAATCAGTCAATGTTCATTAAATCATTAAGAGGAGATTGAGTTATGCGTAAGTTATCATCATGGTTATTGGC
>JAABYK010000437.1 GCA_011775825.1 Candidatus Zhuqueibacterota bacterium | reverse complement strand
ACAGCTTGGCCGCCTCACCGAAAAATCGTTCGCTCCACGAGATGCCATGTTCTTCGTGCCATCCCTGTGTGAATTCGGCTTTCATTTTTGCCATATCTACATTGGCGGGACATTCGCTTTTGCAAGCTTTGCAGCTCAGACATAGGTCCAGAGCATCCCTTAGTTCTTCTGACTGAAAAGCTTCTTTTTGTTTCCCTGAAAATAGCTGACGAAAAAGATTTGCCCGTCCGCGAGTTGAATCTTTTTCCTCTTTGGTAGCCATATAGCTGGGGCACATGGTACCGCCACTTTCTGACAGTTTCCGGCAAACGCCTGCTCCATTACAAAGTTNNATTACAAAGTTCTACCGCATCTGCAAAACTGTCCTCCTTGCGCCAGTTGAAATGGGTATCCACTTTGGGTTTTTGGTATGATGGGGAATACCGAAGATCCTGTTCCATCGGTTTGGGATCGGTAATTTTTCCGGGATTAAAAATGTTATCGGGATCCCAGATCTGCTTTACTTTTTTGAGTATAGGTATCAT
This sequence comes from Candidatus Zhuqueibacterota bacterium, assembly GCA_011775825.1. GTDB lineage: Bacteria > Zhuqueibacterota > Zhuqueibacteria > Oceanimicrobiales > Oceanimicrobiaceae > JAABYK01. The sequence continues at coordinate 1,134 of JAABYK010000437.1, read as the reverse complement.
TTCAGACCCCAGTACTTTTTCAATATATGGAGCGCGCGTACGTCCATCACCGTGTTCGCCGGATAGCGAGCCGCGGTAACTGCGTACCAGATCGGCGATTTCACCGGCCATCGTTTTCATTTTTTCTATTTCTTCCGGCTTTTGCAGGTTGATTACAGGACGCAAATGTAGCTCTCCAACCGAGGCATGCGCATAAAACACGCAGTCGGTTTCGTGTTTGTCCAGAATCTTTTGGAAGTCATCGATATAGTCAGGCAGATCGGGAACGCGTACAGCAGTATCTTCGCAAAAAGTAGGGGTGCGCCCTTCCGAACCAAGTCCCATCAGTAGTCCCAAACCGGCTTTGCGCAGGTTCCATACCCGTTTCATTTTATCCTCATCAGTGATTACAGGGGTTGCTTCGNNNCGCCGGCGTCATCCCCATCAAGCTGGACAATTAGAATGGCTTTGGGATTACCATCCAAAAAGAAGCGGTTTTTCCGTTGTTCGATATTGCCTTTTGTCGCATTGAGGATAATATCGTCGACCAGCTCAACGGCCGCGGGATCTTCTTTTACGATTTGTACGGTGGCCTCAAGGGCTTTGCGAATCGTTGAGAAATGAGGGGCTAAAATGATAGATTCGGGATCACGAGAAACGAGGTTTAATTTTGCCGATGCGGTCATCGCTAACGTTCCCTCACTGCCACAAAGTAATTCAGCCATATTGAATTTTCTGCCGTTCGAATTGAAGGGCTGCATTTCGCAGAGACGATCAAGGGCATAGCCCGTATTGCGACGAATAATTTCCGGATGGGGATAGTTCTCTAATATCTGATCACGATGTTCTCGGATGAGTGCAGTCATCTCCCGATAGATGTGTCCCTCAAGTGTATCAAGCTCTAATTTGGCAGCCAATTCGGCTTCGGTAAGCGGTCTAAATATAGCCCGGGATCCGTCGCTTAATACGGCATCAATCTCGAGAATGTGTTCTCGAGTAGTTTTATGCTTGATCGAAAAGATTCCGCAGGAATTGTTGCCGATCATTCCACCGATCATGCAGCGATTTGTAGTTGCGGTATCGGGACCAAAGAGCAAATCATATTTTTCAGCTTTCCGGTTCAGGGTATCTCTAATTACACCCGGCTGTACATGT
>JAABYK010000383.1:1369-1565 GCA_011775825.1 Candidatus Zhuqueibacterota bacterium | reverse complement strand
TAAGAGCTATCCAAATAGAGGGCTTGAGTATTCATCTTAAATTTGAGCGGCTTTTAGAAGGTATCAATCTTCCTTCCAAAACGAGGTTTTCTTATTGTTACCGTTTGCAGACAACCAAAAATTCCGGGAAGTCTCAACTCCGCTTGAGAACCCTTCCGCGTGTACTTTCCGAAAGACCACAAGACCGTTTTGAATT
>JAABYK010000383.1:1039-1268 GCA_011775825.1 Candidatus Zhuqueibacterota bacterium | reverse complement strand
GAGGTCCACCTGATTCGGCCAGCTATAGAATTTCGTTCTTTCTATGGCTCCTTTTGACATTTTAAAATACAAATCCGGATCCCCGGCTAATTGACCCAGTCGATCCGCCAGCTTTTGAACAACCCGCTGTTGGCTCAAACCCGCCGTATTAACTTTAAAACCACAAGTTTCATTGACCACCACACCGGGCCCTCCCAAATCCAGAACCACTGCGGGCAAACCCTTCGAC
>JAABYK010000383.1:747-928 GCA_011775825.1 Candidatus Zhuqueibacterota bacterium | reverse complement strand
CGTTCACCTTTAAATGCTCGGCCAGTGAATGCAAACGCTTTTTATCCGGACCGCTTCCCACAATCGTCAGCTGTGAGTTGGGCCATTTCTCCAACAAACGAGCGAACGCCCGCAGACCAAGATGCATTCCTTTCCAAAACAGCAGACGGCCGGCAAAAATCAATTTAAAAGGATGTTGTCC
>JAABYK010000383.1:250-618 GCA_011775825.1 Candidatus Zhuqueibacterota bacterium | reverse complement strand
TTCAGACTCGGGGGTTTTTACATAAATCCAGCTGGCGGCGCTGAAAGTGATATGCATCAAGGGATCCCAGCGAATGAGGTAATTTGAAATATCGCGCACGGTATCTGAAATCCATCCTCTAATTCCATACCCAAAACGCAAGTTTAGAGGAGCCCGTTCGCCCCCTCCAATAGGCCCAAGAATAAGGGGAACTCCCAGGCAACCGATAAAGGTCGGAAGACGAACGCTGCCAAAAGTTATATGATGCAACAGCTCGAAATTTATTTTTTTATGCATTCGCCGCGCCATCCGGCAGGCGCCCCATTGCCAAAGAAGGTAAAAGAGATAAAGTCCGCCAGGAAGCTTCTTACAGGGTTTTATCCAGCCGG
>JAABYK010000383.1:0-145 GCA_011775825.1 Candidatus Zhuqueibacterota bacterium | reverse complement strand
CAGCCGGGCAAATCGTAATAAAGAAAGTGAATATTGGGTACCGGCTTTACATTAAGGTACTCTTCAATCGTCGGCTGATTATTGGCCCGTGTCAGCACCCATAACTCATGTCCCAGGCGGGCTATTTCAAGCGCCCAATTCCATC
>JAABYK010000287.1 GCA_011775825.1 Candidatus Zhuqueibacterota bacterium | reverse complement strand
TATGGGGGCGTGGTATCAATTCCTTCAAAAAACTACTTGCTCAAGATCATCTTCTTCACCGAACGCCGGTCGCCAACTTTGAGCGAATACAAATACATTCCGCTGGATAGATTTTGGCCTTGCGCATCTTTACCATTCCACACGAGGGAGTATTCCCCTGCAGGCTGCAGTTGGTCGACCAAATTAATCACCTCCTGTCCTTGAAGATTATAGATGCTTAATTTCACATTTCCGTTAGAATGCAATCGATAGCGGATCAGCGTACCGGCGTTGAACGGATTGGGATAGTTCTGCAGCAGGGTGAAGGTTTGTGGCGGGCGGACCTCCTCCCGTGGCGTTTCCACTGAAGTCACAACTCCGGAAAGAGAGGCCACGGTGCTGAGGGTTAATTTGGCAAGTTTGGTCACTTGACTCACGTTCAGGGTCGCAAACGTATCAGTTCGTCGATGATAAAACGGATTCGCCGCATACCATGGTGGATTGTTTTGCCAGGGCGGTGCATTTTCGATGAGCAGAATAGCTTTGTATCTGTAAAGCCAGAATTGGTCGTGGTCAGAATACGTTGCTTCCGGAAAAGGCGGTTGGTTGGACGATAATCCGACTTGATACACGGAATTGACTTCGAGCATCTTCTCGCCCAATTCCTTAGACCTCGTGTCGGAAACGATATTAAAATAATCATGTCCCGTGCTGTTATGACCTATCATATCCAGGATGTACGCCCCTAAAATGTCATCCCCATGTGAATAGCTTTGCTGAACAAAGTGTCTACTGCCCAAGTGGTTTCTGTTATCATAAGCCGGGTGTCTTTCCTCGGCACCAAAAGCGACAAATTTAATGGTCACCGGTGCATCAAATTCATTAGCCGGATCGCTCAGCACCCTGGCAATTTCCAGGATGGCAGCGATGCCGGTTGCATTGTCATCCGCGCCGGGCGCCTTTGCGGTTAGCCAATCGCTTTCCCAGTTCAAATTATTGTCTAAATTCGCCGTGGCATCGACGTGGCCACCAATAATGTAGATTTGAGATGGGGCGACTGTTCCCTCAAGGGTCGCAACCACGTTAAATAGTGGCTCGGTGTCGAAGGGAAAGGTCGCATTCGAGGCAAAAAATGTATCCAGGGTCACCGAAGTCAATCCGTCAAAACTTTCGAATGTCTCTTTGATGTAATTGACTGCCCAACGATTGCCGTCGGTGTAGGAAACGCGGGTTTCATGTCCATTGGCATCGGCCAAATCTTGAATGATGGTGCTGATATTTTCCTCGGATATCTGTTCCAT
>JAABYK010000481.1 GCA_011775825.1 Candidatus Zhuqueibacterota bacterium | reverse complement strand
TCAACAAGTCCGGCTCGAAACTGATCGGCCTCATAGTTCTCCGGGAGAACCACATACGTATAATGAGAGTCCCAGCCCCAGTTATAACGCAAATTATCAGAAAATACGGACTGGCCGGTGGGCATCGAAACCAACAAATTGATGTGGAAGTGCGTATTGGAGGGCATTTCTGCGATCACTCCCGAAACCGCTAGCTCCATCTCTTCGTCGCTATAGGGCGCTCCTATTTTCAGGGTTTTTCCGAGAGGGTTTTTATCACCAAAATATTTTTGGGCAATTTTGTCGGTTATAACAACCTGATTGGGATGATCCAATGCCGTCTCACGGTCGCCGGCAATAAACGAAAAGCCAAAAACTTTAAAGAAATTGGAATCCGCAAAGGCGATTTTCGTTTCACGGAAGACCTTGTCGCCATAAGTCACCTGATCAGTATACAGCCGGCTGAAATGCATGACTCTGGCAAGTTGTGGAAAATCGTTCTCTAAGGCCCCGGCCAGCCGGTAAGGACTGCTGGCAATCACCTTGGAACCGGAGCCGAGGCTGACCTCATATCCCACCCGGTAAATTCGTTCCGAATCGGGATGAAAGGTATCGTAACTGCGCTCATGCTGCACGTAAACCACGATCATGAGACAACTCGCCAAACCTGTTGCCAGCCCAACAATGTTGATGAAGGAATAAGTGAAATTCCTGCGGATATTTCGAAGCGCGATTTTGAAGTAGTTTTTTAGCATCTTCTCCTCTATTTGCCAGATTGTTCGGTGTTAGCCCCCATTTTCTTTTTATTCATACCGCAAACTCTCCACCGGATTGGCCAGCGCCGCTTTAATGGCTTGCGTGCTGACCGTTAACAGCGCAATCAACAGGGCCAGAGTACCCGCTAGCGCGAACACCCACCACGAAATGTCGATGCGATAGGCGAAGTTCTGCAACCAGCGGTTAGCCGCGTACCAGGCCACGGGCCAGGCGGTGAGATTGGCCAACAGAACCAGCTTTAAAAAATCTCGTGACAGCAGTGTGACTACACCGGACACAGTCGCTCCTAAGACTTTGCGAATGCTGACCTCTTTGGTGCGCTGCTCGGTCATGTAAGCCGATAACCCGTACAGTCCCAGACACGAGATTAGAACGGCCAGGATCGTAAAAATCAATACCGCCTTCGACAAAATGCGCTCCTTCTGCAACAGTTTCTCAAAGTTTTCATCCAAAAAAGACGTGTGCATCGGCTCGCTCACGCCGAACCGATTCCACAGCGATTCGGCGTATTGCATAACTTCCTGTGGCCGCTCCCCTTTCAACTTGATGGCAAGACGGGTGCCGTCAAGATCCAGGGTCAAAGCGACAGGCTCGATCTG
>JAABYK010000346.1 GCA_011775825.1 Candidatus Zhuqueibacterota bacterium | reverse complement strand
GCGAAATTGTTGCGTATTTTAGAGTTCGCATGATGGCCTCCTATTTTCGAGTTGAATAAAAAGAGCGCAAAAATCAGCGAGCGAAGCGAGTGTATTTTTGCAAATGGATTGGACGAAACGACCGATTTTTACACTCCTATGTTAGTGGAAAAAAAATTATTTAGTGATTGACAGAAAACTCGTCTTCTTATGTCATTGCGAGCGTTTCTCAGCGAAGCAATCTCCTTATTGGGCAGGCAGGAGATTGCTTCGGTCGTCCCTCCCTCGCAATGACACATTTTAGGAATTTTCGATCAAACTATTTAGATTCGAAAACTGCTTAAAACAAAGGCGTGGGAATGTCTCCCCATTTGACATACCGTGGCGGCGTCTTGATAGCCGTCACTTCGCCTTTGGCTTTATCCACGTACGCCAAAAGGATCGGCTCCCTTCCGTACGCATTCTTGATAATTTTTCGACCTTGAATCAACTGCTTTGTAGCGACCTTTGCCTTTGTGAACAGAACCTTGTACTTGTTGCGGTCATATTCCTTCGGCTGATGGTGTCCGTGCACCCCTTCCGGAATTTTTTCGATGGGCACATCCGGTAAATACCACTCAGCCGGGACGACGTAATTGAGGTAAACTTCGGCGCGGCCATTCTTCGCCTGATGGATGCGGAGCGCCACATCCGGATCTGTGAGCGCTATTTGCGCTATCTTCTGCAATTCCGGTTCGCTCATGTAATCTGCCGAGATGGTCACGCTGTTCTCGGAAGAAACGGTCGTGATCTTGGACAAAGAATAATTGCGCAGAGCAAAGGCGGCGCTTACCGAGACCGTCAGCGCCAACACATACAGCAGCCCCACCGCTGCGAACCGGCCAACACGCGATTTTGGCAAACCGGGGAATTTGTCAAAAAAGGAAAATCGGCCGGGAATGAACATGGATGTGTGAGCTTTATAGGATTTGTAAGACTCACCAAATTTTTGTTCACATTCCTGCTCTTCTTTTTTGGCAAGCAAGAAATAGACAAACAGCATGGTCACGTAGATGATCAGCACCGTGAAGCGCGGCCACGCCAACAGCAGTCCGAACCCCATGACGGCAAAAGCCACATATTGTGGATGGCGGATATGCTTGTAGATACCGCCCGTAACAGCGCCTCTTTTGGTAAGTTTGGTGGTGTAGATTTGACCGGCTCCCACCAAAAAGAACAGAAACCCGATAATAACCAAACTCCAGCCGACGATTTGATAATGATTCAGCAGGAACGATGAGGTCTTCACGTAGTGCGGCAAAAAGAAGCCGCTCAGCCAGGCCGTCTGCGGCAGTTTATGCAGAAAATTCAAACTGGGTCCATAGGTGGAATAATAGTAGATAGCAAACGGGCTGATCATATAGACGATTTCCACCCCGATGACAAGATAAAACAGCCACACGGCCGGGGTAAACAGTTTTTTGACTTTCTCAGACATGAGAAGCCTCCTTTCACGTTTTGACAATAAAACAATACGGCGATTTTTTGAGCAGAAGAAACGGGTTTTTGGTGAGAATGTGTACCGGACTTATAAGTTTGGCAGACGAACTTATAGGATGGTTAAACTAAACGATATGGTTCAACAAGATATGAATGAGTGTGGGACTAGCAAACAGCTCAGTCTGTGTGTTTTTTTATGAGGGCTTCCAGATCTGCTACATCCGGAAACCCGGCCTGCCGGCCTATTCGCAATGAGGTCTGAAGCAGGGGCAGACCTTGCTCTTGCTCACCAACTTCACAAAGAAACGTCCCGAGCTCCCAGCCGATTCGATACAGTCCATTTGCATCTGTGGTTTCTTTCGCAAGTTCATAGGCTGCTATCTCCTGCTGCAAATAAGCCTCATAATCCTCTTTATCCCGGCTGATCATCGCCATGTTGTGCAAGACGGTCATTTCGCCGCTTTTGTCGCCGATTTCCTGCTGAATTTTGAGACTGTCTTTGAGATAGTTGAGCGCGGTCTCATAGTCGCCGCGGGCGTCGTAGAT
>JAABYK010000118.1:1131-1318 GCA_011775825.1 Candidatus Zhuqueibacterota bacterium | reverse complement strand
TGCTTCTCCTGATGTTAAGCTATGCTGATTTACGGTGCAGTTCCAATTTTGCGGCGTCCTGTGATACCGCCTTCCGGTCCGCATCCCACCAAAAGTTGTTTTCTTCTTTCTCCTGACAGCCAAAACTCCGCAAAACATCGTCTGAAAGTTTTGCCGCCTTAATCGCATCCCTGTTAACTTCTTCTTT
>JAABYK010000118.1:281-1070 GCA_011775825.1 Candidatus Zhuqueibacterota bacterium | reverse complement strand
TCTTGAGCGGTGTGCTTTTACGAAATCCAATTTGACCGAAACCAAAATCCTTGGTCCTGCCCTTATCGAATTGTTCCATATGAAATTCACAAAATTCCTCGATGTCCTTCTCAAGTCTTATTTTTCGAGCCACCAAAGATTCCGACTTTTCCTCAAACTTCTCCTTTAGTTTGTTTATTGCTTCGGTCTGCTCATCTGAAATTTTCTCAACTTGCAAATCCAGCCAAACCAGTTCCTTAAATTTGGCTTTAACATCGTCCCAATTCTGCAAAACGGGTTCCGCTGTGACTTTGCTGCGTTTCTTGGTTGCCATGATGGCCTCCTTGTAGTTTGTGAATGAGGTTCAAAGTTTGAGACATTACATTTCGTGCACGTTCTATATCTTCTTTAGCTTCCCATAAAGCTTCAATTAATTCCTCACGAGTCATATTGTCAACACATTTACCATTAACATATAATTTATCCATGATTGCCTCCTTACTGATTTCATGCGACTTTGCGCTCGGTATTGAGCTTCTTTTCCGCTAAACGGTTGAGCGCATCTTTCACCGCGTCCGTGTGCTTGACATTGCGCCCGGAAAGCACATCGTGCACGGTGGTTTTGCCGATTCCGGCTTCTTCTGAGATTTTGTGCAAAGAGATGTATTCCTCATCCTTGCTTGAAATCCCGTCGTTGAGTGCGTTTAGAATCTCTACAGGTGTGAGGTCGAATGCTTCTTCGGTAAGTTGTGTTAAGCCTGCCCGGTAGGCTTCTTCGAATTTGGCGTGGACAAAATAATCGATCCCGAG
>JAABYK010000118.1:0-215 GCA_011775825.1 Candidatus Zhuqueibacterota bacterium | reverse complement strand
GAGGGGTACCCGTTGCAGCGTCGCAATCCGTTGCCGAGCTTTCGCAGTAATCGCCTCACCATACACATGTTTCAAATAGCTCACACGGTCATCAAAGCGCCACCACCCCGCTGATTCATTCAGCTCGATGATGTGCGCTCGCCAGAAAACTTCTTTGCGCATAGAAAGCTTGGCGCCCAATTCCTCTTGCCCGATTAGGACCGTTGAAAACAGCG
>JAABYK010000121.1 GCA_011775825.1 Candidatus Zhuqueibacterota bacterium | reverse complement strand
ATCGACACGATGGTCTTTGCTGAAATCCGTCAGCGTAATTTCTACTGAAATATCGCCGCCCGAGGTCTTTGCCCGCACGCCACCATTGACTTCTTCCAAATCGATGTTGCCGCCAGATGTAGAAACCTCGGCACCTCCTTGAATGGTGCGTCCTTCGACATCGCCACCGGAGGTGGATGCCTCCAATGAACCGCCGATACTACTAAGTCGAATATCTCCGCCAGAGGTGTGAACTTCAGTGCCTCCTTTGGTATTGCGAACATCGATGTCGCCCCCTGAAGTGTGGGCGCGAACTTCGCCGCCGATATCGATGATGTCGATATCCCCACCGGAAGTATGCAGCTCAACCCGGTTGCTGGAACCTTTCAAGGTAATGTCCCCCCCGGACGTCTTCGCCATGAGCACGCCCCCGATGTCTCGAAGATCCAGGTCTCCACCGGATGTTTTCAAATCAACGCGCTGCTTGGAATTGCTGACCTCAATGTTGCCGCCCGAGGTCTTCGCTTCAACATTTCCGTCAATGTCATCGAGGATAATGTCGCCGCCCGAGGTGTGCAGTTCGACGCCGCCAACTAAACCGCTAACACGCAGATCGCCGCCCCTGGTTTCAACGTCGACATTGAATTCTTTCGGGACCGTGGCCACAAAGTTGCTTTTGATCCAATCGCGGGAGTAGTATTCACCACCAATTTCAACGACGTTGCCGCTTTGCTGATAGCTTGATTTCGATTTTTCGAGCACGGTCCTGGCTTCTTTCTCCGTAAACACGTCCATTCTTTTGACTTCGTGGACTTTCACTTCGTTCTTAGCCCAGGTCTCGATGCGAACATCTCCGCGCACATCGTAGACTCTGAGCGTACCGCCTTTGTCTACCTTGAAAGTCTCGGTTATTTCAGCGACAAAATAGCGGCCTTCTTTTCGCAGCTCTTGGGAAAAAAGTGAGCCTGAAAACATTAACACGGCCAGGGTTTGAAAGAAGATCGATGATTTCAATAGTTTGCTTTTCATGGTAATTCTCTCCTTAATAAAAAATGAAATCCCAAAATCTAATTATCCAGTTCTTCTTCAACTTCAGATGGCTCCACTCGCTCGATGCGACCCTCTTCTCGTCGTTGCAATT
>JAABYK010000638.1 GCA_011775825.1 Candidatus Zhuqueibacterota bacterium | reverse complement strand
CCCAACCGACTCTGGCCGTGAATTCACTGACGACAGGGGGCTCAGGTTCCGAAGCCGAGATTCTACTATTTGACATAGCTAAGTTGCCTTAATTTTTTATAATAGAGGGCAGCAGCAATGCACGATTCTACGACAACTCCACCTAAAGTGAAACTGCTGGATCAGGTTCGCAACGCCATTCGTACCAAACACTACAGCATCCGCACCGAGGAGGCATATGTGCACTGGATCAAGCGCTTTGTTCTCTTTCACAACAAGCATCATCCCAAAGGGATGAGTGAAAAGGAAATCGCTGCCTTTCTTACGCATCTGGCAGTCAAAGAAAATGTGGCGGCTTCAACGCAAAATCAGGCCTTGTGTGCGATCATCTTTCTCTATCGTGAAGTTTTAGGAATCGACATCGGCGATTTCAGCGATACCTTGATCTGGGCAAAGAAACCCAAAAAGCTGCCGGAAGTATTTACCCGTGGAGAGGTCGAAAGAGTCATCGCCAATCTCCAGGGGGTCTATTGGATGATGGGCGTTATCCTGTACGGCTCAGGCTTACGCCTCATCGAATGCCTACGACTACGTGTTAAAGACATCGACTTTGCCGGCAAAAAAATCATCGTCAGAAGCGGCAAGGGCGAAAAAGATCGCGTTACGATGCTGCCTGAAATCGTCATTAATCCTTTGCAGCAGCATTTGCAGGAAGTTAGGAAGCTGCACCAGAACGATCTAAACGAAGGTTTTGGAACGGTCTATCTTCCTTACGCTCTGGCAAAAAAATATCCTAACGCCAACCGCCACTGGGGCTGGCAATATGTATNNTCCTAACGCCAACCGCCACTGGGGCTGGCAGCCCGTAGGATGCTGAGAGCATGCACTATGTTTATGTGTTGATGAGTTTGAAAGATGGCCAGTTCTATACCGGTTACACATCAGATTTACGGAAAAGGCTGGTAGAACACAATGATGGTGAAAGTAAATCGACGATGCATCGACGACCTCTTACTTTGATCTATTTTGAGGGATGTTTAAATAAACGAGATGCGAT
>JAABYK010000645.1:948-1302 GCA_011775825.1 Candidatus Zhuqueibacterota bacterium | reverse complement strand
CTACATCGTTTCACGCTATGGCTCGCGACTTGCTAGTATCAGTAGTCCGCAATGGGTGGCGGAAAGAGGCATAATCAGTCAAACTCGTATATTATTTTCCACAACAAAATACGAGAGAGATCATGCCTCAGAAAACAACTATAGCAGAAGCCAAATTGACAGCACAAGATATTTACCAACTGACCCAAGAAGTGCTTCAAGAAACTTTTGATTTGGATATGAGCCAGAGCCAATATGATGCCCAGACGATTTGGGATGTTTTGGTGACAGCAGCCGTTGAGCGTTTGACGATTGATAGTGCCAGTCAGTTGTTGGAAGAGGCCCCCAGTGCCAACACCGTCCGTAACCGCCTCA
>JAABYK010000645.1:0-886 GCA_011775825.1 Candidatus Zhuqueibacterota bacterium | reverse complement strand
GCTCAAGAAACGCTTAGTTTGTGCGGCAGACTACACCGATATACCTTATCATGGGCAACATGAAGTTGATGATGATCGTGTGCGACGCGGACGTGCCAAATCGGGAACAACCCACTTTCATAGTTTCGGCACACTGACTGTTTTGCATCGCCACAAACGCTATACGGTAGCATTGACGCTCTTTCGTAAATCGGATAAGGCTCATCATGGCTTGAAACGGCTATTAGAGCGTGGCAAGCACTTAGGTTTACGGATTAAACGGCTGTATCTGGATCGTGGTTTCGATAGCAATGGGGTTGTCGCTCTGCTCAAAAAACAGAGCTTTCCCAGCATCATCGCCCTCAGCATTCGTGGTAAAAGGGGGGGCACTCGTGCCTTGTGTATTGGACGTAAAAGCTACCAGACCACTTATGCACGCAAGAGCCGTATCTACGATGATGAAGTTTTCAATGTTTGGGTGGTTTGCAAATACAGCAAGGGGCGCTATCGACGTAATCGTATTGGCTATTTTGCTTATATTGTCATTGGCGATCTGAAAATGTCCCCACAGCAGATTTACGAGGAATATCGCAAACGTTTTGGCATTGAAGCCACGTATCGTTTGATGAACACAGTTCGTGCCCGTACCAGTTCACGCTCAGTGGCTTTGCGGCTCTTTTTCATCGCATTGGCTTTACTGTTGCTAAATCTTTGGGCTTACATCAAATGGCGTTTTCTATATAAACGACAACAGGGTCCACGTCAAGTTGTGCATCATTTACTGCCACTTGCTCGCTGGCGTTTATGGTTGTGGGAAATGGTCAAACAACGCTTGGGGTTTTCGCTTGAAATTTCTCTGGATGATTTATGATTGCGGACTACTGATTATATATCCCATCTCATTTCT
>JAABYK010000643.1 GCA_011775825.1 Candidatus Zhuqueibacterota bacterium | reverse complement strand
TGTTAGTTTATCGACTTGCTCCGTTTGATCTGCTTCCGCGGAGGTGGCTGCTTCGTCTTCCGTGGCGGTGCGCGTGTCTTCCACTTCCGGAGCCAGTGGTCGAAGCGACGCGGAATCCGTTTTTTGGTAGTAATAGAATACACCCGGAATCATGACAAACATGAACAGAACCGCTGCGATTTTCGCCAAACGAGTCCAGTCGAAACTCTCGGTTTTACCGACCCTCTGTTCCTTGACTTGCATGCGAATTTCTGCTTTCATCTGCTCCCGTCCCATTGCTCGGATGCCTGCGATGAACAGACGCTGATCCTCAAGCTGCTTTTGACACGACTTGCACTGGTTCAGGTGACGTACATACTCGCTCCGTTCCTCCTCCGACAACTGTTCTGATAAATACTTTTCATGAAACTCATTTTGGAGGATGGTTTGACAATCCATCAAGTTCTCCTTTCCCTTTCCGGCATGTGTTTTCGTAAAAGATTCTCCAAAGCTTTCTTGCACTGATATTTTTTTGATTTGGCCACATCGGCGTTTGCGAATCCGAGAGTTCTGGCAATATCCAGCAAGCTCCTTTCCTCGAAATAAAAAAGCATGAGCACTTGCTTGCAGAGCGGCTTGAGCCGATTCAATGCTCGCTGAACTTGCTCCACTCGCTCTCCTTCGATCACGCCATCCAATGACGAAGGATTCCCATCCGGCGTATCGGCGGCCAGCTCTTCCGCTTCGATTTTGCTGCGCTTGCGCATTTCCGCCATCCATTTGTTCTTGGCCACGGCCAACAGATACGTGCTGAGCTTGGAGGTCAACTCAAAGTCCCCGGAGCACACTTTTTGCCACAGCACGATGATCGTCTCCTGCAAGATGTCTTCAGCGTCGGAGTCGGTTCCTCCGTGCGACGTGACGTAGGTGCATACCAACTTTTCGTACCGAATAAAGAGTTCACCGAGCACCGTCCGATCGTTGCTCTTTATCCGGTTGATGAGTACTCTCTCTGGAAAAAACTTAATCGTTCGCATCTACCTATTCGTTAATGTCATGACCATTCAAAAAGTAAATCAAATTGGCATAAAATTACAAGCAAAAAGGGCTCGGTTTTTCCGATCGGTCACCCCATTGCAAAAATAGGCTCGCTTTGCTCGCTGATTTTTGCACTCCCAACTGAGTTTGTTTACGATGTTCATGTCGACGGCTTGGAGGATTTTTAATTGAATCTTAGCGTCTATAGATTTATATTAGCGCATCCGGTCGTGAATAGTATTTGAAAGTGAATCAAAAAAAGAGGTGAATATGGCTTCAAAAAGTTCTGGCAAAAATAGAATTCAGGTTGTTGGCATCTGCGGCAGCCTGAGACCAAGCAGCTTTACCCGCCTGGCCGTGGATTTGGCCTTGCAAGGTGCTCAGGAGGCCGGCGCCCAAACACAACTCCTGGATTTACGAAACTACGACCTGATTTTTTGTGATGGCAAAGAAGACGAGCGTAATTATCCCAAAGATGTTTTCAAGCTTCGCGATGAAGTCAGGCAGGCTCAGGGCGTGATCCTCGGCACACCAGAATATCATGGTGGCTACAGCGGTGTCCTGAAAAACGCGCTGGATCTGATGGGCTTTAAAGAACTGGAGGGAAAAATGCTGGGACTGGTCGGCGTCTCAGGAGGAGCCATGGGTGCTGCCAATCCGTTGAGCAGTCTGCGCGCCATTGGCCGGGCGCTGCATGCCTGGGTGATTCCGGAGCAGGCGGCCATCGCTCATGCATGGAAGAAGTTTGATGAAAAGGGAAAGCTTATCGACGAAAGCCTGGAAGTGCGTGTAAAAAATATAGGTCGCCAGGTTGCACGGTTCTCCTTTCTGCATTCGTCCGAAAAGGCCAGGGAATTTCTCGAAGCCTGGGAGGTGGCGCCTTTAAATCCGGGAGCCGATTAATTTCAATGATTCATTAATCTTAACTATTCAGGCCATTTCAAAAGTTAAAAAAGGCAAAACCATTTTGGGCAAAACAATTAAAGACAGGTGACTATTCTTCTGATAGCAAAATTCTTTTATCGCACAATAATTTAAAGCTTCTTTGTAAAAAACAAAACGCTTCTTCCAATATTGCTTTGACCTCGACGCCATGGGGTGTCGTATTGCCTTCCCTGTCAATCATTTTGCCATTAAATTATTTTGCCTTGATTTTTCTTGCGATAAGCAGGGACAGCTGAAAAGTTACCATTAAGCGGACGAAATTGCGATGCACTTATTGATTTTCAGACATATTGCTTGCATTTTTCCCGAAAAGCTGCAAATTTAAAAGGTAAGGATCTTCAAACTCTCACATACAAATACTCTTTCATCACTTTCATCAAGCATTCGGAGGAGCTTAAATGAAACGTAGAATGAGTTTTGCGAAAAGAAGCGCTTTTTTGAACTGTACCATCTTGCTACTTGCGGGATGTTTTGTTTTCTCCCAAATTGCCATTGCCAGTGAAGTTTTCACCCTGGATGACCTGCTCAAGCTGAAATATGTGACCAGCGCTAAAATCAGTCCAGATGGCGAGCGCATTGCCTACACCGTGCGTGTGCCGCGCAAGGCTGACGATGAGCCTGGCCCGGCTTACAGCGAACTCCACCTCGTTTCCGTCAAAACAAAACAGAGTCGCCCCTTCATCACCGGCAAAGTGGATGTGCGTTCGATTGCCTGGCGGCCGGATGGCTCAGCCATCGCTTTTCTTACGCGCCGCGGGGAGAAGGCCAAAAAGCAAGTATGGGTGATTCCCGTTGACGGCGGCGAGTCCAGACAAGTCACCCACTCCGAAACCAATGTCTTGAGTTTCAAATGGCATCCTTCGGGTGACAAAATTGCTTTTGTCGCCAACACTCCGAAAACCGAGCGCGAAAAAGCCCTAATGAAAAAAGGCTACGACTTCATCTACTTTGAAGAGAACCTCAAGCATCGCAATCTCTACATGATCGATGTGGACATGAGCGGAGGCACGAAAGAAGCGGAACAACTCACCGAAGATATCACCGTTTGGGCGTTCGTGTTTTCGCCCGATGGAAAATCCGTCGCAGCAGGCGCCAGCGAAAAGAACCTCGTTGACTACCGCTATGCTTTTCAGAAAGTCCATCTTCTCGATTTGGAAAGCAAATCGCTGAAGCAACTCACCAACAATCCGGGCAAAATCGGCAACTACGTTTTCAGCCCGGATGGCTCCCATCTGGCCTATGCGGCTGCGCTGTCGCAAAAAGACAATGCCGTGAGTCAGGCGTTCGTGCTTCCGATGAATGGCGGGGAAGCCATCAACTTGACACCGGAAAATTTCCGAGGCCATGTAAATTGGATCAATTGGCAAGACAACAGCACCGTGGTCTACCGCGCTGACGAAGGCGTCGAAACCACATTGAGCACCATCAAGACCTCTGGCAACGGCGCCCAACGCCAGGTAATTCTGAGTTCTGAAGACAATGGCGGCATCATTTTCGAGCCACCCAGCTTCACCAGGGATTTCAAACACATGGCTCTCGTGGGCGAATCGCCGGAAATTCCAGGGGAAGTCTACTACTGGCAGCCGGGCAAAGAACCGCAGCGCATGACCACCGTCAATCCGTGGTTATCGGAACGAACGTTTGGCAAACAAGAGGCCATTCAATACAAAGCCCGCGACGGCTATGAAGTTGAAGGCTTGTTGATCTACCCGGTCACTTATCAGGAAGGTCAGGAATATCCCCTGGTGTCCATTGTGCATGGCGGCCCGGAGTCGAACTATTCGAATGGCTGGATCACTCGCTATTCGAATCCGGGACAGATTTTGTCCGGGAAAGGGTACGCTGCGTTCTACCCGAATTACCGCTCCAGTACCGGGTACGGCGTGAAGCATGCCGCCTTTGGTTACAACGATCCCGCTGGCGTAGAGTTTGACGACATCGCAGATGGCATCAAGCATCTCATCGACGAGGGCATTGCCGATGCCGACCGTGTGGGACTCGGTGGTGGGTCCTACGGCGGATACGCAGCAGGTTGGTTCGCGACGTACTACACCGACCTGGTGAAAGCAACCTGCATGTTCGTGGGCATCAGCGACGTCATCAGCAAGCGCGGAACCTCGGACATCCCGTACGAAATGCTGTTTGTGCATATGGGCGAAAAATTGGAAGATATGTGGGATTTGAGCCTGAAACGCAGTCCCATCTACTGGGCACATCAAAGCGAAAGCGCGATTCTGATTTATGGCGGTAAGGCGGATACGCGCGTGCATCCGTCACAAAGTATGGAGCTTTACCGGCGACTGAAAATGAACAACCACCC
>JAABYK010000025.1:310-1378 GCA_011775825.1 Candidatus Zhuqueibacterota bacterium | reverse complement strand
CTGCTGCTACCTCGGTGACCGCATTCCTGTTCTTTAATCGACAAGAGACCAAGGTCCTTCCGGAAGCGCCCGATCCACCGGATTTTCCCTAGCGGGTTTAAACCTTTTTACCACGAAGGCCACGAAGTGCACGAAGCAGAGAGTCCGAGCAATCAGAATGTTTTTCGATCGGCATAAAAAATATCAACCTGATCACTTAATTCAAAGAGTTGTCCATAGTTTTTCTTCGTGTTCTTCGTGCGCTTCGTGGTTCATGAATTATTCGGGTAATACCTCTCTGTTTGAATTTGCGATTTACAATAGAGGTAAATGATGCAGAAACCAACAAAATTCCTCTCCATATTCATTGTTCTGACGGCGTCTGTTCTGAGCGCCCAAACTTTCACGCGAATTACCACTGGCGCGATTGTCAACGACGGCGGCAACTCACAGGGGGGCGCCTGGGCTGACTTTGATGGCGACGGCGATCTCGATTTGTCTGTTGTCAATGACGATGGCGTCAACTTTTTGTATGACAATAATAGCGACGGCACCTTTTCAAAAGTCACCACTGGTGCAATTGTCGAGGAGAGCAGACGCTTTGGCAGCGGTAGTTGGGGCGATTATGACAACGATGGCGATCTCGATCTGTTCGTCGCGAATCTGCGTGGAAGCAACTTTTTGTATCGAAATGATAGGGCTGAAGGATTTGACAGAATTTTTATCGGCCGCCGTAATTCCACTGGCAGCATTTGGGGCGATTATGACAACGATGGCGATCTCGATCTGTTTGTCACGAACTGGGTGATNNGAACTGGGTGATACCATTCAGCACCGTTAGCGAAAAGAATTCTCTGTTTCGCAATGATGGTCCAGCAGGATTCATCGTAATCACAGTTGGTTCAATTGCCAATGATGGTGGGGATTCACGTGCCTGTAGCTGGGCCGATTATGACAACGACGGCGACCTCGATCTGTTCGTGGCCAATTTTCGCGATGAGAATAACTTTTTGTACCGCAATGATGGGCCTGCAGGATTTACCAAGATTACCACCGGAGCGATTGTCAACGATGGCGGAGAGTCCCATG
>JAABYK010000025.1:0-132 GCA_011775825.1 Candidatus Zhuqueibacterota bacterium | reverse complement strand
CTGGGGCGATTATGACAATGATGGCGACCTCGATCTGTTTGTCGCCAATTGTTGTAATCAAAATAACTTTCTGTATCAAAATAATGGTAACGGCAGCTTTTCAAAAATTACGACAGGCACAATCGTCAACGA
>JAABYK010000087.1:1445-1678 GCA_011775825.1 Candidatus Zhuqueibacterota bacterium | reverse complement strand
CAATCTACTGACCAGCATTTCATCCTTGGCTAAAGACCAGGGGCTTGAAATTCTCCGATTCAGGCCTCTTGGCGAGCAACCCAAGGGTTTTTATGCGGAGGTCCCCGTGCAGATGAGTTTGGTCGGGTCTTTCCATGATGTCGTGATGTTTTTCGACAAAGTTGGAAAACTGCCAAGGATTGTGAACATCAACAATCTGAATATAAGAAAGCAGGGAGATGGTATTCGTGTGG
>JAABYK010000087.1:320-1406 GCA_011775825.1 Candidatus Zhuqueibacterota bacterium | reverse complement strand
ATCGAGTGTGGGGGCACAAATTGTTGAAGCGAATAATTTTCATATCTCTTTTGAGCGCAGCTTTTCTTTTCGGTTGCGGGGACGGTGGCAACGACACAGCCTCATCACCCAAACCGACTGCATCTAAAAAACGCCAAAAGAAAACAACACCTGCGCCCATTCCCGTAGAGGAGAAGGATGCTCCTGCAGAGACCGCATACACATATAACCCTGTAGGAAAGCGTGATCCCTTTGACTCCCTGTTGGATATCAAGCGCCCCGTTGCTCCGGAACAGACCGAACCCCTGACACCTCTCCAGAAATTCGGTCTGCAGCAACTACGGCTTCTAGGGGCTGTTGTCGGACTAGAAGAGCCTAAGGCAATGGTCATTGCGCCAGATGGTAAGTCATATATTCTAAGGGTCGGTACCAAGGTGGGAAAAAACAACGGAACCGTCATCGACATTAATCCCGAAGCGGTTTTAATCGAAGAGGTGTATTACGATTTCTCCGGGAGTGTGAAAAAGAACATCAAAAAACTGAAACTTCCTGAGCGGGAAGGAGTCAAATAATATGTTTTCTCAGGGCTTCATTGGGACGGGAGATTTTTCATTGATGACGGCTGGTTACAGGGCACTGCGGATGTTTTCGGTCATTCTGCTGCTTGCGGTGGGGCTCACTGGTCCTGCGTTTGGAGCGGACGAGGCTGGAAATAGCATCAATTCCATATCCGTTGAAAAGCATAAACAAGAACCTCATGTTGAGATTCAAACCAGTGAGCCGGTCGGCTTTCGCTACACGGTTTATGATTCTCAGGATCCCAGGCGCATCATCGTCGATTTTCGGGATATGGCCCTTGGCGACGTTGAGGCTTCAATTCCCGTAAAGTCAAGCCCGATCTCTGAAATCCGTACCTCAGCCTTCGATTTGACCTCAGGCAAGCTTGCTCGTGTTGAGATACTGCTTACGGAGTCTGCGGCATATGATGTTACGCTCGAAGGGAAATTGTTCAAAGTCGCGCTGAAAGAGCAACAGACCTCTGGTTCAGCTAAAGCTCCGCAATCGACGGCAACTGATGAGTCAAAAGAAAAAGCGGAAACGGCAGGG
>JAABYK010000087.1:0-306 GCA_011775825.1 Candidatus Zhuqueibacterota bacterium | reverse complement strand
AGCTTCCAAAGTTAATGACCTGATTATCGAAAATTCGCTTGCAAAAATCATTGCAGACGGAGCCATTGAAAAATATCGTTACTTTACCTTGACCGGTCCGACACGCCTGGTAGTGGATGTTTACGGGGTGAATCCGACGTTCAAGAAGAGATCCTTTAGCGCTTCGAATGGATTCAAACAGGTAAGAATAGGGGCTTATGACAACAAGACGCGCTTCGTCTTCGACTCATCCAAGGTGCAACTGAAGGACTTTGTGATCGACACGACGGATTCGAAACTTCTGGTTGACTGGTCTGAAGGCGGTCA
>JAABYK010000445.1:1020-1275 GCA_011775825.1 Candidatus Zhuqueibacterota bacterium | reverse complement strand
CCGCATCCGCATCAGATATCGCTGCGTGAAGAGGTTATCATCCAGCCCGCTGTCGAGTTCAATTTCGCTCATGACACTAACTGTGGAATGATTTTCCTTCACATCGGTCATTTGCATCTCTTTTGCAATCCAGTAGCCGTTTTGCAAGACAATTTGTTTCTGCTCCAATACTTTCCACAGACTGCCTGGATCATCGTACATTTCAATCTTCTCGGGATAATAATTATCCCTGAGAACCCAGACCTTCAATCGACT
>JAABYK010000445.1:701-967 GCA_011775825.1 Candidatus Zhuqueibacterota bacterium | reverse complement strand
ATAGCTGAAATCCGTTCCGGCAAACTTTTGGTTTTCCATATGGGATGCAATACGCCTGACTCTCCTGAATGCAGGGAGGTACAAATATTTTATTTCATCAGGCAGACTTAGAAAACTAATACCTCGTTGATCGGCCGGTGCGAGAAACCGTACCAGGCGTTTTTCAGACTCCTTCTGATAGATCTCCATCCTACGAACAGCCTGATCACCATCGGCTTCTGTTAATGTCATCTCTGCAATGGCATGCAGATCATTCGGCGCGTTCA
>JAABYK010000445.1:301-666 GCA_011775825.1 Candidatus Zhuqueibacterota bacterium | reverse complement strand
CGCTACTAATAAAAAGAACAGTGTCAATATCGTTGGTTTTGTCGGCATTTTTTTCTCCAAGTATTTGTACGTGGTTAGAATGGATGTAGAGACGTGCTAAGGAGATTATGTGAGAATACCAAGTCAGGAAAAATCCTGTCATTCTGAGCGAAGCGAAGAATCTCCTAGTGTTCTGCTGCCAACTGTCTTAATTCACCTGGTAAACAGGGCTTTGAGAGGAAATGACGAGATCCCTCGACTGCGTCCGGCAGCTGCCGGACTCCGCTCGGGATGACAAATTTCGTGCTTGATTTTCTGTTTTCACACAACCTCCCTCGATAAAATCGAAATCTTTGACATGGCACGTCTCTACTTGTGTAGTTTTT
>JAABYK010000445.1:0-249 GCA_011775825.1 Candidatus Zhuqueibacterota bacterium | reverse complement strand
CCAAAAACACCGCCGGCAATAACGTTAAAGTCAGTACAGCTGCTGTAATCATGGTGAACGAAGTCAACCCCCCAAAACGCCGGATATGCTGTCCGCCAGCTAACAACAGAACGGCAAAGCCAATACCGACTGCAAATGCGTTGATGATGATAGCTCGTCCGGTGGTTTCCAATGTCCGGTTCACAACGGTGAAAGCTGATGACGATGCCTGCATTTCACGTTGAAAACGGCTGGTGAAATGCACGGCGT
>JAABYK010000209.1 GCA_011775825.1 Candidatus Zhuqueibacterota bacterium | reverse complement strand
TACGGTTTAGTTTGGTAATGTGCGACGCACTTTCGAAGTGCGTCGCACGTGTTTTTTGAAATTTTTAAAATATGTCCATGAAATATATATTGACAATTTAGTGGAAAGATAATTTATTTATATGTTCTTTGGAGTAGGTGTTCGGGAGGATTCATGGCAACGGAAACTCTCCATAAACTTCGCTCGGAGGCGCTGATGCTACCGGAAGCGGAGCGCGCTGAACTGGCACATGAACTCGTCAAGAGCCTGGATGCGCCCGCTGATGCCGATGTCGCTGATGCGTGGGACAGGGAAATTCTGCGTCGACTTGCTGAGATTGATGCAGGTATCGCAAGGCTTATAGACCGAGATGAACTTCGGCGACGGATGCAGGAACGTATCGGCAGCCGGTAATGCGCCGGGTACGAATTCCGAAGAGGCCGCTGAAGAAGCGATCGAAGCAGCGGCTTGGTACGAGCGAGAGCGTGTCGGGCTTGGTGTAGAGTTCTCTCAAGCCGTTAATGCTGCCATCGATCTTCTCGAAGAGGAGATCGTCCCCCTCACAAACATGCCCGGTACTGCGGGCTCGCGCGGCGTCAAGAGACTCCTACTCAAGCGCTTCCCTTACGATGTCGTCGTGCGGGAACTTCCAGAAGAAGTTATCGTTGTCGCACTTGCTCATCATTCTCGACGCCCCATATTGGCGGGATCGTTTGCGCACCTAACAGAAATTATAATACTTCCGGGCACACTCACTAATGAGATGTATGAGTTCCGTAATCTGCGGAATTCGAAAAGCACGATGCGGTAATTTGGGAAGTAAGCTCAATAGGAGGGAAGAATGTTAAAAGAAGGTCAACCCGCACCCGATTTTAAATTATTGAACGACCGAAGCGCAGAGGTCAACTTGTCGGATTTTCGCGGCAAGCATGTTGTGCTTTATTTTTATCCAAGAGACAATACGTCCGGGTGTACGAAGGAGGCTTGTGGATTTCGGGATCTGCAAGCGGAATTTGAAAAGCACAATGCGGTGATCCTGGGCGTCAGTCCCGATAGTGTGAAATCCCATCAAAATTTCAGTGGCAAGTACAGCCTACCCTTTCAACTCCTCAGCGATGAAAACAAGGAAGTGGTGCAACGTTACGATGTTTGGAAAGAGAAAAGCATGTATGGCAAAAAATACATGGGTGTGGAACGCACCACCTTTGTCATCGACAAGGACGGCATGATCAAAAAAATCTATCCGAAGGTCAAAGTGCCGCAACATCCGGAGGCGGTGTTGGAGTTCGTGCAAGGATTGGAAGCGGCTTAAAGCAAACCGACTTTCCTGCCACAGGCATACGTGAAATTCTGACAT
>JAABYK010000239.1:638-1461 GCA_011775825.1 Candidatus Zhuqueibacterota bacterium | reverse complement strand
TATTTGTCCAATTTTACGGGAGATTTTTGTGAGGCAGAAAGTTTTACCTCTGAAAGCCTGCAATACGCCCAACAGCTGACATCCTGGCATCTTGCCGTATCCTTATCCGTGCTCGGTATTGCGATGTACAATCAGGGCAGCCTGGCCGAGGCATACGAGAAGTTCAAGGAAAGCCTGGAAATATGGCGAACAATTGGTGATCCGCGCGGGCTGTGTTATTGTTTTGTCCACATGGCTTTGGTCACTCTGGCTTTGGATCAAATCACAGAAACAGAGACGATCATCCGGGAAAGCAACCAGATCGCGGCGGAAAACAATGACCGCTGGTCCTACGCATTTGGCCTGGATATCCTCGGGTTGGTTTCGCTGGCAAAAGGTGAATACGGGCAGGCATTGGCTTTTTTCGAGCAAGGCAAACAGCATGTGAGTGAAATTGGTGACCGGTTCGTTCTGCTGTATTTCGCAATCCACATAGCTCAGGCGTATTCCGGCCTGGNNTTCCGGCCTGGGAATGATCGGGGAAGCGAAACGCTTGCTCCACGAAGCTTACCAGGAGGCAATCCGTTCCAACTGGACATTGATCATCCTGAACGCGTTGGTCACCTATATAGAAATTGAAGATGAACTTTCGCCCGAACAGGAACTTGCGGCAGCGCTTTCACTGCTTTCGCATCCGGGGATCAATCCTGAAATTTACGAACGGTGCGTCCAACTCAGAGATGAGAGCTTAGCCGTTCTGGGTGCTCAACGAGCAGCGGAAGCAGAGCACCGGGCAAAAGAAAAAAGCGCTGAGGAATGGGCCAAAGACTTGCTGAATTGAATT
>JAABYK010000239.1:0-566 GCA_011775825.1 Candidatus Zhuqueibacterota bacterium | reverse complement strand
GGGCCGAATTAGCCAGAAAGTAGGATTTTCTTCTTCCGGAAATTAATTATAGATTAAGTAAAATCGCTCCAGATGCAGTACAATGTAGGTTAGACCCAATTAATAAATTTCAAAAAGCAGAACCTGATAGCTTGAAAGGAGGTGATCGGCAAAAAATATACTCCACGATATATTAAATGTTGGTACTAATCAAAAAAGGAGATGAAAAGTAATGACCCGTAAAAAATTCTTATTCATTCTTTCACTATTGGTGGTCTTTGCACTGGCGCTGACAGCTTGCGGCGGAAATAATACGCCAACAAATGAAGAGCCAATGAACGAAGAACCAGTAAATGAAGAACCGGTGAATGAAGAACCAATGGACGAAGAGCCCGTAGATGAAGAGCCAATGGACGAACCGACGGCGATGAAAAATCCGGGCGATCCGTTCTGGACCGATGCAGAGCGCCAAGCACTGGCCGCTGCGCTGGACCGAGAGGCTCTGGTTGACCGTGTGTTCGAAGGCCGGAACATCCCTGCCTACCACATGGTTCCGACCGGTTATCCATACGCCACAGAACCATTCC
>JAABYK010000510.1:617-1703 GCA_011775825.1 Candidatus Zhuqueibacterota bacterium | reverse complement strand
GGACACAGAGGTCGCTGAGGATCTCAGAGAGCACGATGGAAAACTTTAAGCTTGTGTCTTTGATAGGAGATATCCATGATTGAGATGCCAGAATTAAATGCCCTAACAGAAAAAGTCATTGGTTTAGCAATAAACGTGCATCGTTCTTTAGGTCCGGGATTGTTAGAGTCGGCTTATCGTAAGTGTCTTTGTTATGAACTGAAAAATAACGGAATCGAAGCTGTTCAAGAAGTTCAAATTCCTTTGAAATATAAAGAATTGACGATCGATTGTTCGTATCGCGCTGATATTATCATTCCAAATAAATTAATTGTGGAAGTAAAGTCTGTCGATTCCCTCTTACCTATCCACGAAGCGCAACTTCTCACTTATTTGAGATTAACAAAAATTAAACTTGGCTTACTTATGAACTTTAATGTCGAACTTCTCAAAGACGGCATTGTAAGAAAGATAATATGATCGTTTTCTGAAAAACTCAGTGGACTTTGTGCTTCTTAGTGTCCTCTGTGTCCAAAACTCTATAACGTAAATGATCGATTGTCATAAACGACACTATTCTTTAAAACAGAGGTCAAATCAGTGAGATGGGTTGTGGAGGGGACACAGAGGTCGCTGAGGAACTCGGAAAGCACGGATTCTTCTAAAAAACTCAGTGGTCTTTGTGCAACTTAGTGAGCTCTGTGTCCAAAAATTCAATGCTCGATTTACGTAACAACTCCATCCTTCAGAAAATAGGTAAAATCGGTGACCAGACCAGCACCGCGGTCTACGCCGTGGGCGGGTTTGTACGCGACAAGCTCCTCGGCAAGGAGTGTAAAGATATCGATTTTGTGGTGGTCGGGGATGGACCTGAATTTGCGCGCAAAGTTGCAAACGGGCTCGGAACCAAACGTGTCACCATTTACGAGAAATTCGGCACGGCCCTGGTGCAATTCAAGGAATACCACCTCGNNTTCCCGCGGACTTGCCCGACGATTTGGCGCGCCGGGATTTTACCATCAACGCGCTGGCCGTTTGCCTGAACCGCGACCGATTTGGCAAAATCATCGACCCGTTTGATGGACGCGAAGATCTGCAAAACAAAAT
>JAABYK010000510.1:0-581 GCA_011775825.1 Candidatus Zhuqueibacterota bacterium | reverse complement strand
TCGCACACCGCTTGATCCCGTTGTCACATTTAAAGATGACCCGTTGCGCATTATGCGAGCGATCCGGTTTGCAACGCGACTGCAGTTTACCATTGAACCGGGAACGAAGTCCGGTATAAAAGAAATGTCGAAGCGACTTAAAATCATCTCCCAGGAACGCATTACGGATGAGCTTCTGAAAATCCTCGCTACCCCTAAGCCTTCCATCGGGTTCACACTGATGGAGGAAACCGAGGTCCTGAAAATTGTGTTCCCGGAATTGGACAAGCTCAAAGGCGTGGAACAAATCGACCGTCATCACCACAAAGATGTCTTTCGCCACACCTTGCAAGTCCTGGATAATGTAGCGCACGCAACCGAGGATTTGAAACTGAGATACACAGCGTTGATGCATGACATTGCCAAACCCAAAACCAAGAAATTCATTCCCGGAAAGGGTTGGACCTTCCACAATCACGAAGAGTTGGGGGCGCGGATGCTGCCAGCCATTGGTCGGAGATTGCGCCTCCCGAACGAGATGACCAAATACGCCCAGAAGCTGACGCGGTTGCACCTTCGCCCCATCGCACTCACCGAGGAGG
>JAABYK010000427.1:1105-1448 GCA_011775825.1 Candidatus Zhuqueibacterota bacterium | reverse complement strand
GAAAATCGGATCGATGAAGATGTACATAGTGCCGCCGCATACCAATCCGCCGCGAGCAGCCATTTCTTCATTGAGCTTGTATTCACGAAAAACGGGCTTGCCTTTTTCTTTTAGGATCTGGGTGCCTAAATACCACATGTCGCCTTCCACACAGCCGCCGCCGAGGGTACCCAAACTGCTGCCGTCCTCCCGGATCAATAATTTTGCCCCTGGTTTTTGCGGCGTGGAGCCTTTGGTATGAACCACGGTACACAAAACGCAAGGTTTATTCTGGTGTAATATGTTGAGGATTTCATGGAAAATTTCTTTCATTACACTATCCTATTCAACAAATAAAGATGCC
>JAABYK010000427.1:0-1047 GCA_011775825.1 Candidatus Zhuqueibacterota bacterium | reverse complement strand
AGTGTTCTCTGAGATTCCGTGGCTAAGTTAATTACTTTAAACCTATGATTGAACTTCAGGAGAACCCTTTGTCTTCTTTCGCTTCCGGTCTACTCTCTCAGATTTTTTCGTTGCTGCCAGTTGATCTACATGATCCGAATAAAGCTGCAGCAATACCCGCTCCGGCGTCAGAGGGGATTTGAAATCAAATTCCTTCTTAGAGTCGAAGGCCTGCATCGCGTAACGCAGCGCAAAGAATACCCCGATTCCGTACATCAGCGGCGGCTCACCCACGGCTTTGTTTCCGAAAGGACCTATCTCTTCAGCCACATTCTCCAAGAAGGTCACCTCGATATCATCGGGCATGAAATAAACATCAGGCACTTTGTAGCTGGCAAGGGCGTTGGATAGGAATTCCCCTCTCTCATTAAACTGGAGATCCTCGACGGTCATCCAGCCCAATCCCTGCGCCAATCCACCTTCCACCTGCCCCAGATCAATCAGCTTATTGAGCGGTCTGCCAAGATCATGCACGATTTTTACTGAGTCAATATCGTATGTTCCCCTCAAACAATCCAGAGTCACTTCGATGATGGTGGTTCCAAACACATGATAGGCGAACGGACGCCCTTTCTCTTTCATCCGGTCAAAATAAATGTTTGGCGTGGCAAAGAATCCGTGTGCCGAAAGACCGATGCGCGACATGTAGGCGGTTTGCACCAGCTTATTCCAGCTCCAGCCGGTATCATGTCCATCATATAGAACCTTCTCGTCCTCAATCGTTACCTTTTCCTGATCGGGAATATTCAATTCCTTCGCCGCCAATGGTTTCAATCGGTTTAGAATTTGTTTGATTGCCAGCATGGTAGCGTTGCCGTTTAAAACCGTGGTAGCGCTGGCAGCGCTTGGGGACANNGCTTGGGGACATGTTTGCCGTACGGGTGGTGTTGGTGGGTTCAAATTTGATCCTCTCATGACGAATGCCAAAAGTTCTTGCGGCAATACTGATAATATTGGTGCTCAAGCCTTGTCCCATTTCCACGCCACCGGTTGAGACACTTACGCTTC
>JAABYK010000646.1 GCA_011775825.1 Candidatus Zhuqueibacterota bacterium | reverse complement strand
GATACAGCAAATTTGTTACTGCAAAACACCCCGCGCGACGGGGTGTTTTCTTCTGAGATTTGCTGCACTGTTTTAGAGTCCCAGTTCTTCAATGCGGTTGCCGACATTTGAGACTGCCGATGGCGTATTGGCCTCAATTCTTTTCACAATCTCAAAAGTGCGCGCATTATAAACCTCTACTTCATTTGCCGTCTGCGAGACAACATACACATATTGTCCGTCATTGGTGAACTCCGGATGCCATGAGCTCTCGCCTTCCACCGGAATAATCGTTTTAACGATCTCGTCGGTGCGCGCNNGCCGTCTCCGTCCACACATACGGATATTCCGGATCTTCGTTGTAGGCGCGCACGAACAATCCCGGTCCGCCGGTTTCAATGTAGGCAACCGCCTCCCAGGTATCCACATCAACGACGGTAATCATTCCTTCACCGAGCGCGGGCACATAGATTTTGCCGCCCCAGGTCGCTCCCGGGCCGGTATGCGGCGTTTCGCCGGTCGTGACCTCCCCAACCTCTTCCCATGTATCGGTGTCAAGCACCCAAATCGTGTTTGATCCCATTGACGCGACGACAAAGAATTTACCGTCCGGAGTAAGAAATGCATCGTGAAGCGGCGTTTGATTGCCGCCGATATTCCAATATTTATCCGCAACGGGGAACCCTTGGGTGCTCGTGTCAATTACCCACACGCTGTTCAAATCTTTAAGCGCGACAATTATTTTGTCACCGTATTCAACCGTTGCCCCGACACGCGACTCAACCTGCTCGCCTTCAAGCTCGCCGGTGGCAGGAATCTTTTTTAATATCTCCATTGAACCCGGATCAACGATAACCACGTTGCCGGGCTCATAGTTGCCGATAGCAAGATACTTACCGTTATCGGTAAGCGCCGTCCCCCGTGAATTTTTTCCGACCTTAACCGTTTTTACCGGCTCAAGTGTTGTAAGATCAATCTTGGTCAACCATCCGTCACGGNNAAGATCAATCTTGGTCAACCATCCGTCACGGGCGATAATATACATAAATTGCGCATCGGGAGAAAACACCGAGGTGTGCGGCTGGAATCCAACATCGTGTATTCGCGCAACCTCTTCGTGGGTTGCACCGTCAATAAACAAGA
>JAABYK010000433.1 GCA_011775825.1 Candidatus Zhuqueibacterota bacterium | reverse complement strand
TCATAAACGAGCCATTTCCCATCCGGAGAGACTGCCGGATCAAATTCAATGCCGTCGCGATTTGGCTCACCAATTAATGGTCTCGCCTCACCTCCTAAGATCGACTTGGTCCACAAAGTTTGTCCGGAAAAAAGCTCTGGGTTCCTGCGCACGAACACGAGCTTTCTGCTGTCCGGATACCATGCAGGTGAAAGGTCGAACTGACGGTCGACCGGCTGGGTTACAGGGATGATCAGCGAATCGCTCAATGAAAACAGTCGAATGTTTGCGTAGGAGACATGATCAAGTTTGACTAAACTGTTGCCATCCGGCAACCAGGTGGGGAAGGATTGATTGGTGTCGATTTGAAATAAGACGTCTCCATCAAGTGACGATATTTCAATGCCATTGGAACTGCGATAGGCAATCTTTGTACCGTCCGGCGACCAGGCCGGATTTATGGCGAGGCCAGTATGATCAGTCAGTTTTTTGGATATGCTATCCGCAAGTGACGTGATCCAGATTGCGGTGGTGTCATTTCGGGAGGCTTGATAGGCAATTTTTGAACCGTCCGGTGACCAATCGGGGCTCCCGCTTTCAACCGAATCGGGGGTGAAATGAATTAATGTATCGGCTTCGAGGTCGGCTATCCAAATCCGTGAGTTGCCATCGCGCTGAGACTGAAATGCAATTCGATTGCCGTCCGGCGACCAGGTTGGGTTGGTATCTTGCCCATCCTGGTTGGTGACTTGTGTTGCTGTTCCGCCCGATGCTGGAATCACATAGATGTTTAGGGATCCGGACCCGGGAGCGCTAAAAGCTACTTCTTGTCCATTTGGAGACCAGTCCGGTTCCCGCGCTGCAGGACGGTTTGGGGTGAGTTTAAATTCGGATCCCCCTTGTAAGTCCGTAACCCAGAGATGCCCTCTCAGGGTCGATTGATACACGATTCGGAAGCCACCATCTAAGGAAATATCAAATTTGCTATCGCCAATACCATCTTCAACCCGACCGACCTTGTCCAAATCTTCTCCTTCCAGAGACATTCTCAAAAGATTTGTGCCATTGCCCAAAGCTGAGTACGCAATCAACGAACCGTCGGGCGACCAGGTTGGGTCACTTTTTCTGGAACCGTCTTTCGTCAATTGGACCGGTTGACCATCAAAAACGGTGGTGGTGGTATCCTGGAACTGTAAATCACAACCCAATGAGGTCAGGATCAGCAACGAGAACATTAAAAGGGACCTCACATTTAACATCGGGACTTCTTTAGACCGCTGAAAGGAAGTACACAAAGTTGGCTTGGAATTGAGAATTAATATACACGCTACGCTCGATTATTGCAAGGAATAAATCTCTCAACCAGTAAAACGTCTAAAGATCAATTTACCCCCATAAAAATTTTTTATTCCGGTCGTTTTTTTTGGGTGTTTTGGCCCATTGGTGGCAATTTCTAAACAAAAAAGTGGCAAACCGAAGCGGAATTTTTTAAATTTGAGGATTATTAACAGAAATTTTGAANNGACCCATTTACCCCCATAAAAAATTTTTATTCCGTTCGATTTTTTTTGTGTTTCTTCCACAAAAAAGTGGCAAACCGAGACAGAGTTTTTTAAATTTGAGGTCTATTAACAGAAATTTTGAAATCTTGTCCAAAGTGACGTTTTCTCCCATTTTGTACAAACGTTTTAAGCCTTACATTGATGCGGTTTTAGATTTTCTCTATCCGGCGTTTTGCCTCAATTGCGCGATTCGGCTTAAGTCAGGCGATGGACTGGTTTGTGAAGACTGCTGGCAAGCGTTACCGCGCATCAATTCCGATGCGCAGTCGGAAATCCCCCATGTTTCGCAGTCGCTGGCAGTCTGGGAATTCGGTGAAGAATTGCAACAAATCGTCCATGAGTTTAAATTCTTTGGCAAGAAATCATTAGCCGGACGCATGGGGGATGAGATGGCAAAACTCGCTTCATGCAGTCCCGGTTTTTCGAGCGCGGACTTGATTTTGCCGGTGCCTCTCCACAAAATAAGAATGCGCGAACGCGGCTATAACCAAAGTCTGTTGCTCGCACAACGAATCGCAAGAACATTGGGGATTCCATGTATACCGACAATTCTTAAAAGAGAGCGTTACACACAAACACAGTCCAAGCTTAATATTGAGCAGCGAACCAG
>JAABYK010000012.1:1352-1871 GCA_011775825.1 Candidatus Zhuqueibacterota bacterium | reverse complement strand
CGTCTGAAAGGATTGCTTAATGCATTGCAGGCAGAAGCGGACACGCCCCTGTTCTTTTTGATCGATGAAATTTTCCGGGGCACCAATAATCGGGAACGATTTATCGGTAGCCGCGCTTACATCCGGGAGTTGGCTGATAAAAACGGGGTGGGTATCATTGCGACACATGACCTGGAACTCACCCATCTTGCCAAACAAATTGACTCGGTTTCCAACTATCATTTTCGGGAAGATGTTGTGGACGGGAAGATGGCGTTTGACTATCGCTTACGTTCCGGCCCCTGTCCTACCACCAATGCATTGGTGATCATGGAAATGGAAGGCCTGCCAATTGACGGTGGAGAGTAACTACTCTTTTTGTTTAACAATTTATGGTTTTCAATTCACTGCAACTTCTGACTTAACGCGGAGGCGCGGAGGACGCGGAGCCTCTGCGTTAAAAATGAATCTCGAACCAACCTCTAAAAAAAATCGTTAGTCAACATAAAGTTTGCCTTCACTAACCAGCGCACAGGTGCC
>JAABYK010000012.1:279-1260 GCA_011775825.1 Candidatus Zhuqueibacterota bacterium | reverse complement strand
TGCCGGTAGGTGCCGCGTTGTAGTGGCTGAGCAATCCGGCCAGGGCGCAATTGGCGCTGCCGGTGGCAGGGTCTTCCGGTACGCCATCCAAAGGGGCAAACATTCGTGCCCTGATATCAAATTCGTCCTTAGAATGAAGGTAGAGGTGGATGTCAGGAGTTATCCCTTCGGCAACCAGAGCTTCCAGGCCGTTCACATTTGTTCGGGCGCGTTGCAGTGCGGAGCGATCCTTTAGCTCCGCGATAATAAATGGCAGACCGACCGAAGCCACCTGAGGCAAATGGGTGTCGATAACAATATCGTCCTCCGCAAGGGATACGGCCGATGCGACAGTTTGGGCCGGAATACTCTTTCCCAACGAAATTTTTTCCGGTGCTTTCAATTCACACCAGAGCCCCNNTGTTGGATGGTGATTGGCACCAGTCCTGCTTTTTCTTCGAAGGTGACTTTAATTTCTGCCTCGATCGGTCCTAATTCTCCGATGGTTGCCAAAACAAAAGCCGTCCCGATGTTGGGATGCCCGGCAAAGGGTACTTCATTAGCTGGGGTGAATATGCGAACCTTGCGGGTATGCCCAAATTCCGGAGGGAAAACAAAAGTACTTTCGGAAAAATTGAACTCCCTGGCGATCTGTTGCATTTGCTCATCAGAAAGACCACTGGCTCCGGGCAACACCGCCAGTTGATTTCCACCAAAACGCCGATCGGTAAATACATCACATATGTAGAATCGATATTTCATGGATTTGGCCTTTGGGTTAATTTTGAGCTACAAATTGGCAGAGCTAATCTGAGGATTCGTTGACTATATTGGAAAGCATCCATTTTACCGGATGCAATTGCTATAACAAACTTGTATTTCTCCGCCTGTGTTGCTTTTATATCCTTACCTGAATTTAATAACAGTAACCGGTAGGCAAGATAGCCTGTTCTTTTATTCCCATCAATAAACGGATGGTTGGTGATGATACTCTGAAGCAGG
>JAABYK010000012.1:0-263 GCA_011775825.1 Candidatus Zhuqueibacterota bacterium | reverse complement strand
TCTGAAGCAGGGCACAAGCTTTCTCTTCGGGAGTTGGATACAACTCATTTCCTTCGAAAGTTTGAAAGGGGCGGGAAATTGCTGATTGAAGTAAGTTTTCATCCCTTATCTCGTCTGATCCCCCATATTGTTTAACGGCAATTTTGTGGAGTATCAGTATCTCTTCCCTGGTAATCATTCCGCAAGCTTCTCTAAAAGCTCATCGTCTTCATGAAGAATTCTTTTTAAATTCGTTTCGTTCAAAAATGGCGTAGGTGTGATTC
>JAABYK010000041.1:1684-2983 GCA_011775825.1 Candidatus Zhuqueibacterota bacterium | reverse complement strand
GCTTTGTATTTGAGGGTCCCGTTCATCGATGGGGGCTTTTATACGCAGTCGGTTATTGGTTTTGAATGAATGAAGGGTATAGACCACCTCAAATCTCGGATCGCGGCCGAGTCCAAGATAGTCCACGCCGGCCAGGTCAAGCAACATATCAAATCTGAAAGTCCGATTGTCGCGCAAGAATTTGCAAATATCATAGATGGCCGCTTTATCAACCACAACAATGGCATCATTGCGGTACGAATAGGCGTCAAATATTGAGTCGGGAAATTTTTCGTGAAGGGTTCGGAATAGTTTCTTAGCCATGCATCAATATTCGTGTTTCTGCTGTTGAATTTTTTCCTGTAACAGAACCAATCCCTGAAGCACGGTCTCCGGTCGAGGGGGACATCCCGGAATGTAGACGTCCACCGGCAT
Organism: Candidatus Zhuqueibacterota bacterium; assembly: GCA_011775825.1. GTDB lineage: Bacteria > Zhuqueibacterota > Zhuqueibacteria > Oceanimicrobiales > Oceanimicrobiaceae > JAABYK01. The sequence goes on along the minus strand of JAABYK010000041.1, from coordinate 2,569 downwards.
GATGGTATCAATTCCGATTACGGTCGAGTAATCATCGTAAAACCCACCTGTGCACGTACAAACTCCGAAGGCGATCACATACTTAGGCTCGCACATCTGGTCGTAAACTCGCCTGAGGACGGGGGCTATCTTTTGGCTGACGGTGCCCACACACAAGAGCATATCAGCCTGTCGCGGTGAAAACCGGGGAAACGCTGCACCAAATCGGTCGAGATCGTAATGCGGGGACGAAACGGACATGTATTCCATCCCGCAGCACGCCGTCACAAACGGATACGGAAAAAGCGAATATTTTCGTGCCCAACCAATTGCCTGGTCGAGCTTCGTGGTGACCAAATTGTCGCCGCCAAATAAACTTCTCAATCCCATTGCAGCGCTCCTTTTTTCCATGCATAAGCCAGTCCTAACGCCAAGACCGCTATGAACAACGTCATTGAGATAAGCCCCACTGCGCCGAGACTGCGAAACACGACCGACCATGGAAACAGGAATATAATTTCAATGTCGAACAACACAAATAGAATCGCAATTGTGTAGAATTTTATCGAGAAACGATCCCGGGTCGTGGAAATTGGGATATTTCCACACTCAAAGATCTCATCTTTTACCGGGTTGCGTTTTTTGGGGCCCAACCATTGGGACAACCCAAGCAGAAGCAGAACGACGAGTCCGGCCCCGCCAAACATGATTAAGACTGCTACGAGTTCATTCATTTCGGTGTTTTCCCCAATTTAATGGCAGTTGGTGGGGTTAAATCCTTATCCTTTCACCATTTCTAATGATTTGATTGACAATTGGAATATTAACATCAAACTCTTCTTTGGTAAAAGCATGTGGTTCGATTAACGTTTCTTCACCCTCTCTAATGACCATTAATCTTACTTC
>JAABYK010000041.1:1341-1646 GCA_011775825.1 Candidatus Zhuqueibacterota bacterium | reverse complement strand
CTATCCTCAAGAACAATAGCAAGGTCGATATCACTATTGTCATCCTGTGTCCCATTTGCATAAGAACCAAATAACCATGCATCAGAGAATTTAATATTATTCGCTCTTACACGTTTTAAATACTTAATTGATAATTTTATAGCATTGATTTTATCCAATATGGTATCAGTTTATCTTTGTCAAATTTATCTGCCATAGACACGTGAGCATAAATGGAAATTAAGCAATTATTTCAAGGAAAAACAGACTGTTTTCGCTGAACACTCAGCTATGTTTATCCGCTTTAAGCAGGCTCATGAATTCGC
>JAABYK010000041.1:0-1250 GCA_011775825.1 Candidatus Zhuqueibacterota bacterium | reverse complement strand
AGCCGCATGTTCTTCCCCACTCTTCAATCGAATCGTGACCTTCGAAGGCTGTTTTTCCGGAAACATTTTTTCAAATTCTTCGCTGGCTTCCCCCTTGATTTTCGGGAGCACTCTCTGAATCTTCGGATCTTTTATTCTTTCTTTGTTAAACTGCTCCGCGGTGATTTTCCGGTCCACAATGGCAGCGGCAATACAGTAGGGTAAACTGTGGTCAGCCGTTTCCCGAGAAGTGGGACGGTATTTTTCAGGATCGAACAGAATATCCACGGCCCGCGCAATGGTTGTAACTTTGACCTCCTTAATGTCTTCAGGTTGAATGTCGTTGTCAAGAACCGCCTTCAATGTGGCTGAAATGTGTGAATGTGTCAAAGCTTCGGTTGGGAACGCTTTCATGGAGCAATCAAGTATCTTAAACCGACCTCCAAGCCCGCTTACGAGTTTGTCCGTATCCCAATCCGGACCCAACGTTTGCATCAACCCTTCTTTGCCCTCGAAGATTTGTTCGGTACCGGTATAGCCTCGCTGAGCCATAAGAGCAGCCATAACCCCACTCTGAGACGCGAGCGGATCCACGGTGTTTTTCATCATGGTTAACCGACCGGCTGTGACCGCACCGAGCGTGAGGTTATGTGACCCGGAAATGCCGATGGCGTTAACCATTTGGTCTTCGGTTAGCCCAAGCAAGTAGCCAGCCACAATCGGTGAGACGAACTGCGTCAGAGTGCCGTGATGCCATTTGCGTTCGCGTATCCCCGGCACGGCGAACTCGCACAATCGGCACTCGAATTCGTATGCCAGAACGATGGCGGCAATGACGGCTTTTGCGGTTTTGTTTTCCCTCTCTCCTACCGCCAGGGCCACCGGAATGAGATCGCTCGGATGACTCGGATCCTGTTTCCAGTAAATGTCATTGAAATCCAGAGCGCGTACCATCAAACTGTTCAAAAACGTGGCATTGTAGGCCGGGATCTTTTCGCCGCTTGCAATTACAGTGGCCTCTGCTTTGCCACCCATGTCCGAATAGATTTGCCGGACAATATTAACATCGTGGGTGGTGTAACCGCCAAACGCGCAGCCGACAGAATCGTAGAGAAAGCACTTGACCTCCTCAATGACGTCAGCAGGTAAGTCCTCATATTTTAAGGCTACGGCAAATTTCGAAATCTGTCTTGAGATTGAGTTCATTATGTGAGCTACTTCCTTTATTTGGTGAGTTGTTTAAAGCTTTTTTGCAACTTCTTCGGCCATTT
>JAABYK010000312.1 GCA_011775825.1 Candidatus Zhuqueibacterota bacterium | reverse complement strand
GAGCGGTTTGGTATCAAATCTTTCCAGAACGATTCCACAACGGCGACTCTTCAAATGACCCCAAGGTAGAAGACATCAAAGGTTCCTGGCCACACGATGTCAACAGCCCTTATAAGACATCAAACTGGACCGGAGATTGGTATGCCTATCAAGAATGGGAAGATCCTGCCAAAGATCTGAATTATCACATACAACGAAGACGGTACGGTGGGGATTTACAAGGTGTGCTCGATAAATTGGATTATTTACAAGATCTGGGAATCAACGCCATCTATTTCAACCCTCTTTTTGAGGCACCGTCTTTACATAAATACGACGGTGCGACGTATCACCATATCGACAAGAATTTTGGTCCCGATCCGGGAAAAGACAAAAAGATAATCGCATCTGAAGTGCCGGAAGATCCTGGCACCTGGAAGTTGACAACAGCCGATTCCCTTTTCTTAAAGCTGGTTCAAGAATGCCACGGTCGCGGAATAAAGGTCATCATAGACGGTGTATTTAATCATGTCGGCTTGAATTTTTGGGCCTTTAAGGACATCAAGAAGCACCAACAGGATTCGGAGTTTGCATCCTGGTTCAGCGTCAAAAGTTGGGATGATCCCGCCACACCGGAAGACGAATTTGACTACGAAGGTTGGTACGGTGTCAAAGAGCTTCCCGAGCTTCGCGAAGACGAAAACGGGATTGTGAGCGGACCACGCAAATATATTTTCAGCGCCGTGAGGCGCTGGATGGATCCCAACGGCGACGGCAACCCTGCCGACGGCATAGACGGTTGGCGCCTGGATGTCGCCGAAATGGTCAAAAAACCCTTCTGGCGTGACTTTAGAAAGTTCGTACGTGGGATTAACCCTGAGGCTTATCTGGTTGGCGAGGTCTGGTGGGAGGACTGGCAAAACAACAAAATGTTCAACGCTCGCCTCTGGTTGGAAGGCGATATTTTCGATGCCGTGATGAATTACCGCTGGGCAGAGGAAGTTATTCACTTCTTTGTGGATGAGAAAAACAAAATCACTGCTTCTCAGTTTGATGCCCGCCTGAAAGCATTGCGAAATGACTATCCAAAGGAAGTGAATTACGTGCTAATGAATCTATTGGATAGCCACGACACCGATCGCTTAGCTTCACAAATCGTCAATCCGAACGATGTATACGATCATCGAGATCATCCGCGGGAAAACTCCGATTATGAAATACGCAAACCAACGGACGACGAAATTCGGCTTCAAAAACTTATCGCGTTGTTTCAAATGACCTATGTCGGGGCGCCAATGATTTACTACGGCGACGAGGCCGGGATGTGGGGCGCTGACGATCCCGATTGCCGTAAGCCAATGTTGTGGCCGGAACTGACTTATGAACCCGAAGCCTCCCATCCTCTTGGCGGACAACGGCCCGTCGATCAAAATCGCTTTAACCAGGATCTGTTTAATCACTACAAAAGGCTCATTCATACTCGCAACACCCATGCAGCTTTACAGATCGGGAAAATAGAAACTTTGTTGACGGATGACGACAACGATGTTTTTGCATTCAGACGTTTTGACGACACACAAACTCTGATCATTGCAATCAACAACTCAGAAGACCAGCAAAGCATATCGGTGCCGGTGCCACAGATCGAACAAAAAGATTCGTGGACCGATATCTTGACGCAGAAATCCTACGAAGTACGAGAAGAAAGCCTGAATTTACTTTTGCCTGGAACATCGGGAGTCATCTTAAAATGACTGGTGCGTCCATGTCAAAACTCCATAAAGCCATTATTCGTAGAATGGAATTGCCTGTTACTGAAACGTGGTTCTTGGGAGAAA
>JAABYK010000168.1:1674-1917 GCA_011775825.1 Candidatus Zhuqueibacterota bacterium | reverse complement strand
GCATCTCCGGGGGCGTAATGTTGCTCCAGTTGACGCCATCGGGAGAGCGCCAAATACCTTGCACTTCAGTGCTATCACTGTAGAGGGGCTTGGGAACCGTGGCGTAGACCACGCCTTCGGTGCTCACCGCAACGTCAGTGGGAACTTCATCATATTGCTGGAATTCTTCGAGGAAGATGACACTCTCAAAGTTGGGTTCCCAGGAATCTCCGCCATCCAGGCTGCGGAAGATAACGCCTTCGG
>JAABYK010000168.1:450-1575 GCA_011775825.1 Candidatus Zhuqueibacterota bacterium | reverse complement strand
GTTGAAACTCACGCCTTCATCCTGCGGTCGATCGGATGCCGTGGCAGGAAGTTGAGTCCAGGTGAGGCCGTTATCGGTTGACTTGAACACACCGTCGCCGGGAATGCGCGTGCCCCATCGTTCACCTGTGCCATAATACCAGATATGAGTTTTTCCCGGACGCGTATCCTGTGCAATGCAGGTCACGTTCTGGTTCTGGTCCGGACGCGTGACTTTCGTCCATGAATTTCCACCGTCGGTCGAACGCCACAGGCCGCCGGAGACACCGCCAGCGAGAATGATGTTTTCATTGGTCACATCCAGCGCCAGCGCCCGGGTTCGGCCGCCAATATGGNNGCCGCCAATATGGTAGGGTCCCCGCGATTGCCAATCCGGCACACGAATAGCATCTTTTGCGGAGGCTGCAATATCTCGACGCGGCAATGTTTTGGCAAACGCCACCTCTTTGCGCCTTGATATCCCGGCAGAGCGCCTTCTTAATTCAGGCTCCTTTCTGTATGCCTGCCACGTTTCCAAAGAAGAACGCCCGCCACTAAACTCCGGAACATCGAGAGATTCATTTGAAATCTGAAAACGATCATTCTTCTCGGATCGGAGTAAATTTAGTACAACAACGATCAACGCAAAGACTGCGGCGATGCCGCCTGCGAAAATTAGACGTTTCTGGAACTTCATTCTTGCCTCGCGTTTTGTGTAACAACTTTTAGGTGGGTAAGACTCGATTTGCTTTTTATCTTAAAATTACATTTTGACAGAATGTGTATTCCAAAATATTAGAATGGCTGTGAGAGCCTGGCAGACTAAATGGCGTTTGACCAAAAACGGCCTAAAGCGGTCATTCCCGAGTGCTTTAATCGGGAATCTCCGTGCCCAAAACCAGGAGATTCCGGCATCTGGCGGCCGCCGGACCGGAATGACAGGTTGAATCAGCGTTAAGATTAACAAATGGTAGCACTTAGAATAGATAAGCCTACGGCTGTCATTCCCGCGAATCAGTCGGATATCTGACCGAGGCGGGAATCTCCTGGCTTTAAACAGTTTTTCAGTAGCCGCTAATTATACGCATGACCGGTCTCCCAGACTTTTTGGAACGTGATAAACGCCATGAAATCCAACAGCGCGCCA
>JAABYK010000168.1:0-368 GCA_011775825.1 Candidatus Zhuqueibacterota bacterium | reverse complement strand
GCCATTTGCAGCATGAAAAACGAGCATGCGTTTCCCGATTCCGGTCGTATCCGAACCAGCGTATTTTCCGTTTATTTTTTCGCCGTCTATCAAAAGTAATTCGGTCTCGGTGCCTTGCTTCAGTTCTGCCAGATGGGATTTTTGAAATGGGTCCCGATACGGTTTGGAGGCATCGGACCTTGCCCCGATCCCAAGACCGATAAAACTGCACCCGAGCCATTGGGTCATCACTGCAACTACAAGAAATGAGGGTAACCTCGAACACATCATCATTGCGATCTCCAGAGCTGAGTTTCAAGTCAAAACGTGTATCCCAAAATGAATTGCAATTCCTGCAAACCTGGCAGGAATTCTCTACGGCTTTGATT
>JAABYK010000122.1 GCA_011775825.1 Candidatus Zhuqueibacterota bacterium | reverse complement strand
GAGGAAAACCCGGGAGAAGAATAATCACGCAGTTCCCTGGTGCATTTCGGTTTCGCCGTAAGCTTCCCTCTTCTGGACAGTTCGGAAGTAGACGTTGGTCCCTCAATGATGGTCTCAACTGAATTGTCACATTAATCGTCTCGTAAGTTTTGCCGGATGGCTTCAGGAGAGCCGACAAGGGTTCTCAGAAACCCTCCATTACAAGAAAACCCCGCTAGGTGAATCTGACGGGGTTTCGTGACTCGAAGGGGGTGATATCTGAACAGTTTTCTAAAGCCCCAACGGATTTATTTAAGCGGCAGCGTAGAGACCTTTGAGTACCACTGACTTTTTCGGGACGCACCGCTGTTGATCTGTCCGCTTGATAAGTGTTAGACGCCACTTTCTCCGTAGCAGAATTTGTTGGGCCTAAGTTCGCCGGGGCGTGATTCTCATCTCGATTTCGGCGTACACCACTAGTTGCCTGTCAAAAAGTCGTCGAGGCGTTTGTCGTTAAATAACTGCGCCAATACGTCGTTCAACACAAGACTGAGTTGCTCGTCGATACCGCCGCCGAAAGAAATAGCAAACTGACGGTCTTCATCTGAAGATCGATACTGATTTCGATAGTCTTCATCACCTCTTTTCGCTTCCGCGAGAATTGTCGCGTCCGCCTCAGCACCTACCGTAAAAAAACCTGCAGATTCCTCAAATTTTAGCGCTCGAAGCACCACCAAAAGTTCTGCATCCGCAGCGGCCGTATCATTTATCAACTCGAATCCTTTTTTCCGGAAGCCTTCCTCTACCGCCTGAGTGAATTGAGGCATCAGTCCTTCGGCTCTCACTTTCGCGACAGCGATTCCGGCCCCGCGCCGACCCAAATCTTGGTCGTCTCGCTCATCAACGACCTTCAATCGTATGGTTGTGCCTTGAGCGGTGGTTGATGGCGCTATTTTCGGCTGGTCAATCGATACTTTGGCCTTGTGCGGTGTAAAAGCGCATCCTGTCATTAGAATTGCAAATACAGCTAGCGCGGCAACTTGCTTCATTTTGGCCTCCTTGGTCTTCGGCAATGATTATTCTGGACCTGAAGTATCGACGATTCCTAAGGACAATTTAAGCTATTGCGTCGAAAATGAATCGCTTCCAATCTTGCAGCCACTCCTGATTCGTGCGATTCGCCTAGGATTAATTTGCCAAATTTATTGTATCATATTGTTCCCAGCATGCAGATGTGGCTTAAAAATCAGATTCTCAAGAACTCTCCATTACAAGAAAACCCCACCTGGAGATTCAGGCGGGGTTTTGTGTTTCGGAGGTAGCGATTTCTGAGACGGTAAAAAGTGCCTACGAAACTTGAGGCTATTTACCCGATATCGAGCAGGAGCATTTCCTTAAACCTGATGAGGTGTTACCCCATACTCTGAGCCTCTTCTGGGCGGAGAGATGTTGCTGACTAATTTTTGAGAAAGCGCAGACCTGAAATATAACTTACCGCTTCCTGCCCGGTGGCATCGGTATCGTTGAGGATACCGATGAAGATCAATCGACGCGGTTCCTCCCCATAGAGGGCCTTGAAGTCCCTGTAAAGATTGCGATCATAGGAGAGCCACTTGCCAAGTTTTTCCCGTCCACTCTCGACGACCATCAGCTTTTGCCAGGGCTTGCCGGGGTCGGAAAGCACCTCGCCAGCGGGCAAGTGGCTGCTC
>JAABYK010000462.1:2236-2538 GCA_011775825.1 Candidatus Zhuqueibacterota bacterium | reverse complement strand
ACGTCTCCTTAAATGAGCATAAAACAAGACTTTAGAATTCGAAGCTTAAGCCCAGACGAACTTCCCTCGGGGTAGAGTAAAGCTCTGGATTGTTGATGAACTGATCAAAAGTGTTCAAACCAATGATGTCACCGGCGTAGCGCACGTTCAAATCGTAGGTGGCACGACCCGTGGTTGGATACACGCCGAGTTCATTTTTGCGATCAAAGAGATTGTAGACCATCAAGAACGTGTTGATATGTGTCCCGAAGACTGCCGTTTTCTTCTCTGCACGCAAGTCAACGGAATAGGTGGCTGGCATG
>JAABYK010000462.1:1937-2190 GCA_011775825.1 Candidatus Zhuqueibacterota bacterium | reverse complement strand
TTTTCAAACCGCACGTCGTTTGTGCGTTGAAAGTCGCGTGTGTACGGCATACCGGAGCCATAATGACCGATCAGGCCAACCGACCAATCTTGCAAATTGCCCACCACAACTTCGACGTTCAGTGTTGAACGCTGATCCCAGTCCAATGGCACGACTTTCTTTTCTGATGCGATAGGTGGGTCGGTCTGATTGTCCTGGAAGACGGCATTCGGGTCCGAGGCATTGCCCTCGGCAATTTGATAGGTGTAATCCA
>JAABYK010000462.1:1559-1902 GCA_011775825.1 Candidatus Zhuqueibacterota bacterium | reverse complement strand
CGTTTTTCCACCGTGACAATAAAGCCGCGCACATTACCGTAATCCCGGTTAATATAGCGCGCGTACTTCTGTTTATCGTAAGTTTCAATGATTTCGGTGCCAAGCAGATTTCGAATATCGCGGTAGTAGGCGGTAAAATCCAGCACCACATTGGGAAAGACCACCTGTTGAATGCCGACTTCGTACATGATGGTGCGCTCGGGCTCCAAATCCGGGTTTCCAAGGATTGTCGCCAACCCTCGACCTCTGGCGATTGCCCAATTCTGAGAATTCTGGTAAAGATTCTCAAACCGCGGTATCTGGAAGAAGTGACCATAGGAAAAATGGATAGCTCCCGCGTCAG
>JAABYK010000462.1:0-1462 GCA_011775825.1 Candidatus Zhuqueibacterota bacterium | reverse complement strand
TACCCTCGGGATTCTTGACATCCGCGGGCATGGTTGAGTTGGGATCAAAATAATCCAGGCGCACCCCAGCATTGAATATGAATCCGCGAACCTCAAACTTGTCCTGAACATAAGCCGAGATTTCAAGGGGTCGCTTGGTGAATCTTTGGTTAAAGGCTGTACCCTCTTCGGCATAACCAAGCTCGAAAATAGGATTGCCTTCCTCGTCCAAAAGTCCTTCGCTCAGGTTGCGAATTTCCCGCCAATGGTTAAATACTTTGTGAAAACGGCTTTCCATACCGACGCCGAGTCTGTGCTCCCTGGTAACCTGAACCTGTGCGGACCATTGCGCGATATTGGTATGAATGAAACGATCGTAGCGTTCTCGCTGAATGCCTCCTGAGCGAAAAGCGTAGCCAGATTGCGGCAACCCCTGATCCGGATTTACGTGGCGCGAGTCAAACTCATCCGAGAATACGTACCCCTGATAGTCACTGCGATTTGCTGAGAATTTCAAGGTATGGATAAAACTCTGTGACAAAGTGTGAGTGACAATCGCGCTGTGCAACCAGTTCGTGCGGAAGTGTGTCATCATGCCGTCCGGGGTCCACCGGAAGGCGTGGTCATAGTAGTGATTCTTATTGTCGTCCCACATGCCCGAGTAACTGACCTTGATATTCTTGGTAAGATAGTAACTCAATTTGCCATGGAAAGAATATTTGCGGTAGTCGTTCATGGGAACGAAACTACCATCACCACTGGGGGTAAACGGGTCCGAGTCGTCGATAGTGTAAACGCGCTGCCCGAAGATGTGTCCGTCGTCCTTGAAATAGCGTCCAGTGAGAAAATAGGTCAGACCCTTGAGGGGCGTGGGCCCACTGAAAGTGACTTGCAGATTTTGAAAGCCGCTGCCATCGATGCGATTGGCATGCTCAAACAAATTGTCATGCGTGGTGATGTAGTTACCAGCGTACCCTGAAAACGAGCCCTGGAAATTGGATGAACCGTCTTTGGTTACAATATTAACGACGCCCGACATGGCCTGACCGTATTCCGCGTTGAAGGTGCCGCTGATGACTTCCATTTCCCGAATGGAGGTGTTTTCGATTTCAATGCCCACTTCCCCACTGAACGCGTCGGTGACGGAAATTCCATCCACCAGGTAGGCCACCTCTTGCTCTCGGCCACCGCGAAAATGACCGTCCACCACGCCGGCCTGCAGGTTCACGATTTCACTGAAGCTCTCGACCGGAATGGCCTCGATTTCCTCAGATGAGACCACGGCGGAGGTCGAAGTCAGGTCCTTCTGAATAAGAGGCCGTTCTGCGGTAATCACCACTTCTTCGCCCACCTCAACTGCCTCCTGCTGCAAGTCGAAATTTAGCTCTGTGGTGAGATCGATCATCACCCGTACTCTCTCAATAGTCGTTCTCCTGTAGCCCATCATTTGTGCAATGACCGTGTAGTAGCCCGGCCGCACATG
>JAABYK010000367.1:489-1434 GCA_011775825.1 Candidatus Zhuqueibacterota bacterium | reverse complement strand
GTTGTGCCGACAAGACTACGAGACTCCCGAAACGCCGAAGGCGGTAACGCTTCCCGTAATTTATAAGAGAGAAAGATTTTCCCGTAATAACGATTCCAACCGCCGATCAGGCGAGTCTTGCCATTTCCGAAAACATCGTAGCTGGTGGCGAAGCGCGGCTCCAGGTTGGTGNNGCCTTACTCCCGGCAACAGCTTGAATCGCCAGACTTCAATCGTATCCTGCACATAAGCACCGAACAAATTGACTTTTGCGGTGACGGATGCTGCTGGAAAAACAAACCGGCCCCTAAAGTACTGCTCACCGTCTATGCATGAATCATCACCGGCAGAACAGGTAACGGTTTCTTCATCCGTTGCAAGGTAGTATTGATACGACGTCTCGGGGCGGTCGTAGGTTCCGCGAATATTTTCGTAGTCGAAGCCGATTTTGAATTCATGAACAGAGGATCCTGCCGCAAACCGCTCAAAGGAGAGATCGCTTTTTAACTGCCAGCTCTCTTGTGTTATTTCAAGATCACCGAGCATCCCTTCGTAACTCCGGCTACTCCCTACGAGGGCTCCCCAGGGTTTCGATGAGGATACGTTCCAACCGAACAGATCTTTAGGCGCCTGTCGTGAGTTTTCGCTTGCCCGGTATCCAATATGCGTCTCCCAAACACCTAGATTCGTGTTTTTTTCAACCCGTCCGCCGACCATCAAACCTCCGGATGTAACCGTGTAGTTGCTGTGCATGGTATTTCTTCGGAAATAATCGGCGTTATAGGGCGAATACATGAACATCATTTCGGCATAGTTACCATTTTCAGCATCGATGCCATACTTCAGAAGATAATTTTCTGAGCGCCTTCGCTGGTTCTTGGTCGCACCAAAATGCAGTAAAGGAATCTTCGAATTAAGCTGCTGATAAGAAAAAATGACCCCGGATTTTTGATCTATGGGGAGGTT
>JAABYK010000367.1:249-435 GCA_011775825.1 Candidatus Zhuqueibacterota bacterium | reverse complement strand
GCCTGCTGATCTGCAGGGTCAATATGAAACTGAGTCCAGCTATCCCTTGTGGTTCGCAAAGATAAGCTGCCAAAAAAATCTTCTCCAGGCCTGATCAGCTTTGCTTCAACCACTCCACCGGTGAAATTACCGAATTCAGCAGGAACATTGCTGTCATATACCGTCACATTGTCAAACGGCCGGGAA
>JAABYK010000367.1:0-137 GCA_011775825.1 Candidatus Zhuqueibacterota bacterium | reverse complement strand
TAGCCTCATCACTGTATTGGACCCCAGGTGCAACCGTCAGTGCTTCACTTAAAGAGCCGTTCCGACTTGGAATACTGTTCAGCAATCCTGTGTCGATGACTGATTTACCGGTTGGGGTCGACTCCACCGTCCCGACC
>JAABYK010000411.1:888-1083 GCA_011775825.1 Candidatus Zhuqueibacterota bacterium | reverse complement strand
TCAATCCCCTCCCCTTACTTGTATAGACCGGGGACATAGGTAACAGGTGTTCGGGGACATGGGTAACAGTTTTTATAGATTTAAACATACTACAGAAATTTAATTTGAGCAATTTTTTCATGACAGAAAAAAACATTATAGGTTCCGTTGTTGGATGTGGGACGAATCGCTACAATTTGTCTTCGAAAAGCTTTG
>JAABYK010000411.1:0-815 GCA_011775825.1 Candidatus Zhuqueibacterota bacterium | reverse complement strand
CTAGGCCGATAGCAATGGGCCGGAACATTCATGTTCAGGGCTTCATGAGGACGTTGGGTGTTATAGACCAGGCGCCAGCGGTCAAAGATTTTCTGGCACAGGCGGTGTTTTTGGCCCATACAATGGGTAATGGCTTCAGCCTTCAGGGTGCGATGGAAGCGTTCCTCCTTACCAATGGTTTGAGGATGATAGGGGTGGGAATGAATGACTTTGATTCCCAGACGCAAGAGCCACACGGTCAATTCTGTGTAAGGGTGTTCAGCATCGCCGCCCCACGGGGACCCATTGTCCATGAGCATGGCATTGGGCATTCCATAGTAGCCAAAGACCCGGCTGAGATGATGTTGAACGATTTGTTTTTGTTCATTGTGGCAAGCCGCCAGGCACAGGCAATAGCGAGAGTGATCATCAAGAATGGTCAAGGGATGACAGTGTCCTTCTTTGGCAGGGAAACGTCCTTTGAAATCCATCTGCCACAACTCATTGGGCGCTTTGGCACAAAATCGTTGCCATCTTTTATGTTTTTGCGAACTCTCTGGAGAGATGCGTTGATGACGCCTCAAGATGGCGGTTATAGTGGAGACGGCGGGAAGATTCTCATAGCCCAGGTCCTCCAGACGGCGTTTCAGCTTGCGCGCACCCCAGACCGGATGCTCCTGGCGAAGTTGCAAAATCAATGCTTCGATCTCCTTTGCAGTTTTATTGGGACTGCTTTGTGGGCGCCGGGAACGATCCTGAAGAGCCGGCTCGCCTACCTCAAGATAACGCTGCAAAAACTTGTAGCCGGTCTTGCGACTGATGCCAAACTGACGACA
>JAABYK010000044.1 GCA_011775825.1 Candidatus Zhuqueibacterota bacterium | reverse complement strand
CACCTAATCCGATCGTGCTGCTGGTGCATCTTCTGGCCAGTATGCGAGACCCGGATGGCAACCTCCTCATCGATGGATTTAACGACAATGTGCGTCCGATTACCGAAACGGAACGGGCGGCACTGGCACAAAGCCCTAACATCGATGCGGAGCTGAAACGCGAATTGGGTCTCGCGTGGAGTGAAGGCGAAGGTCGACTGGAGGAACGCATCATGTTGCCGGCCTTGAATCTGCGCGGAATTCAATCAGGCGGCGCGGCGGCTCGCAATGCCATCCAGACAGAAGCCACCGCCGTGCTCGGGTTCCGCTTGGTCCCGGACCAGACGCTTGAGCGCGTGAAGCAGCTTGTGGAAGGGCACATTCGCAAGCAAGCGTTTTACATCGTATCGCAAACTCCGGACATGCAAACGCGACGAATGCATTCAAGAATCGTCAAGCTGCAATGGGGAAAAGGGTATCCGCCTCTGCGCACATCCATGGATCTGCCGGTTTCGAAAGCCGTCGTCCGGGTCATAGAAGGTGCGGTTGGCGAACCCATTGTCAAACTACCGACCTTCGGCGGAAGTCTGCCGCTCTTTATTTTCGACAAGGTGCTGAACACACCGGTCATTGTGGTCCCAATGGTGAATCACGACAACAACCAACATGCCGAAAATGAAAATCTGCGCGTACAGAACTTATGGGATGGAATTGAGGTCTACGCGAGTATATTGGCGAAGTTAGGTCAGGTTTGGGATTAACCGACCATGCAATACAAAGCGGCAAAAACGAAAGATAAGGAGAAATAACAGACACAAAGGCTATAGAAACGATTTGACACTGAGCAACGCATTGATTGGAGTTTGAATGCGCCGCGAACTTTAACGAACAAGATTTTCTGGACGCTTTGCAAGAAATTCCCGCTATTGAACCGCTTGAAGAGGATCGATTGGATTAGATTTATTCAATCCTGCGCCATCCGAAGGATTGAAAATCTCCTTTGGTTCAGGAGATTCAGTAATTGAACGATCTGCATAATTAAGAGTCCTCGCTCCCAAATTTCCATTTGGAAGCGCACTTATGGATGAAGTTCTGCTTCCAATTGGGTATCCGCCGCTGTTAGCCGCTCCACCCCGGAATCTGACCGAATTCCTGCACCAGCCCCAGCACAAAATCAGCGGGTCGAACATCGGGTTTGAACATTTGGAATTCAGGGACATGCACGACATAGGCCTTGCGATTTTGGAAATCGTCGAATAAATGTTCGCCCTCGCTGGTGACCACGATTAAATGTCCATTCAGGTCGATGGTCAGTTGATTTCCCTTAAACTGTCCTCCTGCCTGCGCTATGCTTATCGGATCGATGCCAACGATAAACAGGCCACCCTTCTTAAACCACAGGAAAAGGTATCCGAATTCTTCCTGAGACAGGTTGATTTTCCCGGTCTGAAACTCACCGTCCACGTCGAATATCGCGTCAATTAAACGGAAAGCGGGTCGTTCATTTTGTGATATAGACTGATTCAAAGTCTCAGCCTCAGAGGTTGGACTCAGGACATCACTTTCTCCGCAGCCGATCGAATATCCAAGACACAACACGAGCGACGCGGTTGCAATTCGGTTGAGAGTCGTTTTGTTTGCCATCGGATGATCTCTCCTACTTTTATGTATAATCGAATTTGATCTGAGGCGACGATTTGGAGGAAATTCGCCGCGGTTAATCTAAACAAGGAGGCAAGCAACTGCCTTGTACAGCCTAAAATTCTAAAGTCTTAGGGCTTT
>JAABYK010000046.1 GCA_011775825.1 Candidatus Zhuqueibacterota bacterium | reverse complement strand
AGCCGGAAGCAACCGACAATGACGAGATGAAAAAAGCTGATAGCGATGAAAAGGTCGAAGTGGAATTCATCGATGAACATAAAATAGGCAAGACCGAATTCAACGTTGGCGACAGATCAGAATTCAAACATTCTTACGCAGTAAAATTAGCCGAGGCCGGAAAGGTCAAGATTCTCGAATCTTGATCGCCATCGCCTCCCAAAGCGGGGGTTTGCCCGGACCCCCGCACTTTTTATCTGAGTGAAGTTTATGGACATGGCCGAAATCGCACAAAAACTCAATACCCTGGAATTTAAGACCACAGAAAATGAGAAAGACATTCATGGTCTCAAGGGAGCGGTGTACGGTGACAGCAATGGCCGTCGCGGCGTGGTGCGGCGCCTGGATGGGGTTGAGGATAAAATCAATCTTATGCTGAAACTTGGGTGGGCCATGCTGCTCATGATGATCGGCATCTTCGGGCGGCTGATTTACGATCTATTTCAAATGTTTGCATCTCAGTAATGGCTGATAAACCGAATAAACCTCAGGAAAAACCAAAGCCGCCGGAGCCGGTTGGGCCGGAATCCAACCCGGCGCCATTTGTAAATACGGGAACTGAGGTAGATTAGGAGAGCACATCATGGACAAACTGCACGCAAAGTACATCAAAATCGTAACAACGGGCGGGGATCTTGATGCCGCCACAGAAATCAAACTTGCTCAGGATACCGTGACCATAAAACATACGGGCGCAGTTGTCGAGCATAAACATTCACAAAATCCGAACCCGGATGAACGGACCGAATGGGGCACCGAATGGGAGATTCGCGGCGTCTTTTCCCTGGCGACACAGAGCGAATTGGTCACACTGCTCGGCGGCTCGGAAAATGCGAACGTCTACACCAAGACTCAGGGCATCCGCACGCTTAGCAACTATGATGTCCGGATCGCTGTTTATCGAGCCAGCGATGGATTGCTTGTACTCAAGGATGTCACTAAAGTGAATTTCATGCCGGAAGTCGAGGAATCATATGAGGCCGGCAGTCGCTTCTATCTGCCATTCATGATGAAGAGCACCGATACCAGCGATTACACCAGCGACAATTCTGCCGTTTAATGAATTGTCGCTGAATAAGGACGGGCGCTTATTTGCGCAATAAAAATATGAATATCGTTGAAATTGCAATTTTGGTGCTTCCTTCTTTTGCTCGAATCATCGAAGCGATTAGAGATGCGGAGCAATTCGAGAGACCATATGAGTCAAGATCAATACTGTGGCACTTTTTCAAACTACCCCAATTTGCAATATGGGGTCTATATGGGAG
>JAABYK010000159.1 GCA_011775825.1 Candidatus Zhuqueibacterota bacterium | reverse complement strand
TGTCGGGCATATTTAACCAGAGCCGTAACCTCTTCTTCGCTGGCCGGATGGTAAAAGCCAGCTTGCTGGTCTCTCTCGATTGTGAACTCTTCTCCATCGACAACGATGCTCTCTGCTTTGTCTTTATCACAACCTGATGCTCCGAAGGTGCCGAGAATGAGCAGAACGGTTNNATGAGTTGGCTCATAACCAACACTCTCTTAATGACTAAACTATTGTAAAAATGGTTAAGAGTTGGGGCTTGTCATTGCGAGGAACGAAGTGACGAAGCAATCCCCCGCGGCTTTGCAAGGAGATTGCTTCGTCGTCAAGACTTTTAATTATAAGGCCTTAAGGAATAGTCTTGACTCATCGTAATGACAGCATATTCGAGACTGAGTCGGCGATAGTTAACTCCTTGTAGTTTTACAATAGTTTTGATTAGTTAATGAATCAAAAAATCTGTTCTTCGTTCATTCCTCCAAAGAATAATTCTGGGCATCTATATTTTGCACACACTCAGATGCAGTTCAATAAACCCTAAACTCACGCGACAGTCCCGAGTATGCCCGGATGCGGCCATCCAAGGCCGATTTCCAATTGCCAGCATGACGAATGCGATACGTACCTGGGGACGCATTCGTTGGAATCGTCCATTGAATGGTTACGAGTGAACAACTAAACGTTGGAGGACAGGCATCCCGTTGCCACATGTATCTGGTTTCCGGATCCCAATCCCTCGCTATCGTCACCCACGCTGTATCTTGCCTCATTTGCGCTTCCAAAAACGTAGACTGAATTTTTAGATCATTTCTTGGATGTCCACCCCAGAAAACGGCTTTGACTGTTTCGCTTCGCTTGTAAGCAGAGTCGGCGTCCGTGTAAAGAGAGCCAAATTCTTTGGATACGGGTTTACCGTCATAAACCACGCCGGGCTGCGCATCAATCTGATGATCACTCAAATCAGGCGGCGTGGGTCCGGGAGCTACGGACGTATCCTGTTTCAGGGCTACGGCGAGCCGATGGAACTCTTGCTGATAGGCCGCCAGCGTCCACGGCCCAAAATGCGTCGACGCCCCCTCGTAGTGCTGTGCGTCATACGCCTCTTTCGTAGTAACGTAGCCTCCGTAGCCGTTCGAAAGTCCGGCAATAACCACGTACTTGATGCCAAACTCCTTCAAGCCCTTAGTCACGGTCTTTCGCAATCGTCGGCCTGCCATGGTGGTGAATTCTGCGGGAACGGCAAGCAATGCTAAATCCCCAATCGTAACGATTTGAATCGGGAGAATCTGGGGTGTCCAGGGGAAAGGCTTCTTCGTTCCGGTTTCCAGTACAATTGGTTTCTCACCCTGGCAGGGCGACCTCACAGGATTCGCCAGAAATACTCCCCACTGATTCTGCACCTCCGTAAGGGTCCATCCTTCTTTTCCAAACCCCCGCCCATCCTCCGTCCCGGCGATCATCGACTTGCCGATGGCTGCCGGACAGGTCGTGTAGCTGGAATCGCCATCCGTCCATTGCGGCTCAACCGTTACATTTGAAAAATCCACATACGTATGCCGATAATGGATGCCTCCAATCAGCAACTCGTTGGCCTGGTCATAGAGCTCCACGGCCTTCTCGTACTGCTTCGATCCGGAAATGGCGGTGCTTTCAAAATCATCTGCACCGCCGCCATCTGAACCGTCGGTAATGTTGGGAGAAACGTCGCCTTCATTGCTTTGCGCAAAGGCCGCGACAAAGGTCTTCTTCTCAGTGTAATCGGCGTCTTTCAGTTTTTCAAACAGGTAGGAAGCATACCCTTTGTTGTCACCGCTTACCAAATGATTGTCATTTCCCATAGACGTTGCATGCACCGCAAACCAGTTGATCATGCCGATGTCATGACCTGCGGAATCCATTAGTTTGAGAAGCGTCATGGTTTTATCGGTATCATAAGCGTACTGCCGGCGCTCTGACTCCGGATTGCGATTGTACGCCTCTGACGACCGATTGATACCGGCGTTCAAAAGCTCGCCGGTCGCGATAGCGATCGTGCCTGGCGCCAGATTCTCATGGGCTCTGACAATGGACTGATAGATGCCCTCGACAATGGCCTCAAAGTTCTGTGGATCGAAACCGAATGTTGTAAGATTGTAGAGCGTGTAGTGAGAATATCCGCCGGGTCCACTGTGAGTGTGGGTTGCGCTTAAGAGGACGTTGGCATCGGAATAGAGATCGCCATAGGTCTGTTGCAGTTTTTCCACGACCGTTTGTTTGACTCCTTGAAAAAGCAGCCCCAGATCGGCGCTAACAAACACCACCCGCTGCTCATTGCAGGGGGAAGCGATCACAAAGGCGCGCGAGCGCAAGCGCATATGGATGCCCGCGGTTGTTTGATCCATCATGCCATAGCCCAACATGCCGCGCTCGGCCCCCGGCCCGGTAATGTCGTAAATTCCGCAGCCGATGAGGAACTTCGTGTTGCCCGCGCAGTCGCTGTCGATAACTTGGGGCTGCTTCGATTGCTTGCAACTGAGCAGCAAACTGCCGAGACAGCAGATGATGAGAATCCGACGACCATTTCTGATTTTTCTCATATCACTCTCGCTTCACGGTTAGATTCAGTTCAATCAATTGCGTTCCAAAATTTCCATTTTGGAACGAGGGAAAACGAGAAAAAAGCACTGCATTAGGCTCGTTGCCAAATTTCTATTTGGCAACGCCCTTTCATGTTCATTCTCGTTGCCAAATTTCCATTTGGCAACGTCATTGTGCCGGAAGCTTCGCTTCAAAAAGCTTCATAGAGGTAACGGATCAATTTGAATAACAGAATGATCCTCGCACACAAAATTTCTTGCCGACGAATAACGCCAGTGCTCAGGGAAGTCAACCAAGCCGCGTTTGACCGGGTTAAAGTGAATATATTCGATTTTTTGAACCAAC
>JAABYK010000011.1:1788-1979 GCA_011775825.1 Candidatus Zhuqueibacterota bacterium | reverse complement strand
ATTAGAAGAATCCAGCCCGATACCTTCCGGCTGGGTATTTGGCGACGAAAAACTAGAAACAATGCTACCTGATTGATTAAGTTTATAAATTTTACTAGTGTCTTCGGTAGCGTGCCAGATAGATGTGGGTTCCGCGACATCAACAGTACGGTACACTAATTCGTCGTCTCCATCGACCGCGTCCAGCACGT
>JAABYK010000011.1:649-1778 GCA_011775825.1 Candidatus Zhuqueibacterota bacterium | reverse complement strand
AAGTGGCCGGTTAAATCGAGACGAGTGCCACTCCGGTTATCGACTTTAAACGTGATGTTAGCGGGACCGGTGGCGGAACCAAGCGGTGCCCCAACCGCTCTCCGTGTATTGGTGGAGGCGACGGAGCCAGCAGTGGTGACGATTTCTGCGAAAATCGAGTCCGACCCCTGTCCGCCTGCGGTTTCGATGCCGAGGCCCCACGCCTCGAAAATGGTGCCGGCGGCGACCCGCATCCCGGCAGCGATGTGGCNNGAGAGTTGGTGGAGGCGACCGTGCCACTGGTTGTCACTACTTCCGCGAAAATCGAATCTGACCCTTGGCCGTTCGCTGTCTCAACCCCTAAACCCCATGTCTCAAACACGGTGCCGGCGGCGACCCGCATCCCGGCAGCGATGTGGCTTCCGTCTCCTAGTCGCGTGTTCGGAATCACTGTTGGAGAAAGGCCTTGCCGGGTACGGATCGCCATTGTCGGGATACGGACATCCTTGATGTTGCCTTGTGGGGGGTAGGTGCCCATTAGGCTACCTCTGTGAGGAGTTCGTCTATTTGGAATTTCAGTATGGTGGTGGTGGTGTCTACGCGGAAGTTGTAGGAAGCGTCGTCCCGTGTTTTGATGTCGAATTTGTTGAGCGAGTTTTGGTCGATGGCGGTGCCGCCGTTGAGGTTCATGGAGACGGTGGTGCTTCCCACGGTTTCCCGTACACTCAGAACGACGCCGGTGTTTTCCGCTATTTCGAGGCGGAATGTGGATGTGTCTGCGGAGGGTTGTAAATCGTTGTTGAAGAGGTCTGTGTTTGCGGTGACGGATGTGTTGAAGATTCTGTTGACCGGAATGGTGGACCATCTAGTGTCGTTGCGTTGTCGGCCCCGGAAACCCATTTGTGTTTAACTCTCATAGTGTAAGAAAAACCGTTTTTATCCATTTACTCTTTTAGATATATTTTTAATTGCCGCGTTATTGCTGGGTGATATAAATACTTTGTTTCAATCCCTCTGAGGTATCATGCCGAGAATCATTGTTTCAGTCCCTTGGTTGTCATGATTTGAATCAAAATGACATATATTGTTGTACCTATTTTCTCTTTGTTTCAGTCCCTGTACGGTTCCGTTGAAACAGTTCCTTTTGAAG
>JAABYK010000011.1:386-596 GCA_011775825.1 Candidatus Zhuqueibacterota bacterium | reverse complement strand
GAACAATGCATCTGAGACAGTTTCAGTCCCTTTACGTTCAGGGTTGAACTTTTATGATTTTCTTAACCTTATTTGCATCATATGACGTTTCAGTCCCTTTACGTTCAGGGTTGAACCTGAGTGGGGGAGGAATTCACTACGTACCCTTTTAGTTTCAGTCCCTTTACGTTCAGGGTTGAACTTTTATGATTTTCTTAACCTTATTTGCAT
>JAABYK010000011.1:0-238 GCA_011775825.1 Candidatus Zhuqueibacterota bacterium | reverse complement strand
TTCGTCGTGTATCTGTGGATTAGCAGGTGCTTTAATCGTATCCACGATAGTGTAGAGGAAGGTTTCTTTACTTGACCCAGACAAACCTGTTGACTAACATGTTCTGGTGGGTCGAGGGATTGCTTCTCCTGCGTATTGGCTTTTCCCTAATTGGCGTACCGATTTTCGCCCCGGCCTCACGGCGGGATTCTCCTCATTAAGTACTCCTCGGCACGAACGATCGGTTATTCTGCCGCAG
>JAABYK010000309.1 GCA_011775825.1 Candidatus Zhuqueibacterota bacterium | reverse complement strand
GCATCAAGGTCCTGCCGTAGTTTTTTTTCTTGTAACACATCTGGATCTTGCTGGTCTAAGTCAGTCATTCTGAAACGTGGACTTCCCAGGAGATCTAACAAGACCTTGGATTTTGCCATCTCTATGTAATGGAAGAGCTCTTTTTCAGCGTCAATTTTAAGACGCTGAGCCGTTTCAGGGGGCAGAGTGATAAGCAAATCAACCATCGTCTCAAACGATGATTCTTTCTCCCGCAAGAAGCCCATTTTAAATTCCGGATCGCTGAAGCCTGCCCGGAGTCCTTCCAGTGTCTCGATGGCCTGAGCGAAGTATTTGTAGCTTTGTTCAAGGTCGGAGTTTCTGTAAAGAATTCCGAGACCATGATACGAGCGGTAAAGGTGCTCAACATAATTTTTGGCCTTCGCAATTTTTATTGCTTGATCATAATAATCCAACGCCAACTCTGTTTTGCTCGCCCGCGCCGAAATAAGGCCGAGGTTGATCAGACACGAGGTCTCAGACCAACTGTCAGCCACTTCACGAGACATGTGCAATGCCTCTTGAAATCTCTCTCCGGCAGCTAAATGATCTCTTTGAAGGTGATGCACGACGCCCAAATTGACCAGGTCCCGGATCTGGTTTCGTCTGTCGCCGATCTGTTCGCTCAATTCAAGTCCTTTATGGTAGCATTCCTCCGCTTTGTCGAGCTCATCCTGAGTTCGGGCAGTCAGACCCAAATCTGTCCAACATTCGGATGCCGTTTTCAGGTCACCGATGCGCTCGGCTATCGTCAACGCCTGTTGGAAATGATGAATGGCCTCTTCAAAAGAGCCCACCACCAGGTAGGCATTGGCAAGAACAGTTAAGTGCGCGGCTTCTCCCCAGGGGTCTCCGATTTCACGCACTATTTTCAGAGCTTGATCGCACATTTCTATCGTCGCTTCGGCCTGGTTCATATCCAGTCGAACGACGGCCATGTTGCCGAGACACACCGCTTCACCCTGGCGGTCTCCGATCTTCTGATAAATCTTCAACGCTTCTTCAGATTGCGCAAGTGCCTGAGCGTGTTCGCCATGTGCATAATGCGCCGAAGCCATGTTACAAAGTACATCTGCTTCACCTCGCTGATCGTCCGCTTGGCGCGCCAACTCCAAACTCTGTTCAAACAATTCACGCGCTTTCCTTGTGGCGCCCTGATCCTTCAAAACTCCGCCCAAATTGCTCATCACACTGCTCAGCATCCGTGGATCATTGATTCCTGAGGCCAAAATCTGAAGACTTTCGGACAAATAATTGACGGCTTGCTTCATGTTACCTGTATTGGCGTGCGCCGTCCCAAGCTTGTTCAGCAAGCTCGCAACCCCTCTCCGGTCGCCCATTTCACGGGCGATTGACAGGCTTTCCTCGAAGTGCTCAATCGCCTTATCCACGTAACCCTGTTCTCGATAGATTGAACCAATGCTCTCCAGTTTCTGAGCGATGCTCCAGGGAGTCTTCAGCTCGCGACTCAATTCAAGGCCTTCTTGATAACACGCAAGGGCTGAGCGGTTATCGCCGCTATCCTGGTAGGCGACCCCCAAGTTGCCCAAAGCTATAGAGGCCCAATACTGATCGTCCAGCGCCCTGGCGGTTTCTACGGACTTCTTATAATAACCCACGGCGTTGGCAAATTCAAAAGTAGAGTGATAGGCTGTACCCAGATAATTGTAGACCATCGGTGCAATCTGTTTTTCTTGCTCGGATAAATTATCCAGAGCTTCTAAGTACAATTCTATCGCCTTATCAAACTGATTGAAGCGCTGCATTTGTAGCCCAAAAGTAATGGCGCTTCGCGCCAGGAGCCGGTTAAAACGAGCCTTAGACACCCTGTAATTGAGGCCGGCCACGGCAAAATACATGGCGGCAAACGGGGAATCTTCGTAGTAAGTCAAATTCTGCTGGGAATATCTCAGAATTTCTTCATTGAGAAATTCTATATCTTCTGAATCCAGATTAATTAAAAAATCGCGCTGGCAAGCCTGATTGAATGCTTCACCAAGAGACAATTCTCCGTTTTGAACTTTGATCGCCAATAACAAGAGCGGATGGTTCGAGAACCGCTCAAAGGATTCCATAGCTTCAGCTGACATTTGGTAACCTCCTCTCCAAAATGGCACATCACTGAACTGCCATTTCAGGTCAAATTTGCAAAAGAGTGGTTCACTTTCTGGTCAAGTCCGTAAACTATGCTCCATCTCGAACCAGTTTCCACCATG
>JAABYK010000029.1:1645-1981 GCA_011775825.1 Candidatus Zhuqueibacterota bacterium | reverse complement strand
CAAGCCCTGGATTTAATTACTTCCGTACCTGAGTTGAAGCCGGTTACCGTGATTACTCCGGACGATTACCAATTGCACCAAAATTATCCCAATCCGTTTAATCCGACGACGACTATTTCGTTCGTCTTACCCATTAACAAAACGGTTAGTTTGAAGATTTACAACTCGCTCGGACAGGAAGTGCGCACCTTGATCGATAATAGAGCGTACCCTGAGGGCAGTCACACGGTGCAGTGGGATGCGACGAACAACCATGGTAACCGCGTCTCCAGTGGCGTCTATATTTACAAATTGATTTTTGGCAATTTCGCCAAATCAAAGACGATGACGTTGGTG
>JAABYK010000029.1:1013-1554 GCA_011775825.1 Candidatus Zhuqueibacterota bacterium | reverse complement strand
GGAACATGCGAAAGTCGTTACTATTTCTTGTTTGCTTTTTGTTGAGCTTACCATTCTTTGTTTTCGCTCAGGCTGATTGGACGACCGAATATGTTACGTTTGATGATGCCCTTAATGGGACCGGAGATCAAACCCCAAGTGTAGCTGTCGTCGGCCCAAACAGGTTTGTGGCGATTGTTACCATGACCCCGGAGTCGCCTGTTTTGGAGAATCTGTTCAATCCGCCGGGGAACTACCTTGTAGGTTACTGGGACGCGGATTCGGCCAATGGTCGAGTCAATTCGCCGATCGACAAACAGGACACTCAACCCCAGTACAATGTTGACGGGCAGTATACCCATTGGACATCAGGCTTGGACGAAATACAACTGACAGGCGCGTGGCAAATTGCCGATGGTCCGGATAACCACATCTATGTTGCTAATAACGACGAATTTCACAATATTCTGGTATTTCAATTGACTGAGAATGGCGTGGTGACCACGGATTTCCGAATGGAGACCGGTTCCGAAAACATTTATGCGATTGAAGTGGACACCGC
>JAABYK010000029.1:189-970 GCA_011775825.1 Candidatus Zhuqueibacterota bacterium | reverse complement strand
TTGTTTATGTTGCCGACTTTCAAGGCAGCGATGCAAAGACCAACGAAGTGAAAGTGTTTGCGCCCATCGGGGCAACTGGCACAACATGGGGAGATTTTGGCGGCCATAACGATCCACCCACTACGACCATTGACCTCCCACCCGGCACGTATCAGGGTCTCACGGTGAGTAGTGACGGCACACAGTTATTTTTAAGTGCTACGTCTGAAAGGAGCCTCTGGAAGTATGTGGGGGATCCTGAAAGTGGGTATGCGCAGGACATGGATTTTGGACTCACGCTTTCGCCCGATGATACGGTGAGTCAAGGAACCGGGACACCAAGTCTTTTGGGATTAGGGTTTCTTGATGAACCTCCCACTGTCTTCGCTGCGGCTGATACGTTCATTCATAGTGGAGCCTTTGGCGGATATCCGTACGGTAGGGTCTATCAGATCGATGCAAATACTGGCGTGAGCGAAGATACCATCGATGTCGCCGACTGGAATTTCCAGATAACGGGTTCATTTTCCACTGGCTCAAATAATGGTCGGGCCGGCGGATTTACCTCCGTTGTTGATGTAGACGTGGAGCAGACAGAACAAGCCGTCTATTCCCAAACATACTACGGCTGGGCCGTGGAAAAATGGGTGTTCAGTGGCGTGGTCAGTGTGGAACAGGTGCAGGAGTCGATACCTTCGACCTTTTCTTTAAAACAGAATTACCCCAATCCGTTTAATCCCTCCACGACGATTGAGTTTGAATTGAAGCAATCGGAGCACGTCACCCTATCGATTTATAACTT
>JAABYK010000029.1:0-161 GCA_011775825.1 Candidatus Zhuqueibacterota bacterium | reverse complement strand
GAGTTTCCTTCCGGCGTGTTCTTGTATACGTTGGAGGCGGGGGACTTCAAAGAGGTGAGAAAGATGGTATTGACCAAATAATGCCAGAAGAAAGGAGTGTAAAAATCAGTGAGCGTAGCGAACGTATTTTTACAGGTAGCTACTCAAATGCAAAAATACGC
>JAABYK010000430.1 GCA_011775825.1 Candidatus Zhuqueibacterota bacterium | reverse complement strand
CCCTACTCCTTTGCGCTCAGACTCGGCTGGCCATTCGAAGACCCGAACAGTTTGGCTTTGGTCCTGGTCAGCATTGTACCGTTTGCTTACGCCCTCACACGCTCAGAGCAATCAACCCCGTTAAAAATAATCGCCCTTTCATGCGGGTTGACCGTGATCGCCGCTACGTTTCCGACGTTATCACGGGGCGGGATTCTGGCGTTGATCATCGTGCTAATGTACATTCTATTTAAGGAACGCAAAGAGAAGGTTGTGCTCTACATGGTCTTTGCTGTGACCTTGGTAGGTCTTTATCTCTTATATTCGAAATTCAACATAGCCATTGAACTCTTGACCGAGCGATTTGCCAGACTAGATCGGTCTGTGGTACAACGCTACCGTCTGTACAAAGGCGGCATCGCCATGTTTTTGGATCATCCAATTTTTGGAGTCGGAATCGGCAACTTTCTGGTATATTCCATTTCCTACACGAAGCTTCTGGGGCAACTCTATGCGCATAACATGTTTATCCATGTGGCGGCAGAATTGGGTATTGTGGCGTTTGCTCTCTTCACAGGGATTATCCTCACTGCATTTAGAAAGTTGAGAAGAATCGAGCAGGCTGCGATACAAAAAGCAAACAAGCCACTATTATTCCAAAGCAGGGGAATTCAAATTTCGCTCGTCGGTTTGACGATTTGCGGCATGTTTTTATCGCAGCATTTCAATAAAATTTTATGGATTTTGTTTGGCTTGAGCGTATCCATGACACAGGTTTCTGAACGGGAAGGAGTGGCGGCAAACAAAGATGCGTAGGCAGGCCGATATCGCATTTTTTTGTGACGCCCGTGCGGTTCATTTCAAAAAATGGATCGACGCATTGACGGAAAGAGGCTATCAACTCGACGTGTTCTCTCCCTGGCAGGAAACCGGATCTCAAAACAGCCACGCGGCTTACACGATGCCCAAAGCGCCTTTCCCTATTCCCACTTCTGTTAAAACTCTCGGAAAAGCCGTGATGCGCGCCCGAAATGGCAAGCTGATCAAAAGTCGGCTCAAACATAATCCTCCGAAACTGGTGCACGCGCATTTTTTGTTGGATTCGGGCTGGATGGCCGCGCAACTGGACATTCACCCTTTTGTGGTCACCGTCCACGGCTCAGATTTGCTGGTTCATCCAGGCAAATCCCGAATTCACGAATTTGTGGCAAAACAGGTTTTGCAACGCTGCGACCGCATCGTAATTGTCAGCGAGCACTTGCGCGAAACGTTACGCCGCTACCAGGTTCCGGATCACAAAATCAGCCAGGTGCCGAGCTTTATCGATACAACGCGATTTTTCCCAAACAATCGCCCTTCACGAGATCGTGTTGTCATCGGCAGCGCCAGAAATTTTGAGCCGGTTTACGATTTGGCAACCCTTTTGAAGGCCGTCCC
>JAABYK010000598.1:3361-5038 GCA_011775825.1 Candidatus Zhuqueibacterota bacterium | reverse complement strand
AGATTGTGAATTTTTTGAGCGCGCTTGTCCGTGACGCCGGCTGGGATGAGTTTTGAACTGACTCGGTCATTTTTTGGGAGAAGATCCTTTAGTCGAGAATAAGCCGGATCCTCGGTCGACTCTGTGACAAAGATAGTGTCGAAATGTTGGTAATCTTGATTCAGCAATGAACGGACGTTGTCGTCAAAACCCGGGTCGATGCCTTTGCACGGAACGATCAGGCTGACTTTCGGTGCGAAAGGAGGGTAATGCTCGTTCAGCGCGTTTTCGGCGGTCTTTCGGTACCGGACGCTGTCAATGAGTGACGCCAGACTTCTCAAGAAGGCCAATCCACCCAGCAAAATTAAGAAGAGATTCAATTCTGATCCTCCTGTGTGGTTGCTTCAAATTCAAGCAAAACCATCACGAGTTTTCGCCGGTCTTTTTAAGGAACTGAACAAACTCGTTCAATTCTGTGAACAGGACTTTCTTGTGTGCCGCAAGGTCTTTGCATATTCGTGTAACTTGCTTTTCGTTGATTTTGAACGAATAAATGTTTCGAATTCTGTGACGAAAGGCCAACAAATCTCGCAGGTGCTCCAGGATTGTTTCTGAAATTACATTCGGCCGGACTTGTTTTAAAGGTGTGCTCATTTGAATTAGGAGGTCGGAGTGCCAGCTTTCTCCTGTTGGCAGATCTCCGTCGACTTTGGTCGCAATGCTTCTAAAGATATTTTCAAGTCCGGTGTAGAATGAATGAAGACTTAGAGCGATTGAGTCAACGTAAATTTCTTTTGGTGATGAGCCCTTTTCCAGATTTGACAAATATTTGAAGATTTTCTTCTCGACTTTCTTTAATTTCTCCAGTTCATCGGCAATTTCTTCAGCCAGTACAACATACCTAACGGTCATAATTCCCGGCCTTTCGTCAAGATTCTTCTTTTCAAATAATCATCACAGGTTTCGAGATCGATCAAATCCACTTTAAAGCCGTGATGAAGAGCATTGACTTCATACAATGCGCGTAAATACTTTTCCGGTGCAATGCCTTCGACGCCCAGGTCGATGTCGGAATGGAGGTAGAAGGTGTCATTGGAAAGAGACGAACCAAACAGGTACACTTTTTTTGCACCAAATTCGTTTTTCAGAAGCGTCGAAAGCTCCTTCGCAACTTCTAAAGCGCGGCGTCTTCGATTGGCCCGGAGTTTTTTCTCCTTCTCTTTCTCTTTTTTTAAGCGGTCGATGTAAGGTTGATAATTCATGAGTTACCAGAATCACTTATTGAATGGTAACACTGAAACCACTTGAATCCCTCTGTCATTTCGAGCTGTCGATGACTATCATCATTGTATAGTGAAGGAAAGGCCATTTCCAGAAGCAGGAGATTGCTTCGACTCGCTGAGAAGCGCGAGTCTCGCAATGACATGGTTTTGGCGCGTCACTGCGAGGCGCTTTTTGCCGAAGCAGTCCCCTTGAACCAGCACCTTTCCTTAGAAGCTTTACATGTCGCTGCTGCGGCCTTCTATTAAAGACACCGCTACTGTCATTCGTAGGAATCTTTTTAGTTTCTGGCACAAATTCAACTACAAAAAAAGAATGACATCTTGCTGCCTTAGAAGCGCAGCGTTTTAGTTCAGACGGATAAATCTTTACATTAAATGTAATTAACGGCTCATGAAAATGCAAGCAAAAGTCAGG
>JAABYK010000598.1:0-3310 GCA_011775825.1 Candidatus Zhuqueibacterota bacterium | reverse complement strand
ACTGAGCCCCTTGCTTTCATCCCGATAGACCACGCGATGCGTGATGCGGAGCGGGTAGCCAAATGCCCTACCTAAAAAGCAAAGCTTGGTTTTATTCTATTGGAGACTCGAAGTCCACCCCGACGGCGGCGGGATCCATTCCCTGGTCAAAATATCGCTCATGGTCAGCACCAGGAGAATAAGCAGAAACAGAAATCCGACGGCCACAAATGCCCAGGTCAACCGGCTGCTGTAGCGGACATGCATAAAATATAGGATTACCAACATAGCTTTGGTGATGGCAATGCCCAGCGCCACCACATCATTGAATGCGCCGAGATCGATGAATGCGGCCCAGACCGTGAGTGAGGTTAGCGCAATCAGCGCTAAGAATATGGTCAAATAAACTCGCTGTGGAACAATGTGCTGACTCATACTTGTCGTCCTATCAAATACAGTAACGGAAACAGAAATATCCAGACGATGTCCACGAAATGCCAATAAAGTCCCACCATTTCAACCGGGGTGAAATACTCAGCCCCGTACCGTCCCTTATACGCCTGGATCAGAAGATAGCTTAACAGTGCGATGCCAATGACCATATGAAACGCGTGCATCCCGGTCATCACAAAATAAAATGACAGGAAGATTTTCACCTGCGGGGCAAGTGGATGGTCGAAGGCAAACCCCGCACCGGGTATGAGATGTTCATGAGCCTTGTGCGTGTATTCCACTGCCTTGATGCCGAGAAACACGGAACCCAAGACGATCGTGCAAGTCAAAAACAGCATGATTGCCTTGCGTTTGCCGAGTTGCGCCGAGTGGACCGCCAACGCCATGGTGAGACTGCTGCCGATCAAAACGGCGGTGTTGATGGCCCCGAGGGTGATGTCCAACTCGTGACTGCCGATTTTAAATGCCTCCGGATAATTCGATCGATAGACCAGATATCCGGCGAAAAGACCGCCAAAAAACAAGATTTCCGTAACGAGAAACGCCCACATTCCCAAAGACGACGCTTCAAATTGCTGCTGCATATCATCAAAATGATGCGCTAACGCAGTCTGGCTATGGTCACTTGCCAACGACTTTCTCCTTTCGTTCTGCTAATATGAATACCGATCACAGGTCGGTTGTCATTATTGGACACAGATTCACGCTGATTTCCGCTGATTTTTATATACAAGATTTATTGTTTTACCCAGGACAGTGAACCTTTACGTGCATTATCATAGACTTTTCGCCTGATCTGTGGCTCCGGACCAAAATTGAGCAGCAAACCAACTTCATAAATTGTCGATTTAAGGTAGTTCAACAATTGCGCTTCGTGATCTTCAATGAGCTCACGTTTTGCCTTGGTTTCCACAATGACCTTTTTGTCAACCAACACGTCGGCAGATATTCACCAATAACTTCTCCTTCGTAGTAAACTTCAATTTCAGCTTCCCTTATGGCCTCATGTCCCGATTTCCTCAATTCAACCGCCAAAGCGTTAGCATAAACCTTTTCTTGAAATCCATAACCCAGTGGATGATCAGTTCAGTCAGATCGGAGTGTTTGTAATCTTCATTCATAGAGATTCCTCGGTCTTTGTTGTGGACTGATGAATTTGATTCTTAAAATCTGCGAGTATCTGCGTTCATCGGTGTCCTAAAAAATTGTGATCGGAAAGGGTCTATTTTAACCATATTCCCGGCGTGTATTCGTAAGCTTCTTCGGTAACGACCGGCGTGTCTTCATAGTTGTGGGTGATGGGCGGCGAGGGCGCTTTTTCCCACTCCAGACCCTTTGCACCCCACGGATTGGCACTGGCTTTTGGGCCATACTTTAGCGACCACAGAAAGTAAACGAGTGGAATCAGATAGCCAACCCCGAGAATGGTGGCGCCCGCAGATGAAAGCACGTTCAAAATCTGAAATTCGTCGGGATAAATATGATACCGGCGCGGCATGCCGAGATAACCGAGCACGAATTGCGGGAAAAACGTCAAATTAAATCCGATGAAGATAACCAAGGCGGAAAATCGCGCCCAACCTTCCGGGTACAATTTCCCGCTAATTTTGGGCCACCAAAAATGAAGGCCGCCCAGATACCCCATAATCGCGCCGCCCACCATGATGTAATGAAAATGAGCGACCACGAAATACGTGTCGTGCACGTGAACATCCACGGCCAGGGTGCCCAGAAAGATGCCCGTCAGTCCGCCAATGGTAAACAGACCGATGAATCCGATGGCGTACAGCATGGGGGCTTCATAAGAGACCGAGCCTTTATACAGAGTCGCTGTCCAGTTGAAGACCTTGATAGCTGAGGGAATCGCTACCAGAAATGTCAAGATCGAGAACACGAGGCTGGCGTAAATCGATTGGCCACTCGTAAACATGTGATGTCCCCAAACCAAAAATCCCAACACGGCGATGGCAATGCTCGAAAAGGCGATGAAATTGTAGCCAAAGACTTTCTTCTTGGCAAAGCAGGTGATCAATTCACTGATCACACCCATCGAAGGCAGAATCATGATGTACACGGCCGGATGGGAGTAGAACCAGAAAAGGTGCTGAAACAACAACGGGTCGCCGCCTAAATTGGGATCGAAAATGCCGACTTTGAATAAGCGCTCCAATCCGACCAGCACGATGGCGATGGCCACGACCGGGGTTCCGAGTACCTGAATGATGCTGGTGGCGTAATGGGCCCAAATAAACAGCGGCAGCCTGGACCAGGTCAGGCCCGGTGCTCGCATTTTGTGAATGGAAACGAGGAAATTCAGGCCAGTGAGAATGGAGGAAAAGCCGGTGACAAAGACGCCGACGGCTGCCAAAATGACGTTGGTATTCGCGTACGTGCTGCTGTACGGTGTATAAAACGTCCAGCCCGTATCCACGCCGCCAAACACGATGGCCGCGAACGTGAAAAGGCCTCCGATCATGTAAATGTACCAGCTCAATAAATTCAGTCGTGGAAATGCCAGATCGCGCGCTCCGATCATCAACGGGATCAGGAAGTTGCCGAGCACGGCGGGTATCGACGGGATCAGGAAGAAGAAGATCATCACGATGCCGTGCATGGTGAACATTTTGTTGTACGTCTCGGACTGCATCAGGTCGCCTGCAGGCGTCAGCAATTCGAGACGAATCAAAACGGCAAACAGACCCCCTAAGAAGAAAAACAGGGTGATCGAAATCAAGTATAAAATCGCGATGCGTTTGTGGTCAGTGGTCAGCAACCAGGACTTTGCACTGTACCCTGCAGTCAGATAGTTTTGCGAACCATTTGTTTGATCCGCCAGTTGTGATTCACGAGGTTTGAAAACGGCTGTGCTCATCGATTC
>JAABYK010000642.1:1285-3165 GCA_011775825.1 Candidatus Zhuqueibacterota bacterium | reverse complement strand
CTTCTGATGAGAACCTTAATTTAAACTAACCTTGAATATCACATTCCTCTAAACTAAAGTAGTCACCTTTTTACAGGAATTCAGCTTGTTAAAAAATCATATAAACAGTAAGCAATTTTTTTTCGTAATGCAAGAAAATTTTTCTTAATCTTTCGCAAGATAGGAGTTCAACGGTGAATTCATTGCTGGTCAGCCTGACGGTTCTGAAAACGGCTGGTGTGACTGTTGTTTTGTTGCCGGGGTGTTCGCCTTTGCCGAATCTTATTCTGCCAGTAAAAGAGAGTGTATTCGGCTAAAAAACGTCCAGGTCGTCCGAGCTTAGAGTAGAGCCTCATCTTACTTAATCATCCTCATCCTCGTCCTCATCGTCCTCATCGTCGTCATCATCCTGATCATCATTATCCTCGTCACGGCCAAATTGTCCTCGAACCTCACCAGCAGGATTAGCAGCACTATGAACATTAACGTATGCGTTACCGTCTTTCATCGACTGAACAAGGTCTGCGATAGTTGCACCACAAGCGTCATCGGTGATGTTCGCATCGGTTAGAGTGCCTTCAATCTCCACTTCTCCGTCAAACCCACCTGGGACTTCTCCAGCGAGGAAGGCAACAATAGGGCCATTTTGATTGGCAGGAGCACAGTGGATGTGAGCGCCAGCGACCGCCAAGATATCCACAGCATCTTTAATTTCAAGTTCAAACTTTATTCTTGTTTGGGCAGAATTGACTTCAAACTTAGCTTCACCCGTTGTTGTGGTCGTCACTGGTGGCACCTCTTGGTCCCCACTTAGAACTACCTTGAACTCTAAATCGTCATCCTCATCGACATCGTCGTTACTCGCCTTCTGAACCGCAGACGCCTCCAGGATAGTGCCATCTGTTTGGCCACAGCCGCTCAATTGCAGTCCTGCAACAAGAAAGAAAACTACAACTAGACAAGTCTGTAATGTTTTCATCGTCTGTTCCTCATTAATTAAATTAATTAATTAGTTCATACATGAAAGCGTTATTAAAACAGGCCACCAATTTAAAAGCAAGGTCTTGCTCGTACCCGAAACGTTGTGGAATGCCTCGTAAATTTTACTTACAGAGCAAAGTGAGAGAAGCTCCCCAAATGAGGATTACTGCGGTATTGTTGCGAGCGCAGGCTTTCTTGCATCCTCGACATTCGCGGCTGCACGAGTGTATGTTTCTTTTTCATCATGCAAGGGAAATTCTTCTTACCTAATATTCAGCAAAGAGCCTTCGTAATTGGGACCAGTCCCCTCATTTTGGGCAAACATATACGGTCACTCTTGTCCAAAATAGGTATTTCAACCATTTCGTTCGATTCTAACCGTCCTCAAAGAATTTTCAATTGCCTAATTTTGGCCCAAAATGTGTTCCATTCTGTTCTATTCCCTAATTGACAAGTGCCACGACATCGTGGAGTTCAATAAAATTGGTTTTGTTCTTTGCAAAAAATTGACCATAAATCGAATTCTGGCTCGGAATGATTTGACGCATCGGAGGATTGGTCGTTATGAACCTAAAGGGAAAAAATATCCGGCCCTTGTAGGCACGAGTGTCAATCGAGGCCATCAAGCCGATTTCCTTGGGCCATGTTATTGCAGCCTGTTGCAATCGATCATCGCCAGACTGGGCTTCCCGCCCAAGTGCATCCTGCTGGGTTAATGGCATTCCTTTCTCGTGCGGATTGGTCGTCTCCTGAAAATCGAACTTCGTACCAGCATGGGTCCAATAGCCGCGGGCATGCTCATCGCTGCCGTCGTAGAATTTGTATCCTGCCAGAGACGGCATCTTGTCTTTAAAGGAATCCGGGTATTCAGCTCCCCACGCTTGATTGTTGTTTGGATCAAGATAAGGCGGAATATCGGT
>JAABYK010000642.1:0-1245 GCA_011775825.1 Candidatus Zhuqueibacterota bacterium | reverse complement strand
CCCTCGAACGCATCGCCGTCATAGTAGGTCACAGCCTGGGCAATCAATCTTAGAGGGGAAGCATCATCAATAGCAGATTTGATATCCCATATCATTTGCTCTCCAACATGTGTGACCTCGTAGGTGGAAGTTTTCACCGTCCTCCCTTTGATGTAGGGGGTGGCTGCTGGTGAATAGGCCAATTGTGTTTTAGCGCATGTTGCAAGAAAGGGTGTGTCCTGGTCAATTTTATCGGTCATATTTCGCCATTGACGCGGGCAAGCGATGGATGTTTGCCGGCGGGGATTACCGAACGCATCGTAATCGTCTGTAAAAGTAAACTGAGTCATGGGATCGTCACCGCGTTCCCATTGTGTGGTTCTCTGAATCTGAACGACCGGAAAAAAAGATATAGCCGCTGGTTCCTTTGGGAATTTCATCAAATGGTGAATCTTCAGTGGAAAACACCTGATTAAATCTATAAAAAGATTCGGTCACTGTGTATGGGCGGTCCTGGCGCGCATCGCTATCCAGGGCATACAGCTCGGTCCTAAGTACGCTGCCCCGCAAGGATCGAAAGGCATCACGTTGCGCCCGGCGCGGCAGGGTTTTAAGATAGTCCCAAAAATCTTGGCCTCGCCGCAGCTTTTGTGGATCGCCCTGCCAGTATTCATCGGAGTAATCCAGTTCCTTCCAGTCGCCGTGCTCCGGCCCCACCGGTCCCTGGTGAAACCAGGTTTTCGTCAGGATAGGCGGGGTATATAAAGCTTCATCCACCTGCTCAAATTCTGTTTCTCCGTGCAGTCCGGGCGAATTGTAGTCTGTTTGCGTTTGCGTATCCAGTTGCTCTACCCGACCAAAGCCGCGAAACTCACGTTCGGCACCGTCCCAGTAACCATGGTGATAGCTGTACTCGGTGGTCAGTTTGTTGCGGCTGATCTCGTCGATGACTTCCACNNTTTTCCAGCGGGTTTCTTTGTGTTGCTCATCCTGCAAATAATAAAAAGTGGAAGGCCTGTACTGCACGCGGGTAATCGCACCCATGCTATTATTCATTTCGTTGAGGACATAAGGCTTGACGCCGTCAGTTAGATCCAGAAAAAAGTAGTGCTCGCGCCCGGGTGTACGTAGGTCAGCAGACCAGAGAATGCCGCTGGTTCCGTTGCCTTCGAAATCGACCAGGCGCACCGCATCCATATCTGTCACGGGTGGGGTACCATCGATGATAATCTCGTCGCTGAAAGCGTTTCCGTTTTGGTTGATCCA
>JAABYK010000354.1:347-1068 GCA_011775825.1 Candidatus Zhuqueibacterota bacterium | reverse complement strand
TATTTTTCAGCTTTCCGGTTCAGGGTATCTCTAATTACACCCGGCTGTACATGTGCAAATTGCTCGTTTTCATTGATTTCAATAATCTGATTCATGTTGCGACCTACATCCATGACAACACCTCCGCCGGTAGTTTGTCCTGCAAGGCTGGTACCTGCTCCGCGTGCAGTGATACTCTTGCCGTTTCTGCGGGCCCACTGCACAAGTTTTATAATTTCATGTCTCGATCTCGGAAATGCTACACCTTCGGGTAGTTCTTCATAACTGGATGCGTCATTGGCGTACAAACGGCGGGTTTGGTCGTCGGTATGAATGTTTGGATCGGAGGGTTGAACAGAAATATCCATAGAAGGATGATATACCAATATTTAAATGCCTTTGCAAGGATATAGTACGAAAACAGAAAGGTTCGAAAAACCTATGGGTTAGGATCATTTGTAGCTTTTATAACTACATAAAAATCTTATAAGCGTTTTCCTTAGGAAGTCTCTGGCTTTTTTATCACATGAAAGTGTTTTCGGCGCGCTTCAGAATCTCATCACCAATGGCAAGGCCGGCCGTAGCGGCAGGACTCGGGGCATTGAGGACATGAATTTCGCGATCGGTAACCTCAAACTGGAAATCATCTAAGATTTCACCATTGGGTTTCAACGCCATGGCCCGCACGCCCGAAGGAGAGGGTTTGAGATGTTCTGGACGAATGGAGGGTATGAGTTCTTGC
>JAABYK010000354.1:0-268 GCA_011775825.1 Candidatus Zhuqueibacterota bacterium | reverse complement strand
AAGATCAAAAGAAAGTTTGTCATATCCCTCGCGCTTGAACGCAAAAACGGCATTAGGACCGCATTCTACAGCTCCCCGAACCATCTTTGTGAAGTGTACGCCCAGGAATGGAAACGCCGGGTTGGGCATGGGATAAATCAATCCGTTGACAAAATGCTCGACTTCCGGCTTTAGCTCGTAGTACTCTCCTCGGAAGGGTACGATTTGAATATCCGGATGCACGCCTGCCGACTCTGCGACGTGATCGCTGTACAATCCGGCGCAGTTG
>JAABYK010000171.1:1754-2000 GCA_011775825.1 Candidatus Zhuqueibacterota bacterium | reverse complement strand
TGGAGGCATTCTCGAACAGGTAGAGTACCGGATTGCGGTGCCCTTTGAGACGCAGGTAGTCCCAGGAGATCATACCCGTCGCGGTCGAGTCATCTTCGATTTGGGCAGAGGGCCATTCGATGCTGTAGCCCGCTACCATGTCAAGATCCATTTTCTGATTACCGTTCGTGTTGCCACTCCAGCCAGGTAAAGAAAAGCCCTGGTCACTCGGAATGGTGCCGACCGGATTCTCTACTTCCCGCAAAG
>JAABYK010000171.1:0-1745 GCA_011775825.1 Candidatus Zhuqueibacterota bacterium | reverse complement strand
GGTATTGTCGTAAACAACCGCAGTTTCAAAATACCAATCCTCAACCCCACTGCGACCGTCGCCAGCATCGTGAACCTTGAAGCGCATGGTGACTTTGCCCGGCTTATTGGAGGGCTGATGATTCTTGTACATAATGCTGATATACTCAGCAGTCGAGAAATCCCAGAGGGCTATCGATTCAGGCAAAAGATATTGCAACTGCAGAAAGCCACCCCACGATTCCGTCGTATGGACACCCCACTCGCACTTCAGGGCTGCATCGCCATGAAATGGATCAGACGTGTCATCAGTTAAATTCATATAGGCCTTGCCCCCCAAGTCCGGATCCAGACCCGTGCCAAACAACTCAAACATCGAGTCTGCGGCCGCGGTCTCAAAATCATTGACGACGAGCTGCGCCTGGGCGGTACCAACAAGTGCCGCCATTGCTACAGCCGCCAATAGAAATTTCGTTTTCATAGCAACTCTCCTCTTTTGGATTAAAAACAAGACTTCTGCTGACCAGCCCGCGAACGGCGACCTGTTTAACCCGGGACAGCCCTCCTCTCGCTGTCTCAGTATTTAGCCTCCGACCGCGTTCTCATCATTTCGTAACATTCACTTCTTGCGCTTGGTTTATCACCTCCTCAGTAGTCTGTTGAAAAAACAGTATCATTGTTAATTGAAAATCTTCCTGGTCACAAATGGCATCGGATCCTGGTCGATGATCTCCTCGGGGTTCTGCACTAAAGCCCGCAATCCGGTCGAATCCACCAGAACCTGAAACTGTTGACGCAGCGAGTCGGAAAGCATCAGCTTGGTTTTGGCCATCTTAAAATCAAGAATGACCGAGGCGATTTTCTCTGTCGTCAGCGCACTGTTGAGACGTTGGTTCAATTCTTCGAATTCCAAGCTCTGCCTGAATGTCCCGATCTCCTCATTGCTGATCTTGACCTGATTTCGCCTCACGTTTATATAGTGTTCCGCCAATGCCTGATCCTGTTGAATTCGAATCTCTTTTCTGACCTCGGGCGTTTCAAGTAGTCCGGCCGCACGTGCTTGGTTGGCCAGAAACTGATTGCGCACCATCACGCCAATAGCATCCTTTAACTGTCGGTCCATCTTGACGCGTGGCCTAAGCCCGGCTGGCATGTTCTGCAATCTGTCCAAAAACTCGCCAACGGTAAGGTATCCGCCTTCGTAGGTCGCCAGAATGCTTCCCCGAAGTGACACCGCTTCATGGTCCACAGCGCTTAGCTCGTGGTCGGCAAGATTGACCGGTATCAAACCCGGCTCTGGATCCGCCTTTTCAGTAAGCTGGGAAAACAACTTGCTTAATGCAAAGAACGAATCAGGATTTAAAGTCAATCTTTTTTTCAGCATCAGATTTTTGACATAGTTATTTGCCAGGGGGCCAGCTTTGCGTTCGAATATGACTCTCTTCAAACTGGACTTATTCTGTGCCAGATCAATTTCTGACATAAACTTATCAACAACCCCGTCCACCAGTTGAATCACCATGTAGCCACTCAGAATTTCGATAGGCTCAGCCACTTCGCCTGGCTTCATTTCGAAAATGAAGGCCTCGATCTCCGGAGCCAGATCACCGAATGACATCGTTCGGGTAGTGCCCTTTCGGTCCATCCCTGGTTCCACCAATCGGATAGAGTCAAATGCCACGGACTTCATTTGACGGTAGTAGTAGTGTGCTCGATTGGGTTTTTCTGTGTAGACATAGTTGAACGTGACCTTCTTTTTTGACTGAC
>JAABYK010000431.1:1030-1233 GCA_011775825.1 Candidatus Zhuqueibacterota bacterium | reverse complement strand
TCTTTACAACATAGTCTTTTGGCGGTGTGGGGAAGCGACGATTTTTTACGTTCTTAGCTATGCAATTTGCGACCTTGGTCTCAGGATGAATGACCAGCTGCCCCATGCCGCCATCTGGTTTTACTTCAAAATAAATTGTGAGTGGTTCTGCAATCGGGGTATTGGGAGGAGCACACTCTCGCATGAAGCTGGCGTCTCCCCAG
>JAABYK010000431.1:705-960 GCA_011775825.1 Candidatus Zhuqueibacterota bacterium | reverse complement strand
TCTTTTGATAACGCGCCTCCAACATTTTGGTGTCAACGCCGTGTGCAGAGAACGCGACCAAGGTGAGCAACAGTGGCCAAAACTTCGCAAGATTCATGCATCGCCTCCCCATGACACATAACGGCCGCCATGAGCGGCTGGCATGGAGCGCAGCGAAATGCCAGTCCGGTGCGCGTAGCGCACAAACTCGATGGCGTTGTTAGGCGACACCTTTGAGTCTCAACATCGAATCGCATCCCATGATATGGGTTCAAG
>JAABYK010000431.1:262-635 GCA_011775825.1 Candidatus Zhuqueibacterota bacterium | reverse complement strand
TTGTCATTTGTAATGAAGGTGTCGCAGTACGACGCCTCGATTACATGGCGATGGTCATCTACCTTGTCTGTGGCAGGGGTTACCTTTTGGACCATCTGCACAAAGAATAAGTACATGTTGGCCAGGACAGCTGCTCTTATTGCCGGGTAGCGTTCTATCGATGCAATAACAGCCGCCGCTCGTTCAAGCGATAGCTTCCCACCAAAGATTTGCACGACTACTTCAGGCCGGCCGTCAGCGTAATTTGCCGTGAACTCCTTAAAGGTGCGTACCCTATTTTGGGGTGGGTTCTCGGCAAATGCCTCAACGTTATTCTGCGAAATTTGCGGATGATCCGCGCGAAACCGCCTTTCACGGTTCTTAATGAATTTAC
>JAABYK010000431.1:0-213 GCA_011775825.1 Candidatus Zhuqueibacterota bacterium | reverse complement strand
CGCTAATTGTGTCCGATTTCTTGTCATCAACCAAAAAAGGGCTGATCGGTTTTTGAGCGAAACAATGGTTCAATTCTTGGTAGAGGATCTCATAGGATTCTTCGCAATATTCTGGTTCAAGATCAACAATTATTTGAAAGAGCGCGCGTGCGACCTCGACTTTTCTATCGTTCAGAAACGTTTTGGCGAGTTCGTAAATTGTGTGAAATCCGA
>JAABYK010000300.1:448-1759 GCA_011775825.1 Candidatus Zhuqueibacterota bacterium | reverse complement strand
CCATGATCAATCATCCCGAGGATTGGGTCATTGGGTGAGTGGGGGAGATCGGGAGAGTGGGACAGAGGGGGACAGTGTTTCCGGCAGAGGGTGCAGGTCGCATCGTTTCTGGTCGTGTGGTAGTCGCCCTCTCGCCCCATCACCCGCTCACCCCCTCTCCGTCTGACTTGCTCGTAAACGCTTTGGTTTTACTTGTCACTTGATTAGCAATTGAAAGATTGTTATTTTTCATTTTGAGTGAATCTGGATAAACTCATGAAGAAGATAACGAGGTCTGAACCATGGCTGAGCATCTAACCTTAGATCAAATAGAGCAATTAGCTGCGCAACTTACGCCGCAGGAACAAATCAAACTCATCGCCGATGTCAGTGCGAACTTGAGTAGATTGAAATTGCCGGACGTGCAAAATGACAATGATCAACAAGAGTATGCTGCACGCATAGAAGCTTTTTTGACATTAAGCGAGGAAATGGCAGCGGAAACCGTAAGTAAAGTGGACTCGGCTCAGGAAATCCGCCAAATTCGTGAGCAGAGGACCAAGAAATTATGACCGCATGTTGCGTGGACGCCAGTATTGTGGTGAAGTGGGCTGTGAAAGGGGAGCCACATCGCAAGAAAGCTCATGCGCTTCTCAAAGACGCTGGTGTTAACAGTATAATACTTATCGCGCCACCAATTATTGTGAGTGAATCCGATAGCGCTATTCGCAAAAGAGTCTTTGACGGCAAAATGGCCATCGACGAAGCTCACAAGGCGTATGCGATTTTAGATGCTGCCCCTTTGAGGATCGTAGAAACGCCTGGCTTGCGCCAACGGGCACGGGAAATAGCTGAACAATTCAATCAGCGATTTGTTTACGATGCCACTTATGCTGCGCTTGCAGAACTACAGGGCTGTGAGTTTTGGACGGCCGATAAAGCCTTCTTTGATGCCGTGAAAGTTAGCCTCCCGTTTGTTAAGTATTTGCCTGATTACAAGTGAGATTGGAATTTGCAAGTAAAAAGATGTGGCTTCTGGTGAGATATTATGCTTGTTGAGCTAACGGTCGGGTTGCTGTTCGGGTCTTTACCTGCCCACCTGCGACTTGCTAAAGTCAGAACAATTTTACAACTATAGAAACGCAAGATGATGTAGCGTAGGTTTGTTCCAGGAGAGCCATAGAGATAACATCAAGGAGTAACCCAGATGAAGGCAACCATCGAATTTGAAAATTTTGATCATCAAATCAAAGAACTGGTACGGGAGGTTGTGCAAGAAGAGTTGATGAAATTACGTGCGTCGCTGCTTCCGTTCACTTCCGATGAAGAACA
>JAABYK010000300.1:0-356 GCA_011775825.1 Candidatus Zhuqueibacterota bacterium | reverse complement strand
ATAAAATTGGTGATGATGAAGTCATAACTTGTGTAAGGCAAGCCATCATAAATTACAAGGAAAGGAAGCAAGCGTCGACCTGAGAAAGTTGAAGGGCGACTGGAAAGATTTTTTTAGAATAGGGGTCGGAAAGATGCGAATGATCGTGAAAATCGATTTTGACAACAAGAAAGTCTTCGTCGATAGAATTGACTTCAGGGGAGATGTCTATAATTAAACCTCACGCTGAAGAGGGATTGGAGCAAGTTTGCAAGTGAGATGCGGATTTTGTGGTAAGACCCAGATGGTTTCTTTAACCGCGGGGCGTTGCCCACTTGCTACTTGCCTACTTGCCTACTTGCACACTTGCAAACTTG
>JAABYK010000448.1:1173-1352 GCA_011775825.1 Candidatus Zhuqueibacterota bacterium | reverse complement strand
AAAGGGCGTTCCGGGGGGGTTTGAATTCGAAGTTCGTCCCGGGCGCATTCTTTTTGAAGTGGACGGCGTGGAAAAAGAGGTTGCGCGCGAGGCGCTCCGAAAAGCAGGCGCTAAACTGCCGCTTAAAACCAAAGTGGTAAGTCGCGAAATTTCGTAAAACTGGCATTATGGCACGCATA
>JAABYK010000448.1:795-1048 GCA_011775825.1 Candidatus Zhuqueibacterota bacterium | reverse complement strand
CGGTTCCGCTTCGGCGCTTCCGGGGGCAAGGTCAAAGATGTGAAGGAAGGCCGGAATCTTCGGAAAGACATTGCGTGCATCCTGACCGAACTGCGCCGAAGGGAGGAACGTTGAGTAAGTTCATACGTTAGTAAGTTGACAAGTTTCTAGGTTTCGGCGGCAAACGTGTTCGCACCAACACCAACAAACTTAAAACTCATAAATAGATAAACTGATATGGAAATGAAAGAATCCCCCGCACAAACACACCATC
>JAABYK010000448.1:312-694 GCA_011775825.1 Candidatus Zhuqueibacterota bacterium | reverse complement strand
AGACAAACATTTCAAAATAGCAAACTAGCTTTCAGCCTCAGCAGCTTATTTAGCTTAAAAACAAAAACTAAAGAAGAAAAACTAATTAAGCTAACGAAGCTAACACACTAACGAAGCTAAAACTATGATTCAACCGCAAACAATTGTAAAAATCGCAGACAATACCGGCGCGCGGGTCGGACAAGTGTTTAAGATCCTGGGGGGTTCGAAGCGCCGCTATGCGTGCCTCGGGGACGTGGTGGTGCTTGCGGTGCAGAGCGCCGAACCGCGCAAGCAGGTCAAAAAGAAAGATGTGTTGCATGCGGTTGTTGTGAGGCAGAAGCAGCCGTATCGAAGGAAAGACGGTTCTTACATCCGGTTTGACGAGAACGCCGCCGTAATT
>JAABYK010000448.1:0-220 GCA_011775825.1 Candidatus Zhuqueibacterota bacterium | reverse complement strand
AAAGGATCCGCGCGGCGGGCGCATTTTCGGACCGATCCCGCGAGAGGTTGCCGAGGCGGGGTTCCAAAAGATCGCTTCACTTGCGTCGGAAGTTATGTAAGCATTATCGTGTTGCTGTGGGAATGAGGGGGATGAGGATAAAAAGAGACTTCGGTACGATACCACAACATTCTGTCAGCCGGTTGGCCAGGGGGCAGACAACGTAAAATGCAATTAGATA
>JAABYK010000243.1:290-1275 GCA_011775825.1 Candidatus Zhuqueibacterota bacterium | reverse complement strand
GCACGAACACGAGCTTTCTGCTGTCCGGATACCATGCAGGTGAAAGGTCGAACTGACGGTCGACCGGCTGCGTTACCGGGATGATCAGCGAATCGCTCAATGAAAAGAGTTGAATGCTGGCGTGGGTGACGCGCTCGGTTCTCATTAGACTGTTGCCAACCGGGGACCAAATTGGGAAGGACAGATCTCGATCAATTTGAAACAAGACGTCTCCATCAAGTGACGATATTGCGATTCCACTTGAAGTGCGATAGGCAATTTTTGAACCGTCCGGCGACCAGGCCGGATTCACAGCGAAATTGGTATGAGTTGTCAATTTTTCGGATGTGCTATCCGTAATCGAAGTGATCCAAATTGCAGTGGTGTCATTTCGGATGGCTTGAAAGGCAATTTTCGAACCATCCGGAGACCAATCGGGTCTCCCACTTTGAACCGAATCGGCGGTAAATTGAATTAACGTATCCACTTCAAAGTCAGCAATCCAAATCTGTGAGTTGGTACCGCGCTGAGACTCAAACGCTATTTTTTTGCCGTCCGGCGACCAAGTTGGGTTGGTATCTTGCCCATCCTGGTTGGTGACTTGTGTTGCTGTTCCGCCCGATGCTGGAATCACATAGATGTTTACGGTTCCCGAACCTGGTGCGCTAAAGGCAACTTCTTGTCCATTGGGAGACCATGCTGGATCCCGCACCGAAGGATGGTTTGGGGTGAGTTTAAATTCGGATCCCATACGTAGCGTGGTAACCCAGAGATGCCCTCTCAGCGCCGAAGGATAGACGATTCGGGAGCCATCAAATGAGATGTCAAATTCGCGATCGGTAAAGTTATCTTCAATTCGACCAATCTTCTCCAAATCTTCCCCTTCCAAAGACATTCTGAAAAGATTTGTGGCAATTCCAAGAGCTGAGTACACGATCAATGAACCGTCGGGCGACCAGGTTGGGTCACTTTTTCTGGAAATGTCTTTTGTCAATTGGACCGGTTG
>JAABYK010000243.1:0-267 GCA_011775825.1 Candidatus Zhuqueibacterota bacterium | reverse complement strand
TGTAAATCACAAGCCGTGGAGGTCAGGATCAGTAATGAGAACATTAAAAGGGACTTCATATTTAACATCAGGACTTCTTAAACCGCTGAAAGGAAGTACACAAATTGGGCTTGAAAATTGAGAATTAATATACGCGCTACGCTCGACTATTGCAAGAAATAAATGTCTCAACCAGTAAAACGTCTAAAGACCCATTTACCCCCATAAAAAATTTTTATTCCGTTCGATTTTTTTTGTGTTTCTTCCACAAAAAAGTGGCAAACCGAG
>JAABYK010000517.1:2809-2942 GCA_011775825.1 Candidatus Zhuqueibacterota bacterium | reverse complement strand
ATGCCAACGGCAATATTCAGTCTGCGGCCGCCTCCCAACTCACGGTCGAAGAAGTGGCGGGAAAGAAAGATGCCGCGAAATTTCACGATTCTGTTTTTCACGAATCCATAGACCCCTCCACGCAGGCGACGAG
>JAABYK010000517.1:0-2795 GCA_011775825.1 Candidatus Zhuqueibacterota bacterium | reverse complement strand
CCTCGACGCAGGCGACGAGTGTTCTGATCAAAGACCGGTTCACGGGTGATCTTATGAAAACAGTGGCCATTGAATCACAGGCTTCTCCCGAAAGCCTGGCGGTCAAAATTGATCTGTCCGGCCTGGCGAACGGGGCTTATATTCTGACAACCGACGGCAACACCATTCAAGAGAAAAATATTTATATCGACGGCGAAGTCAAAAAGTCCAAACCGTTGGGGCTGATCAGCATACACCTGGACCGCCCTCAAACAGCAATGCCCGTGGGAGGCGCCAGTTTCACAATTAATTTTCAACTTCAATGAGGAGGATTAAAACCCGAATATCACACTAGACCCTAAATCGAAGTCCGGTTTTTTCATATAAACACTTTTGACCTTAATAAAAAGGAAAAATTATGGCTACCTACAACAGACCCGGCGTTTATATTGAAGAAATTCAGAAACTCCCCCCATCCATCGCTCCGGTCGCCACCGCAATCCCGGCTTTCATCGGTTACACCGAAGAGGCTTTTGATAAAATGGGTAACGCGATCGACCCGGCCAATCCCACCCCGGTCCGCATCACTTCCCTACTCGAATATGAAACCTATTTTGGAGGCCCTCCCGTTCATCCCGTTTCCGTGGACGTGGAAGAACGCGCGGCGGGTGTGTCCAACCCCGGACTCAAAATAAAGTTTACCGACCCCACTTCGGACCCTCAACTTCCCAAAGCTTTTCTTTATTACTCCGTGCAATTGTACTATGCCAATGGCGGAGGCCCCTGCTACATTCTGCCGATAGGAAATTATCCTGGCGATATCAACGAAGCAATAGCTATGGATACGACTCATTTTACCGATGCCATTACCATTCTGGAAAACTACGACGAACCCACGCTTTATGTTTTTCCCGATGCGGCCTTGGCGGGCAGTGACGAGGATTATCAAACCATCATTGATGCCGCCATGAACAGTTGTTCCAAAATGCAGGACCGTTT
Organism: Candidatus Zhuqueibacterota bacterium; assembly: GCA_011775825.1. GTDB lineage: Bacteria > Zhuqueibacterota > Zhuqueibacteria > Oceanimicrobiales > Oceanimicrobiaceae > JAABYK01. The sequence continues at coordinate 1,817 of JAABYK010000517.1, read as the reverse complement.
CATCATTGGCGATATCCGGAACGCCAAAAAAACTCCCAACCCGGGACTTCTCATTGATAATTTTCGCGGCAACAGCGCTATCGATAAAGATCTAACCAAATATTGTGCGGTATATTTTCCATACCTTAAAACCAACATCGAGCTGAGAACCCAGGATGTCAATATAACCATTGCCAGCCACAATGTAACCATTCTGGACAACAACGGAGCGGAAGCGCCCGGAACCGGGGTACCGTCCGACGCTACCTTGGACACACTGTTACCCAAGCAAACTAATGAAAATACCGAACTGTACAATGCGGTGAAAGCCTTTATCCGGACTCATGCCAAAGCCATTGTTCCTCCCAGCGGAATGGCCGCGGGAGTCTACGCGCGCACCGACCGAACCCGGGGAGTCTGGAAAGCCCCGGCCAACGCCAGCGCTCTCCTGGTTTCCGGGCCGGACATTGAGATCACCAACGACCTCAATGAAACTCTGAACGTCGACACCACGGCCGGAAAATCGATCAACGCCATCCGTTCATTCGCCGGCAANNGCGGGCAACGATAATGAATGGCGTTATGTTTCGGTCCGCCGTTTCTTTAATTTCGTTGAGGAATCCGTCAAAAAATCCACCGGCCCTTTTGTTTTCGAACCCAATAACGCCAACACCTGGGTCAAAGTGCGTTCGATGATTGAAAATTTCCTCAAATTGCAATGGCGGGATGGCGCTCTGGTGGGAGCCAAGCCGGAGGACGCGTATTTCGTTCACGTCGGGCTCAATCAAACCATGACCGCCGAGGATATTCTCAATGGATTGATGATCATCGAAATCGGCATGGCCGTGGTCCGGCCGGCGGAGTTCATCATTTTAAGGTTCTCTCACAAGATGCAGGAATCCTGATCGGATTTTGGAACGATCAAGTTAATCAATTAAATCTATTTTTAAGGAAAACACATCATGCCAGAAAATTACCCACTTCCTAAATATCATTTTTCCGTCGATTGGGGCGGCACCAAAATCGGGTTCACCGAGGTCACGGGACTGGATATGGAAATCGAAGTGATCGAATACCGGGACGGCGCCAGCAGCGAATTCATCAAACAGAAAATGCCCGGCATGATCAAAACCAGCAACATCGTATTGAAGCGGGGCGTGTTCACATCGGACAACGAATTCTTTGAATGGTGGAATACCGTCAAACTCAACAAGATTGACAGGAGGGATATCACCATCAGCCTGTTGAACGAAGAACACGAACCGGTCATGACCTGGAGTGTCTCCAACGCCTGGCCGACCAAAGTCCAGCCCACGGAAATGAAAGCGGACGGCAATGAAACCGCCATCGAGACTCTGGAGCTGGTCCATGAAGGCGTGGTAGCCAAAAGCGAGTAGAACGAATCATGTACCTTCCACCGGTCGGTTTTCATTTCAAGGTTGAGTTTGATCTGCCCGACATTACGGATAACGACAATCGTTTCCGTGAGGTGTCGGGGATTTCCCTGGAAATGGAGGAGGAAACGGTGACCGAAGGCGGAGAAAATGGATTCGTTCATAAACTGCCGGTACGCGCCAAGTATTCCGATCTGGTGCTCAAGCGTGGCAAACTGGTGGATTCCGCGATTCTGAAATGGTGCCAGAAAGCCATTCAGGATTATGAAATCCTGCCAACCACGATTTTTGTGAAGTTGTTGAACGAGGAGCATGAGCCGTTGAAAACCTACACTTTTTTCAACGCCTGGCCCAAGAAATGGAACATCTCCGATTTCAACGCCGAAAGCAGCGAGTTGGTCGTGGAGACGCTGGAGCTGGCCTTTCAATATTTCACGATGGAGT
>JAABYK010000056.1:1025-2125 GCA_011775825.1 Candidatus Zhuqueibacterota bacterium | reverse complement strand
TCAACCAACCGTAGACTCGCTCCGGAAGTTCGACTCTTGTATGCTCCTGCGTCTCTACCTTATAGACGTAAAACCCATATCCTTTTTCGAGCTTTCTGATTTTGAGCGCCCCGACCGGATTATACCCCGGTTTTAAAGCGTAGAGAAATAATTTGCCATCCCTGGACCAGCCGGAGAGCAGAATGTCAATTGCGGCATAAATCCTGTCGGCGGGCATACCCACCGTGGTGACTCGTTCGCGACTCTTCGATTGGGTATCGTAAAACCATAGGTTGTAATCGTCGATGTAGGCAATCAGAGACTTGTCCGGAGAAGCCTTTGGCTTCTGATTGCCCACACCGCTTTCAGCGCGATAGAAATCATGTGCACTGAGCTCGATTTTGTCCCACGAACCATCAGAAAATAGCTTAAAAGCGGTTTGTTCGGTGTAAGGTGCTATAATGACGAACTCGACGGGTGGTGCAGGTGCATCGTGAGAATCTTTAGTTTGGCATCCCGTCAACTGAATCAGGAGGCAGAGTTGCGCTAAATGTAAATAGAGTTTGGTCCTGCTTTTCATAAATATCGCAAATGGAGCTTCTACTCATCCAACGTTTGCCAGAGCGTACTAAATTCAAATCCTCTTGTTATCGCAAGCCTATTTTGCGGGCCAAGGCCTCCTTCAATATGGAAAGCCTCGACACTTTCATCATCAGCTAAAATCGTCAGTGTGGTACCTTCTATCGAATAAATCCCTGAGAAGGTTTTTGCTACCGTTGTGTCCGGTTGCATATCAGGGTGCTGCGTCACCTTCATTACCGCCATATCTATTCTGCGATCGTTCCATTCAAGCGTGCCGAAAACCGTCTCCATGACACCCTCTCCGATGTCGACAAACTGATCGGAAAAATAAGTACGACCGCGCACAGGGTCATTACTAAGAATCTCGGTATAAGAAAAGAGTTCCCAGGTACCGTTTAAAGACGTGGGTGCTAAGGGGTTTTTATCTTGACCACAACTTGTGGCCAGGAAGAAAACAAACACAATTAGATTGAACGTCTTCCGATTCATTTTGATGCCTCCTTAAATTTGAAAAATTCATAACAACAAAGCCTCACAAA
>JAABYK010000056.1:313-925 GCA_011775825.1 Candidatus Zhuqueibacterota bacterium | reverse complement strand
AACCCCTAATTATACGCATGACCGGTCTCCCAGACTTTTTGGAACGTGATAAATGCCATAAAATCCAACAGCGCGCCAATGAGAAACCCTCTCAGCCGCGCCTTTCGTTTGACAGAAATCTGCGTGATTTCATTTAAAGGGACTCTCGTGGTGTCATTCGCAGCATGAAAAACGAGCGTGCGTTTCCCGATTCCGGTCGTATCCAAACCAGCGTAGTTTCCCTCTATTTTTTCGCCGTCTATCAAAAGCAATTCGGTCTCGGTACCTTGCTTAAGTTCTGCCAGATGGGATTTTTGAAATGGGTCCTGATACGGTTTGGAGGCATCTGAACTTGCCCCGATCCCAAGACCGATAAAGCTGCACCCGAGCCATTGGGTCATCACTGCAAGTAAAAAAAGAGAGGTTAACTTTGAACACATCGTCATTCGCATGGCGATCTCCAGAGCTGAAGTTAAGTCAAAACGTGTATCCCAAAATGAATTGCAATTCCTGCAAACCTGGCAGGAATTCTCTATGGCTTTGATTGGAATGTGAGACCGGCATCGAATTTCCCCTAAAATATCTGGCATTGAGGCTTATCCTACCGATAGTGAAAGACCCACCGACTACAAT
>JAABYK010000056.1:0-236 GCA_011775825.1 Candidatus Zhuqueibacterota bacterium | reverse complement strand
CCACCCAAATAGGGTCCGACCGAAATTTCCCCAACGGGTTTGACATCGAACGTGAGAAGAATTGGAATTCGGATATAATGGAAGGTAAAATCTGAACTTTCCCTGCGCGTCTGCGGTTCGGTGAATCTCCAAAAAGTTTCATACCTGGTTCCAGCTTTGGAGTAAAGAATCTCAGATCGAAGCCCCATTTGCTGACTCAACTCAAAAACGAAGAAGAAGCCCACGGTGAAACCGAG
>JAABYK010000675.1:908-1175 GCA_011775825.1 Candidatus Zhuqueibacterota bacterium | reverse complement strand
ATATAATCGGGAATAAACTGCATCGGGCCAGGTCGGTACAACGCATTCATGGCAATCAAATCGTTGATACTTGTCGGCTTGAGTTGTTTCAGATATTTGCGCATGCCGTCCGACTCAAATTGGAAAATCCCAACTGTTGCACCCTTTTTGAACATCTTGAAGGTCTTCTCATCATCCAAAGGAATATCATCCAGGTTGTATTTCTCGCCATGATTTTCCTTCACAAACTGGATCGCCGTTTTCAGGATTGATAACGTCTTCAACCCG
>JAABYK010000675.1:610-810 GCA_011775825.1 Candidatus Zhuqueibacterota bacterium | reverse complement strand
TCCGGTGCGATGATAATTCCGGCTGCATGAATTCCTGTATTTCGAACCGACCCCTCAAGTGTTTCCGCCATTTGAAGCGTGCGCCCTTCCAGCGATTCCGACTCTTTGATCTGCTTGAGTTCATTTACCTCTTTGAAGGCCTCTTCAAGTGAAATGCCAATTGTTTCAGGAACAAGTTTGGCAAGCCGGTCGGCATCAGA
>JAABYK010000675.1:307-512 GCA_011775825.1 Candidatus Zhuqueibacterota bacterium | reverse complement strand
TGCGCAACCTGGGCTTTGCCATATTTATCCACCACATAATCGATCACTTTCTGCCGGCCGTCATCATCAAAATCGATATCAATATCAGGCATCGATACACGCTCGGGGTTTAAAAATCGCTCAAACAGAAGATCGTACTCAAGCGGATCGATATTGGTGATTCCCGTACAAAAAGCAACGACCGATCCGGCAGCAGAACCACGTC
>JAABYK010000675.1:0-204 GCA_011775825.1 Candidatus Zhuqueibacterota bacterium | reverse complement strand
CTCAATCGTGAGATGGCGCAGGTAATCATCTTCCGTTTCAAACGAGTCGGGCAGAGAAAAGTGCGGCAGGATGACTTCCCGATCCAAATCGATCATCTCAACCTTATCAGCAACTTCCACAGTGTTTGAAATCGCCTCGGGAACATCGGCAAAAAGGGATTTCATCTCATCCTGAGTTTTGAAATAAAACTCATCGTTCGGGAA
>JAABYK010000272.1 GCA_011775825.1 Candidatus Zhuqueibacterota bacterium | reverse complement strand
ATGACTGTCGGCTCCACCCTGTCGACTCGCAGTTCTTGCAGAAAAATTTCGAATAACTTTGATTGAAGGATTGGCTTCTTGATCGTGTGCGCTATTTTTAGTTCCTCTTGAACCTTTTGGTTCATGCCCTCCCAGGATGAAAGCATAATAATTTTCGAGTCCCACAGGTTAAGTTCGTGTCGCATCGTTTGGGCGACGTCGATGCCATCCATTTCAGGCAATCTGTAATCGAGGATCACCACCTTAATTTCCTTGCCATTCTTGCGCAGACGTGCGATGGCGGCCAGGCCGCCCGTCCTTGATACTCGATTTCGTTTGAAAAAATCTCGACGTCCATGCGCCATCCGTCCTTTGTAACATGAACGTACGTCTTGGGTTCATCCGTGTTTTTAACATCGAGTTGCTTTTTTACTTCCGCACGTTCTTCAGTCGGATGAAGATCGAGAGGCGTTATGCTGGAGAACTCCTCCCTGGTGTAGCCGTAAATTCTGAAGACGGCATCGTTGCAATCTAGGAAGTGATGCGAGTTCTTTTCAAAAATAAAAATGGGATCGGCAATTTGATTGAGCAGCGTTCGGTATTTGTTTTCGCTCTCGCGCAGGGCTTTTTCGGTTTTTTTGCGTTCCGCAATGTCTGTATCAATGACTACCAGCTTCTTCAGTTTATCATTCTCATCCCAAATGGGGGTCAGAGTTGAGGAGACCCAGTACTCTTTGCCATCTTTTGTCGTGTTCGTCGTTTCATAAAACACGGAATCTTTTTTTTGAATGCTTTCCTCGATGGTTTCGGCTATTTTCGGATTTTGACTAAACTAATTTCCGTTAATTTACGTCCCTGGAAATCCTCGGACGTGTAGCCACTGATTCTTGTGAAGCCGTCATTAACCCACTCAACCTTACCATCCGCGTCCGCGATCAGTACGCCGTTATCCGTTTCGCTGGCAACCAGCGACAGCTTTTCCAACTCAGAGGTCTTTAACGCCAATTCCAAATTGATCTTTTCGATCTTCTCTTTTTCTTGTTTCAATTCCTGAGTACGAAGCTCGACCATGTTTTGTAATTTGCGCTGGCGCTTC
>JAABYK010000325.1 GCA_011775825.1 Candidatus Zhuqueibacterota bacterium | reverse complement strand
ACCTGGAAATGACCAACCACTTTTCCACCGGCTTCTCGCCACCGTCGCACCGTCGGATATTCTGGATTTTCGACCAGGTCGCGACAGAGACTTAGAATGTGATCCAGCGGTTTACCTTGCCAGCCATCGAAAACTTTGGGCACTTGTTTCACTTTTTCTATTCCCTTAAAAATTTTTTATGGATAAAAGTGTCCTAATTTGTTGNNCTAATTTGTTGAAAAAAAACTCAAATGTACTGGCCACCATCTACTTTAATCACTTCACCGGTAATGTGCTGGGCCAAATTTGAGCAAAGAAATAGAATAAGCTTGGCGACATCTTCAGGTTCTGCAAGTCTTCCAAAAACAGTTTCGGCTTTCGCTTGAGTTATGATCTTGTCCGGCAGCTTTTGTGTCAGCGGGGTTAAGACGTAACCGGGCGCGACGGCATTGACATTGACGTTGTAGCGGCCGAGTTCTTTCGCCACCGTCTTGGTCAGTCCGATCAAACCCGCTTTTGAGGCCGAGTAATTTGCTAACCCAAATTTGCCGCGCATGCCGTTGATGGAAGACACGTTGACAATCTTACCACCGTTTTTCTCCCGAAAGTGAGGCGCAACATGATGAATGAAATTGAAGGCCCCTTTCAAATTCACGTTTAACACGGCATCCCACTGATCCTCGGTCATTTTCCAGACGGTTGTATCACGCGAAATTCCCGCGTTGTTCACCAGGCAATCAAGGCGCTTTTCTTCACTTAAAATGTTTTCGACACAGTCAGCCACCTGCTCGAAATTCGACACTTCGGCTTCGACAAAGCGCGCCCGTTCAATCGGCTCAGCGGGCGGTTTCAAATCAACGCAAATAACTCGGGCGCCGCATGCTCCAAATAACCTGGCCGTGGCCCGACCAATACCGGAANNAAGTCAAGTTCTATCATGTAATCTTAACGGAATGGTGAAATTATATTGACATGACAGTTCAATTTCATTGGCTTTTTTAAGAATCGTTGTAAATATTGGAGCATCGAATGTCCACACAAGAGCTCATTTCGAGAATCCAAAAATTATCGTTGTCAGAACGAATTGCACTGATGGAGCAAGTCCTGAAATCGATTCGCTCAGAACTCAAGGGTGTCAAACACAGGAATATGCGCCATAAAAAAGACGATGTCCATAAGCGTCGCCAATCTTTCGAGATCGAACCATTCGATCTCGGAGAAGAGGTTATCGTCGATCGGGATGAAATGTACTCTGACCGAGGCATCTGATGTATGCCCTCGATACCAATATTTTGGTCTATGCCCATAAATTAGCCTCTCCACTTTACACCAGGTTAAAGCATTAGCGATTTTTCCAGACCGGCTTGCGTTTTTCCATGAAAGCTTGGATCCCCTCATTCGC
>JAABYK010000326.1:1456-2088 GCA_011775825.1 Candidatus Zhuqueibacterota bacterium | reverse complement strand
CTAAGGAAATTGCGACAGGTCATCTCATACATGTGACGACACGCATAACCTGCAAAAGGGGAATTCACACCATACTTCCGAAAAGTGGGAAAGTTTGAAAACGCCGAGAACCAACCCAGAGAACCGGAGCCCTTTTGTCAGGTTAATGCGCTTGGTTAGGCGTTGAAAAAGTATCTCCGGATTCAGCCATCAAAAATGGATACATGTTATGTTTATTGGGGTCACAAAGTCCGGCCACATTATAGGGTGCAATGTCCTTTGCTATTCTTTCTCTGAAATCAAAAATGTATTCCCTTGGTATCTGCCGGTTCCCGCAAAGCTCAAGCAGAGCCTGGTAACTACGGCCAACGGCTTTGCGAAATGGCTCGTGATGCGAAAAGAGAAATTCGTCACCAGTTGTGGCGGCTCCATTGCGATACCTTGTTTCACTCCAGATGGCTCCGGCGAAATAATACATGCTAAAATCGACCAAAAGCTCAAATTGAGAAAACGCGCGATAACAGCCATGGATAAGTTGATCAAGAAACGTAATTTCGCGTTGTAATGTTGTGTTGTAAACGGCTAAACTTTGAGCTAGCGAGCTTTTTCCCCAGTGCTCTTGGATAATCTTCGCTAACCGTTCCACGCACAAT
>JAABYK010000326.1:1226-1359 GCA_011775825.1 Candidatus Zhuqueibacterota bacterium | reverse complement strand
AACGTGTGAGCGTTGCCAGCGCTCAGCAGTGGATCGATGAAATAAGCTGAATGTGGAAGCATCGCCCAATCCTCGCCGGCTGTTTGTCTTGCACAACGCTGTAACCGTCGCGTGCAAGTGAAAGGCCGAGCAT
>JAABYK010000326.1:318-1164 GCA_011775825.1 Candidatus Zhuqueibacterota bacterium | reverse complement strand
ATAATTCTTCAGGTTCAGTAGAATAACCGAGGGGATTTCGTTCCGCATTGATAACAAGACCCGCACTGGTTAACCCGCTATTGAATCGCAGTACCCACATCCAACCGTCATCGAAAATATGATGCAGTGCCGCATCGTCACATCGATAAGGATGGTCCGATACATCTGCTCCCATCTCGCCGAGGAGGTTTTCCCACAATTCAATGCCGTGAAAATGGCTATAGACGCTCCAGGTATTTGCCTTTAGCCCTTGTGGGCTGCACGCAATGCCGAGTGTCTTAGCCAACACTGAAGTCGCCCCGGTCGCATCAATTAAGAAACGCGCCCTGAATTCGAGCTCTTGTTCCTGCTGTTTTCCTTGAAGCAGCCAGCCGTCTTTGTGTTCAATTGCCTCGATCTGTACGACGTCGTAGTAAGGAATTTGCAGCTTTTGCGCTTCCTGCAAGTGAAAAAAGTCAAAATGCTCGCGATACCAGTGCGTGTCTCCAACTTCGTCTGATGGACTGGCAGCAACGAGTAACTCATTGGCATGGTCAGGCCGCGCCGCAAATTCCTGCTGAGCACGATGTTTGAAAAAGCTGAATCCGCGTTTCAGGCCACAGACCAACTCGGGGTGTGACTGCTGCCAACTTCCATACTTACATAAAGGTAAGATAACGGGCAAATCGTAAGTGCGGCACAGTCTTTCCAGGGATAAGTTAGCCAGTGGAGTCGAGGATTCACCAATTGCAAATCTCGGGTGCGCGTCCCGTTCAATGAGAATGGGAACCCGACCTATTTTCCGCAGAAGCATGGCAAGTAGGCTACCGGCAAAGCCTGCTCCTAATATGGCGATTTCCACATGTT
>JAABYK010000326.1:0-231 GCA_011775825.1 Candidatus Zhuqueibacterota bacterium | reverse complement strand
AAACTGACCGAGGTTCATTGCGTGCAATCTTTGAATTCGACGCGGCGTGCATTTCGTACAAACTGAAAACTTCTTGATGTCCCAGAGGTCAGCAAACACGCGTCCGCACTTTTTCTGAATGCCGTACTCTAAAACTTCCTCCAGAGATTCGATTCTCGGTTGTGAGAACAGCCCTTGTGTTTGAAGTCGGTCAAGTGCACCATTGCCGCCGCGGGTGGGAATGATCACGCA
>JAABYK010000032.1:967-2384 GCA_011775825.1 Candidatus Zhuqueibacterota bacterium | reverse complement strand
ACGGCATGATGGCAAAATTGCGCTGGAACCCGGCTTTGCGACCGACCAGGCAACCCGCCACGTGGGAGTCTGTTTCGGCACGGCGGATCATTTCGATGACGTCACGATAGACGCCATCTCGCAGCTCACGATATGCGCGTTTGTAGAAGTCCGGCGTGAAGCGAACCGCCGGGGTGCCGATACTTTTGTTGACGACAAGAGCCATAAAAACCTCGTTTGTGATTCGTTGTGAAGATAATCATTGCAATGACGACAGCCGAAAGAAAAAAGCTCTGATATATATTAGAGATTACAAACCTTTACAATTGATAGTGAAAAAATGTATTTTCGGTCATGATGAGAAACTGGCTTAAAAAATTGTGTAAGCGCCCGCGGCTTTTTATGAATCGCGCGCAGGAACGTCCCAAAAACAAATTGCCCGAAGGAACGTTCTGCAATTCCATCATCATCAAGAATCAGGCGCCCGGAGAGAAAATCAAATATCTACCTATCGGAGTATTTCCGTTACACCCGGACGGTCCGCATGAACTCACTCGCGGAAAACTGGAAGAAATGGTCTCGAATCTCAACAGCGATTTGATGATCGACCTTGGACATGAGGCTTTATGGTGGAGCGGCGCTCCGGCTTACGGTTGGATCCCGCGCGACAGTTTTGAAATTCGAGATGATGGCTTATATGCCGAATATCCGCAGTTCACACCGGACGCCGATGAGTTGGTTGAAAATCGCAAATACCGTTTTCTTTCACCGGCTTATGAGCTTGAGGGCGTGGACAAACAGGGACGGGAACGCGGTGCCCGGTTATGGCCTATTGCGCTGACAAACACACCTTATTTCGACACTGAAATTGACGCGCTTCGCAATTCCGCGGCCGATGAACAAACTGAGGAGTCAACCATGGATCCCAAGTACACGAAAGAATTGAAAATCAAACTCGGCCTTGCCGAGGATGCCACGGNNAGGCTGCAAGTGAGACCGCCAACAATCCTTCTGAGAATAATGACGATCCCCGGCCCGGAGACGATCCGGAGCCTACACCGGAAGAAGAGCCGGAGGGCGCCGTCGCCAATGCAATTCTACAAAAATTGGATGCACTTGAAAAGCGCATCAATGATCGCGATCAGAATGATTTACAAGCTCGCGCCGAGACACTCGTCAATTCTGCCATTCAGGACGGCAAGATTTTGCCGGCGGACAAAGAAGTCTGGTTGAATTCCGCAGTCGGCAATTATGACGAGACCAAGAAAAAGCTCGATGAGCGCAAGAAGAATTCCGCCATGCCGGGCAAGATGCAAATTCCGAATCAAGAAAATAATTTTGAGCCGCAGCGCAGCACGACTCAAAGTCTGATTCAAAATGCTGCGGAGCATTTCAAAGCACAGGGTCGCTATCCGGGCGCACCGGCGGCCGCTGCTTA
>JAABYK010000032.1:0-852 GCA_011775825.1 Candidatus Zhuqueibacterota bacterium | reverse complement strand
CAAGACGCGATGTTCTATACGCGGACCGGGAGTTCTGACCTGGTTAAAGATGCCAAGCTCGATTCGGCAGAAACGAAGATCACGAGAAGTATAAATGAAGATAATGTGGCGACTCCGCCTACACGCCCTGAAACGACCATTGCGAAAAAGATCGTTAGCTTCGATGCCAAAGTGGATGTGACACTCGAAGATAGAAACGAAGATCCGGAGACTGAATTGGCTCAGGAGACATTACAAAAAGCGCGAGACGCATCCTGGAGGCTTCAAGAGATGTTTTTCGAAGCGGATACCGGATCGGATTCCGAGGACTTCGACGGCATGCGCCAGTTGGTGCATGCGAGTTGGAAACTCACGGATGGCGTCCTCGTTCCGGTGGGCGGATCCGACAGCATGGTCGAAGCGCAGCAATTAGCTATCGAAAAGTTTCTGCAACATTCCGCTCGTGTGCGCGGCGGCGCCAGTCACGCCTATATGAATGAATTTCTAAAGATTCGATGGCTGACCATTGCCAAGCATTTAGGCTATTATCGCCAGAGCAAGGATGAGCTTGGGTCGGTCATCGAAATGATCGGCAACGTGATCTTGCGCGGCGCCGGTTATAAAGAGAATGGCAATACTTTATTGCCTTTCAATAAAAGTGTCGGCGGATTCTCCAACACTTCTGAAATCTTTTTCGTGCGCTGGGGAGAGCGCACCGATTTGACATTGCTAACCTCGGTTGGCGTCCGGGGCCGGTTTGCCGGTCAGATCGGCAACTTCCTGGTCAATAACATCAACATGGACGCCGTGATGCACGCGCAGAATCGTACTGCGCTTGTGCAGTCTCAAGGCTGGCGTCTTGATACACCATAA
>JAABYK010000141.1 GCA_011775825.1 Candidatus Zhuqueibacterota bacterium | reverse complement strand
GCGGCTGTCATCCCAATCACCTACTTCGATCTCATTTGAAAATGGCACCAGAAAACCCACAAACCCGCCGACTTTGAAAAGCTTTCCAACCCGGAACGTTGCGTCAACGCCATCGATGGTGCCGTACGCCACGCCCGAATAAATCCGCTGTCTACCTAACCGCACTCTTTGCACGATCCCGTTTCGTTCTCTCCATTGTAAATAAGCATTGTACAGACGTGGAATGGGATCATCGTCCGCCGATTCAGCTACGTCTTGCGTACCTTGACCGTAAAAGTTGAACGACAGCCGATTGCCCGCCATTTGTCCGACGGTAATCCTGGCCGTTTGATAAATTCTAAAATGGGTTTCATCTACGGTTTCGGTCAGATGACGTTCCCATGAGTAGAAAGAAGTGGTGAAGCGCGCATTGATGGATTGAGCGTTGAGCTGAAAGGGCATAGACAGAATTAGACCACCCAGCAACCAGAAATATTTTCTCAAAGTTGTCATCTCCTCTCCGCAGTCAGTTGATACTTAATCCTCCGCCTGAGAATGAATTCTCAGGCTCAAAACTGAAGTCGCCTAAAGGCGACTAAGCATCCAGTGGCAATAAGCATTTCACATTTGGAGTCCCGGCTTTGCAACCGGGACTCCAAAACACAGAACTACTTGAGCAACAACATCTTCCGCGTGGTGGTGAAATTGTCGGAGACCAGTTTGTAGAAGTAAAGTCCGGATGAATACTGCGACGCATTAAACTCCACTTCGTACGTGTCTGGCTTCAACTGTTCATCGACCAGGGTCTCGACCACTTGTCCGAGTGAATTGAAGATCACGAGTTTGACATGACCCGATTTTGGCACGTCAAACCGAATGGTTGTGCTCGGGTTAAACGGGTTCGGATAATTTTGGTGCAGCGCAAATGTTTCGGGAATTCCGATGATATCGTCCGCGATCGGCTCCACAGAGGTAAACAGCGCCGTGTCGATAAACGTTATCGTGTGTCTTAAGATATCGAATGCGTAGTCCGGGTTATGAACGCCTCGGCTCTTATCATTGGCGACGAACTGTAGGTTAAAAAGAGCTTGGCTGAAGGCCTGCGTTGTGGAATCCTCGCCCGTAGCATTTGCCAGTTTTGCTTCAAGGCTGTCGAGTAACGTCTGCGTGGTTGTCTGACGGCCTCTGTGATCGAAGTCGAACTCCGAGCCTGGATCGATGTCCAATTCGGCGCCGCTGCCCTCCACGTGGCAACCGGACTGCTGACATGCCTCAATCCGCGGTTCGAACGTATGTCCCGTGTTTGCGAGAATATCATCGCTTGGATCGTCCGGCGTGCCGTTGTCATCAAACTCGGTCATAAAGACGTGGCAGGTCGCACATAGCCTTTGTTGAATTGCTGGCAGTACCTGATGCACAGATTCCGTATCATACTCAAAACCGTCGAACTGGAACGCACCAACACCCTCAAAAATGACCGATGGCGTGTTGTGTGGTTCGTCCCCCTCTTCGAGAGCTTCCAATTCCGGATTGTGACATTTCACGCACAGATCTGTTATCGGAAGCCTGAGCTGACTTTCCCCGTTCTTGGTATCATGAGGGTCGTGGCACGTGGCGCACACGATCGGATAGGCAGCATCACCCGGGGGTTCGGCAATGTTCGGAACCAAATTCGAAGTATCTGCTGGCGTGTCGCCCACAAATTCTAGGAAGCCTTGAAACGTGTGGCAGCCAGAGCAGTTAGGATCATTGCGAAATAAATTTTGCAGAAACGGATTGGCGTTGACATCTGCGACCGCGTGTTTTGACTCGAGCCAATTATCGAAATTCGGATGATGCTGCGTGTTGTGGCATGAACCACAAGTTTCAGCAAGAACCGGATCTTTTGGAGGCAACACTCTCGGGTCGTCAAAAGCGCCGGCAATATGATCAGATGCGGGACCATGGCAAGATTCGCACTGAACGTTCTTTTTCTTATCAAACTCCTCCTGGTCATCGATGGTCACATTGAAGCTACCATCATAGGGCTCCTCTACAGTTACAAAGTCGTCTGCACCCAGGTTTGCTTTTGTGGTATCCCAGCCAGTGGTGTGACATTCCAGACAGCGCGCGGTTTGCTGCACAAAAGCGCTCACCGAATCATAAGCAACCGCGTGCTTGGTTTCTTCCCAAAAGGGAATTTGATTGCCCCCCGGCCCGCCTGCATGGCAACCCTGGCAGTCTGCCACGCCTTCAAAGGTAGGCTCTTCCTGCCCAAATGCCGTTGCTGTTAAGGCGAATGCAATGATGAGTATAATTAATAATTTCAACATTTTCATAGGCCTAACCTCCTTCTACTAATCAAAAACTCCATTCTTGTTTTAATTCAGACCTGTTGCTTTTCCCCGGAAAAACTCATCATCACCTCCTTCCATAGAATTATCTTTCAAAGTTGTGACGTTCCGGTATGGCATTCACTGCATGCCAGTTCTCGCCAGGACTCTCCTATATCGACAGGATGTTTGAACTCCAACCCACCCGGATCGATCATCTGGCCGTCCTCACCGTTGCCCTGCGAAAGAATGATGTGGCAGTTATTGCAGTCGTCTGAGATAGTTTGTCCGTCGTCACTCACAAAACGTCCATTGTGGCAACGATAGCAACCGGGACTCAAAAAATGGCCTATATTGTCCGGGTAGACATCCCATCGCACCTTCATTTCCGGAAAGAAATTTTTTCGATAGATGGCCTGTAGCCTGGCAATCATTCGGTTTACATCCTCCCGGCGCGTTTCAAGCACATCAGGATATTCATCTTCGTACGCCTCGATAATTTGTTTCTCGATGGCGATCAAAGCTGAGTCTTTGGTGGGATACTCTTCGATCAAAGCTTCGATAGCAAATTGTTTGGCGCTTGGCAAAGAGGTGTCAATCCGGCCGGCCGAAAGTTCATTGTTCACGGCTTTGCTGGGCGATTTATAAATATGCGTAGGCCGGTTATGGCAATCAATGCAGTCCATTCTGCGCATCTCGTAATTATCAAAATCTTCGGGCTCGATGGGATTGTCTTCATTCATATATTCGCGAATGTTGCCTTCAAGATCCTTGATTCGCACCCATGCGATTTCCTGCCGCTGCTCATCTGTGGCGATATAGTCAATCTCGTTGGCGATGTTCATATGCCAATGAATACCTTGTGCAATGCCAGCCTCTTTGCTGCCACCGCCTGTCTTGACCAGCATTCGGATCGACCATTTAGTATTTTCTTCATCCACCATATAATGGTCGAAAACGCGCTCCTGCGAACCGTGAAATTTATCGGGCCAATGGCACTGTTCGCAGGTCTCCCGCGCCGGACGCAAATTCTCAATGGGAGTCGGAATGGGCTTTGGGTAGGCATTAAAAACTGTTGCATACACCTGATACGCCCCTGAAAGTTTGGACCTCACAAACCAGCCTGCACCTTCTCCAACATGACAATCTACGCAGGTCACACGCGCATGTGGAGAATTTTGATAAGCCGTATGCTCCGGGTCCATGACTTCATGACAAACACGTCCGCAAAATGTGACCGACTCGGTAAATTCATACGCCCGGTAACTGCCTACGGCCGTGGCTAACAAAAAGATGATACTGCCGCTTATAAATATCATCGTGGCCAGACGGTGAGACGGCTTTCCCAGGTCCACGTAAAAGGAGCGCGGTTCCGTCTTCTCCTGACGGATTCTCCGGCGGCGCTCAAAATGCATGCCTACCGGAATCAGGATCAGTCCAAGGATCAGTATGGCCGGTAGAATAATGAAAGCGATGATACCGGCGTAAGGAGCCAGTCCAACCACAAGTGTATCTATTAGAACAATGATCGAAATTGCTAAAAAGTTTACAATGGCCACAATGGCCCCGAACATGCTCAACGGATTATAAAAGAGACTTGGTAAACGCTTTTTCATATTCCTCTCTTTTTCAATATCTTCAGTGAGCTTCTGAAACAACTGTTTTCTTGCGGTACCTCGTGTAGAGCAAAGAAACCACGAGCAAAACCAAACCTACGGCTAGGAACAACACAATTCGAAATGCAGCATCCAACTTGGCCATGTCGATGAAAAAAACATGAATAATGGTCGCGAAAATTGTCAGAATTGCCATCCAGCGATACTTGATGTTGTGCAGCAATTGACTCATCCCAAAATAGAAAAGCGCCGCAGCCAGCCAGGCAAGACTCACATAATGGCTTGGGATTGCCTGATACAAACCATAGAGGACTACCACAAACGCCGAAGCGAGGTAGGCGTTTCGGATCATATCTGTCTTTAATTCCAATCGTTCTTTCTTCCAATTCAGTACTCTCGCGCTCGTCAACGCGATAATGGCATAACTCAAATTGACAAGATCATCGGACGGCGCAAAGTACAAATAACCCAAAAAGATGCCAAGATAAATCAGAATGTTAACCACAACAATGATTCGGGACCGAAACCAAATGGCGGTGGAAATGACCAGCAGACTCTGCCAGCCCAACCAGATAAAATATTCCGGCGAGTCGAATCGAGCAAAAATAGCAATGCTCAGCGCCAGATACCCAAAACAGGCATAAATCGACGTCGCATACTTACTCGAGTGGTGAATCCAGTTGAGGACGGCTGAAGCAACAAAGAATGCAGCAATAAGCAGATTCGTGACATCGAGATGGGGCTTAAAAAATGTCAAAGCCGCAAGAGAAGCGATGGCGAAAAAACCAACACTGTTTATCGCTGTCAGCAGAAACTCTGAAAAGTCAGTAAACGCAGATTTGTTCCTGAACAGATTTGCTGACGCAAAAAGCGCCCCGTAAGCAAATAAATAGATCAAATTGTTGTGATGCTCCGTGATGGCCTGCAAAGGCTTTCCCAACAGCGGGTTATTCAACATCCATAACAAGTGGGCGAAGTAAGCGAGCACCATGCTAACGATGGTGGCCGATTGCCAATTGTAACGGATGAGTACGTAAACACTCGCCGCCGAAGCGAGGGTAATCATGCCCAGCGTAAAATGCGTTGTATCGCTGATGAGCGCGGTGGCATAGCCCAGGAATAGAGTGATCCCGGTGAGAAGTTCACTCTTACGTCTAATCGAAAGATAAAAGATTGCGGATAAGACAACAAATAGTGCAAACAACCCAACAGCTTTATTCGAGATGACCGGATTGGTGTTTAAGAAATGCAAACGCAAGGTCGTGATGTAAAGCAGAACCAGGCTGCCACCAAACAGAATGCGAGAAAGATATTGATTCGATTTTTGCCAGTAAGTGGAAAGCCCTATCATGCCTCCCACTGCGAGGTAACCTATCAAACTTGTCACGATCGGGGGAATCGTCTTGAACGGATAGCTGATAAAAAACACAATGCCCATGAGAAGCACTGCGGTGCCCACGTGCGCCAGCCAATACGCGCCGATCTTGAATTCCCAGGATTCATCCGATTCTGCCCTCTGCTTGCCATTCGCCGAAGCTTCTGCTTCCGCAAGTTCACTACGCTTGCTCCGGTCTTTCACCCGTTCCGGACGAATTTCCAGATACTCCTCGATGCGGTTCACCCGCGCTTCCAAACCCCGCAAGAGTTCAAGAATCTGGTTTAACTGTTCCGGCCCTGTGTGGTTTTGGACGTTCATTATGTCAACTTATCCGATGTCCGCAGAGGGTGCTTTTTGTCCACGTCCTTAATCTTCATGTAAAGCCCGATGGCCAGAATGCAAATCACAACCATTGAAACTGCGAGACCTTTCCGGCGGAACTGCAATTCGGCAAGAGCTTCTCGACCTGTCTGCAATGCTTCCTCGCTTAATTTCATGCCCTCCTCCGTGACTGCGCTCATCTGACTCACGGAAAGACTATGAACCGTGGTACGTGCTTTTATGAGTGCATCATCGGCGTCATTGAGTTTGAATTGAGCTTCGCTGACTTGCATCCCGGCTCGTTCGGCTTTGGTCACCAGACTATCTGCTAAAGACATTTGACTTTTCAGCTTCTCGATCTGTTGGCGCATGGCCACTGCGGTCACGTAGCCCTTCGAATCCTCTTCGTGGCAATCCGTACATATGCTTTGTTCACCGGCACCCACCATAGCGTCCGTGGGATGCTCAATCGCATGGTTTCCATGACAGGTTTCGCACTCCGGCAGGCCCATTTCGTCGAATGCTTCTTTATGAGGACTTTCAAAGAAAAGCTCGCTGTTATTCAGATGGCATTGTCCGCAGACAAAGGCGATTGAGGGGGCGCCCGGTGGATTCGCACCGTGATTTCCATGGCAGTCGTTGCATGCTGGTGCAGCCTGATCGCCCTTTTCCAAAAGGGCCATCCCATGAACACTTTGCTTGAATTCCTCGATTTGATTGGTCGGAATTCGGTAATCCTGCATATATTCCTCGTCAGCATGACACTGGCCACACGTTTCCGGAATATTCAAAGGGTAAACAGCCGAACGTGCATCTTTCGCAGTTCGGATACCGTGTACACCATGACAATCCGTGCAGGTTGCCACTTTGGTGTCTCCTTGCTCCAAAAGTTTACCGTGAGTGCTGGTCTTGTATCGGCTCAATTGATCTGTGGATACCCTGGGATTAAAACGGCGCATATAATTGGGATCGCTGTGGCACCTCGCACAAAATTGTGGAATTTCCGTACGTTTTGGAATGCCAATGTAGCCTTTCTCCGGATCCATCGATGCTTCCATATCGCCGTCAAACCCCACCGTGGGATCGCCGCCATGACAGTCTTCGCATGACAAACCCTGTCGGTCGTGAACGTCTTCCTTCATGCCCTCAATCGGTGCCGCGAGTTCGTCACCCATTTCGAGATGGCAGGTAATGCAACTGCTCTTTTTCTCGGATTCGCTTGCTTCCTGTGCCCATACGGACATACTCCACCCAAGAATGATGATTGCAAAAAGTGATTTTAAAAATGTGCTTTGCATCGTTCAGAAAGTTTGAGGTACGGCATAAGAAATAATCGTCATGGCTAAGATATAAATCACAGCTAACACACCAAGGGCACTGAATGCCCGACTGGTTTTTCCCATTCGGGCCTGCTTGTCAAGGAAAGGTACCAGAACGAATAACACTCCGATAACACCAAAGGCCAGAACGCCCAACATTTCTCCGTCCAGAGCAAGCACTTTCGCCGGTATGAACTTGAGCGTTTGAAACATAAACACAAAATACCATTCCGGTTTAATGCCGGCGGGGGCAGGCGCAAAGGGGTCGGCTTTAACGCCGAGTTCCCAGGGAAATAGCGCGGCGATGGCCGCGAGTGCCGCTAAAGCAAGTGTCCAGCCTAACAAGTCGCGCATCAAGAAATTTGGGAAAAATGGCATGACCTTAATAGGGCCGCCTTTTCTTTCGAGAGAAGGAGGCACGCTCATCCCCTGTTTTTGCACGAACCAGAGATGCAAAACCAGCAGGACCGTGGAAATCATCGGAAGCACGGCTACGTGGAAGCCGAAAAAACGCGTAAGTGTCGCTCCCGTGACATCCTCTCCGCCGCGCAGAAATTTGAGCAAAAAGTCTCCAACCAGCGGGACAACGGCAACAATTTCAGTTCCGACTTTGGTGGCAAAAAAAGCCAATTCATTCCAGGGAAGCAGATACCCTGAAAAGCCGAAGCCCAAGGACAGGAAAAACAACAACGCCCCACTGACCCAGGTCAGCTCCCGAGGTTTGCGATACGCTTTGAGAAAAAATACACTGAATAGATGGACAAAGGCTGCGGCAATCATGAGATTAGCGGACCAACTATGTATGGAGCGAATCAGCCAGCCAAACCGCACCTCGGTCATGATGAACTGAACGCTCTCGAAGGCCGCCTCCGCAGTGGGACGATAGTAAAGCAACAATAGAATGCCGGTAACCACCTGAATGATAAAAAAGAAAAGCGTAATCCCGCCAAAATAGTACCAGATACTGTGACGACTTATAGGAACTTCTTTCTTCTTGACGAATTCCTCAACGGCACTCAGATCGTACCTCTCTTCCAGCCAGGATTGAACCCGGCCGCGTTTGTAGTTTTTTACCTGGGGATTCTGACTCTCAGACATAGATTTGATAAATGATTTGTATTTTCCTCATGCACTTCGCGAAACGACGATGTCCTCTTCGCGAATATCCACTTTGTATGCTTCTAAAGGACGAGGCGGCGGACCCGAGATGTTCTTCCCTGTCAGATCAAAGTGCCCATTATGGCAGGCGCACCAAATGTGTTTAAAATCCTGTCGATACTGCACGGTGCAATCAAGATGAGTACAAATAGCCGAAAAAGCCACATACTCGTCGTTTTGAGTATGGACGAGAATTCCGGGCTTGCTGCCGAAACGAAAAATCTTTCCGGAATTTAGCGGAAGTTCACCGACTTTGGCGGCGACCACGCTGTTCTGGGCAGCCTCTTGAACCTTCGGTGGGATGATAAAATTTATGAGTGGAACCAGGATGGATCCGAGGGTGGTAAGAAGGCCGCCTCCCAACAACAAGTTTACGATTTTTCTGCGCGGCACCCCTTGACTTTGTTGACTGTCTTCTCTTTTCAAATTTTGCTCCTGCGACACCTTTCCCGTTTCCATTTTCAACTTATAATAATGTGTGTTGCGGGGTTATTCGAACCTGTCAACCGAACGCCGTACAAAAAGGGGACTCGCACTTTTCTCATTCAAGATGTCGAAACGTCAGGTGACCTTAGACAAGCCCTGAAGCCTGGTCGGAAAATCCTACCACTTGATCCTGCCAGCATAAAGACCGCTTTCCGACCAGAACTCAAGGCGACATTTTCAAACTTATTCCTCTTTTGGAACAGGATGCGCTATCTTGGCTGCCATTTTTTCGTAATCGAATCCCTTGAAGGTGGGACTTTCTTCATTATGGCATTGTGTGCAAACTTCGGCGGTTGGCTCTATCAGGCCATATTCCGCACCATCCAATTCACCTTTGTAGATCGCTTCGATGATCTTCTTGCTCTTATACTCCGAACCCGGACCGTGACACGCCTCACAACTGACGCCTTCTTCCATCGTCAGTCTCGACGTCTTCAGCTTTTCATCGACTCCGAAGGCTGTGACATGACATCTCACACATTCTTTCGCGCTGGCCGGATCTCCTTCGATGCCGGCTTCCTTTGCGACTTTCTTAGCCTCGGGTGTCTTTAGCGTCTCAAAGGCTTTGGCATGAGGCCCATCCTCCCAGATTTTGAACTGTGCCCCGCTCTTCTTGGTCAGATGACACGGTTTACAGCTTTTT
>JAABYK010000220.1 GCA_011775825.1 Candidatus Zhuqueibacterota bacterium | reverse complement strand
GCGATTAGGCAAAGCCATCGAATTTCCCATTCTGTTGCAGCAACGACTTTATTAAGCAGATATAGGGCTTCACAAAACTCAGGGATTGAAGTTCGGCAGGAATGACTTGATAAACCGTATTTGTTCTTTGACATCGTTTTTGGCTGCTGTAAGGGCGACGAGTAATACTGTAATATGGGCGATGGTACAGTGATTAGCCGTGGCATTGAGACCAACGACCGATGGGTTTTGCATGCAAATGGAGAGCAAGCGCGAGAAGATTCTTTCGGAGCTCGTTCTGAGATTCGCATCTTTTTTGAATGACTCCGAGCCATAGTCGATTTCTTTTCGGATGTCGTCATCGATTCGTTTGTAAGCATAGCAGCCTTTCTGCGAAAAGAACTTTGGGTGGAAGACGGGACAGAGCATATAATGCTGTTGCACTTTTCTGGAATGATGCAGTGGACAGACCCATTTTTGCCGCCATCGGTCTTGGGATTTATCGTAGAAAGTGCCTCTGGAGAGCATTTCCAAACCGGCTTCGCAGATGCGATTTCCCGATTTGGCATATCGAATTTCGGCCTCATCGGTCCTTTGGGTATTTCTTGGGTTTCTGGCCACCCTAGGCTTGGCAGCGAGCGTCCGGCGGATGTATTTGAGGATTGAAGCGGTGTCGTAAATAGCATCGGCCATCACGGCTTGGATGTCAAAGTGAAACTCCTTTTGCAGAAGGTCAAAGATAGGGATAAACATGGTGGAATCGTGAACGTTGGCAGGTTTGGTGATTTCCCAGAGCGGGAGTTCGGTTTTGGCATCGCTGACGACGTGATTGCGGTAGCCCCAGAAGAACTGGACTTTCTTTTGGCCTTGTGGGAAGGTGATGATAACGCCAAGCCGGACGTCGAGGTCGCCCTTGGGTGGCTTGGTTTTATCAAAGCGATTTTTAACATTGGTTTTCAGATTATTTTCTTTGACGTTTGCGAGGATAGGGCAGGAGTCGATGGCCGAATATTTTCCGTCAATGATGCTAAGCTCGATAAGTTGGTGCACAAGTTGATTTCGAATGTGGGCGAGTTCTTTGTTTTCGGTTTCTCTGAGAAAAGCACTGAAGCGTTCAACGCTGGGAATGGGTTTTCGGATATCAAAGCCACAACAGAGGGCAGCACTGGGATTGTCGTGAAGCTCACGCCTCAACTCGGTGAGGGTGGAGATACTTTTAAGGCTTTTGAAGATGAGAGCCTGGAGAATCGCTTCTCTTTGGATGGGTTTTCTGCCCGTTGCTTTGGTGTGAGTTAACTGGAATTGATGGAGATGCTCAAACAGCAGTTGGAAACTCTCCAGCGGTTTGACATCCAAGCAATCTTGGACAGAGAATAGGAGGTGTTGTCTCATGTCAATATCTCTTGAGTTTTGTGAAGGTCGAACCAAAAGTAGCCTGGCTGAGCGGCAGATGCAACAACAATCGAGGGGTGGAGGGCAAAAAGGAGTGAGATTTAACTAAAAGGGAAGAATCAAATTAACTCAAGGAGCAATTATCAAAAATCGATGGGTTTCACAAAACTTTTCAGAAGGCAGAGGGCGAAATTTTTGCCCTCCACCCCCTTTTGGAGGGTCTAAATCGGCGGGAATTGGGCAAAAATCGCTGATTTCCTGTTTTGTAATTCTTTGAAAATTAAAGGGTTACAGAATAGGAGGGAATGGGGGTAAAATGCGCCTTTGTAAATTTCGTAAAAACAATGGGTTCTGAGTTTTGTGAAACCCTCAAGCAGATAAGTAACGGAGAAAACGGATGTCGGCAATATCGGTAAAAAGCTTTTTTGGGCTCCTGTTTTTGGCCCTGCTAT
>JAABYK010000311.1:981-1128 GCA_011775825.1 Candidatus Zhuqueibacterota bacterium | reverse complement strand
CGGCTGAGTTTTCCAGTTCGGGGTGGTGCCGCGCCAGACCAGATAATGGTCGAGGTCGGGTTCGGTGTTGGCATCCCATTGCGGGATAGGATTGGCGCCATCTTCGCTGGGATTGGCTATAACGAGATTCTGCGGAGCCGCAGGCGG
>JAABYK010000311.1:0-879 GCA_011775825.1 Candidatus Zhuqueibacterota bacterium | reverse complement strand
TTGTTTGTATTTGGAGTGGTGAAAGGCGTAAATGAGGTGCTACCGGAAGTTCCCGGAAATGGATCGCCCGCATCTCCCACTGACCTGAGAGTTGGATCGTTTGGATCGGTAAATGGCGCAAAAGAGCCATCTGCAAATCTCATGATCATGTTGTCTACATCATTAAATGTCGGGATATTTGCAATGGCATTAGAAACTAATAAACCCCCTAAAGATATGCTACCTTCCTGCCACCAGAGTGGAAGGAAACGGTTAAAGCCAGAATACTGCCTGTTTTCAATGACAAATTCTTCTCCAGAGCTTGGATCGGTAAAGCGATAAAAGTCGAAAGTTGCGTCGTTGATCTGAGTCTCAACATAATCTATCGTTTCTTGCATGTCGTTGCTGGTAATCTCAGTAGGAGTCGCCCAACCCACGCTGATTTTTCGTGTGGCATCAAGGTGCGAAGGACTTTCTTCTTTACGCTCCGGTCCCACGCCAAACCGATGCATCACGCTCCAATCTCCAAGCGGACATATTATCGAATGTGAGCGGGCGGTTTCAACGTCNNCGGAGAAGCTTGAAGATCCTGATCATACCAACGACCGAACAACCCTTGCAAAATGACATGAGAGGACTCGTGAGCATGAACGCCAATGTGCGCAAAGCTTTCCGTCACATTCCCTTGATCGCCAAGCCATCTTTCCGGAGCCGTNNTGCGTTCTCGGATTCGGAAGGAATGGTCGCTTCGACAATCAGCAGCAGAATGGATTTGATAATCCGATAGTAAAGTAAAAAAAACAGATAAAAGTCAAGCAAAATATGCTCAATCTTTTGCCTTGTAGCTCTAAAAGTAAACCTCAGTTATGGTGAGGTAGTCATCACTACTCGCTCCCAAGT
>JAABYK010000352.1 GCA_011775825.1 Candidatus Zhuqueibacterota bacterium | reverse complement strand
CTTATATTCCGTCCAAGACCCCAATATAGTTATCTTAGCAATTGCTCACCAACATAGGAAACCAGGATATTGGATAGAGGGATCAGAAAGGGCAACTTAAGCACGAACTGCACATTGATAATTGTTCAGAGAATAAGTTTTGATTATCCCTATCGTACGAAACGAGGTAAGTGTCTGTAAATACGATCATCAAAAGATGTTTAAGAGCAAATGCGAATTTCTATTTGAAGAACTTGAATTCTTAACGACCGAACGAACTAATTTGTCCCAAATCTTCCCCTCAATCTACCGCACCCGAAAGCGCTNNTCAAGCTCTAATCCATCAAACTCTCCCTTTAATCACCGCACCCGAAAGCGCTGAGCCACCGGTTTTTCAAACGCGCCGATGTGGACTCGGAAGCTTTCGCCGGGCTCGCCAAACCCGATATCGACGCGGAACATGTTCACAAACGGCACCAAAAAACGCAATCCAACGTCATAACCGCCAATGAAATTGTCGGTGTCAAATTGGTCGGCGTCGTTCCAGATCACACCTAAATCGCCCCGGCTTGTCCGGGTCAGGGTATAAGGTTTGGAAAGCCAGCCCAATCTTTTCAGTGACATCGATGTCCATATTCCCTTATTTCCCTTTTAACTAGCTAAGGTAGACAAACCTCTGCATACCCCCTAAAACCGTTCAAGTTACCGAATCCCTTGCATTTGCTGAGAAATTAGACTACTTTTGAGAGTCTCCTGTAGCCTAAAAAAGAAATTCTTGCGAGCAGTATTAACGTTTGCATTTTCGGAGCACTTTTCGTAAATTTACTACTCAGTGTCTGAACGAAAACACGTTAGTGCGCGTCATTCCGGCATTGTTTTGTGCCGGAATCTCCAGAAATTAGGCAGGAGATTCCCGAACAAAAGATCTCGGGAATGACTGCAACAGCCGTTTTCGTTCAGACACTACTTAAGAATCCTTTTGAGGCTAAGTTTTTATGAGTCAACATCAAATGAGCCTGGATGAAATCGAACGTGACTTGCCAAACTTTCTTCGCAGGGTAGAAGCGGGAGAAACTCTGGTAATTCTCAAATCTGGCAAGCCGCTTGCTGAAATCAAACCTATAAAGCGTCATCCTTCAAAAGTCAGACCATATGGCCTTTGCGAAGGAGACTTCACAGTTCCAGACGATTTCGACGCTCCCCTGCCTGATAACATAATCAAAGAATTTGAGGGCCAGTGAACCTTCTCTTAGACACTCATATTTTTCTCTGGTATATTACCAAGGACAAACGTTTACCAAAAGCATTCCGAGACCGCATTCAAAATATCGACAAACATTTTCTATTTGAAGAATTTGAATTCTTAACGACCGAACGAACTATCCTATCACCAATCTCTCCGTCTAATCATCGCACACGAAGGCGCTGAGCCACGGATTTTTCAAACGCGCCGATGTGGATTCGAAAGCTTTCGCCGGGCTCGCCAAACCCGATATCGAAGCGGAACATGTTCACAAACGGAACCAACAAACGCAACCCCTCCGGTTATCGATCTGGTGTCGATCACAACAAGCGCCACTCAGAAAAAAACAATGAATTTGCACGTTTAATGTATTGCTTTTACAGGTAAATATACTTAGTTTAG
>JAABYK010000160.1 GCA_011775825.1 Candidatus Zhuqueibacterota bacterium | reverse complement strand
TTACAACAGTCCCGTAATAAGTTAAACCCATATTCATTCCGCCATGGATATCGAACAATTCGAAATTAACCCCTTAGGTCACTTTTTCTCAAATCGTTTAAATCCGTGTTCAATCGGTGTTAATCAGTGGTTAAAAAATATCTTCATTTTTCAGATCAGCTCCACAGCTTAGACCAAAAACCTTGTTGAAAAAACACAATGTTGCTAGCTTGCAGTACGGATAAGATGAAGTCTGTGCTAGTTGGGTTTATCGATGCCAATATATAACCCCGCTCTCAGTAGCAGTCCGCTCTCATAAGGCAGCGTGTCTTTTTTCGCCCCCAGCAGGATGTTGACGCTTCCGGTAAACTGCAATGCCACATTGCGGTAGACCCTCAACATGTAAACCAGGCCAGGCGACAACGTCGGGTCGATGTCCGGGAAATTGCAGAATACGGCATCGCACTGGTTAAATCCGCTCTCTAACTCGGATGAAAAGAAGGATAAACCGCCCGAGATGTTTAGCAGGATGTAAAGCCGGTTCCTCTGGTAGATTTTGTGCTGATAGTCTAACAGCAGCTAGGTCATTTTGAAATTCTCAGCCTCTCATGTGGCGAGGTTTTCGCTGCTCGGATCGATCGGCCTGGTTTTGACTTTTTGATAATGAAAGACGAAACCGAGGCTCCAATTCTGCTGCGCCTGAAGCAGGTTGTGGTTGTACAGGCCGAGAAACAAAACCGGATTCTTATCCACAGTTGATTCGGGAAAACGCCGGCCTGAAGTCAAGTGACTGCGGTTGACCCCGCTGTACCAGCCTGCATTGGCAACGAGTCCCTGACCGAAGCAGGTTTCAGCCATAATTGTGATGAGTACTAAAACCCCGGCGAAGTTTGTAAGCATTCTGGCCATTATTCAATTTGTCCATATTCAAACGGTACGTACTCGATTTCGATTTTCTGTTTAAGCTTTTCTTCCAATTTTTCCAGATCCGGTCGGTTCGCCGGCAGACCTTTCTCAGTGTGACCATTCGATTGGACCATGACCGTTTCTGTTACGGAAAACGGTCCTTTCTTGGCTTTTGTGCGATTGATCTGCAAACCGTCTTCCGAGATGGCGATTCTGGAATACACCACACGACCTTCGCCGATGAGTCGAAACAGAAAGCTGAGCACACCCGATGTGGGTCGTCCGGTAATGCCATGCATGTCGTCGTAAACCACCATGTTGTCGAATTCCAGAAGTCGGTAGGTGATGACGCGATGGTTGGTCACTTTCAATTTTGGAGTTGAAAGCTTGTCCTCAAAAGAATACTTGTCCGGGAGGTCTGCGCTTTCCGGCCACCAGACTTTGACATTTACCGCGAGTTCCGGGGAAGGCCCTTCGACGACTTGCTGAATGACCCGATCGCGACGGTAGTCGATGAGTTGGTTCTGTTGATGTTCATATGCCAAAAGCGAAAATTTGGGCGCGTCTCTCAACGGAATATCGTTGACTTGCAGAAAGGCCCAGAACCAATCATTGTATCTGATGAGGAGCGGCGGCCCATTGGGATTCTGCTTGTGCGCTTCGCGTGCCAGGTGCAGGATCACATCAGCTTGAAAACGCCCGACATTGGTAGTTGCCGTGGGATCGTAGCCGGACGGCAGGCGCATGGCTGCTTTCAATTCGTCGCGACTTACCACGATGACGTCGAGATCGTTGACCGTGCGTGTTTGTGCGTTTGAAAGCAAAAACGTCTGAAAACAAAGAATCGCCAGCAGTATCATATCAAAAAGCTTTGTGCGAATCGGAATGTGGGTAGGTCTCTTTAACATATTCAACGTCACGCTCCGGTGTTTTAGTTCAAAATATCCGTTTCAGATCAATCACTAATTTCCAGTCAATGAGCCAATGACTTAAAGACCGCGAATCCCTCGTGCCCGTTTGGGGTCATATTCATGCGAATTTCTGCCAACGGCACTTCCTGCCACCTCTCATCGGCCATGGCTGAGCCGATGCCGGCCCCGATAAGAACTCCAAGGCCTGCACCAGGTGCAGCCCCCAAGAGAGCCGCATGCTCCGGTGCGACATCATTACCCTGTTCATCTGCAGCGTAACCTATCATTGCACCTGCGATTGCCCCCCCAAGAAATCCAAGGCTGGCACCGGCAAGCGTTCGAGACTTACGGTTCCGGCACACCTCGAGCCTCTTCAAAGAAGCCAGTGGAACCACCAACCGAGCGTTTTGAT
>JAABYK010000241.1:1449-2542 GCA_011775825.1 Candidatus Zhuqueibacterota bacterium | reverse complement strand
GAGCGAGGAGCGAATGGGCGTGACGCTCTACGCTTCTCGCTCTACGAATACACATCGTCGAGCTGTAATCAAGATCTCAAAACTCTTTCACTAATTCTGAAATAGCGTCCTAAGCGACCTGACAGCCCGGACAAACGTACGTACTTCGCCCCACTTGCACAAATTTCTCGATGATGGATTGACACCTGGGACATGTTTCGCCCGTTTTGCCATAAACCGCCAGCGAAAGCTGAAAGTATCCGGTGTCGCCGTTGCTGTCCACAAAATCGGTCAACGTGGTGCCGCCTTTACGGATGGCTCGTCTCAACACGCCGCGCAATTCGTGCAGAAGCCGCTGCCAGTCACCTTTGCCAAGTTGATAGGCCGGCTTTTGCGGGTGAATACCGGCGTAGAACAGGGCTTCGTTCGCGTAAATATTGCCCACCCCGACGATGAAATTGGCATCCATCAACAGATTCTTGATGGGCTTTTTCAGGCTTTTGGCTCGTTCGAACAAGACTTCAGCGGTGGTTTTGCGCGCAAGCGGTTCGTAACCAAGATTTACGAAACGCGGGTAGGCTGCCATTTCATTTTCATGAATCATATCCACCATGCCAAAGCGGCGCGTGTCCCGGAATCGCAATTCGGTGCCATCGTCAAAATAGAAGATAACATGATCGTGCTTCTCGAATGGGGTTGAATTGGCAAGCAACAGCAGTTTCCCGCTCATGCCGAGATGGATGATCAGCGTCCGGTCGTCCTTCAGTCGAATCAGCAGATATTTGGCTCTGCGGTCGATCCGGGTAATCTCTTGCCCGATAATGCCCTGCCGCAGTTTCAGCTCATCGACGGGCCAGCGCAATCTCCGATCTCTCACCAGCACTCGTTGAAAGCGTTTGCCGAGCACATGTTTTGACAGGGCGCGTCTGATGGTTTCTACTTCTGGGAGTTCTGGCATCCTTGTAAATATGAAAATTTCTTTTGAATGTGGTTCTACGGGAAAATGTTCAGGACGAATTAGTTAAATGTTTGTTTTTGGTTAAAGGGCTGCTCCGGATTGACGATTGCTATAAATCACTAGACACTTACGCCACCACCGCGTTGCGTGGAAGTA
>JAABYK010000241.1:0-1300 GCA_011775825.1 Candidatus Zhuqueibacterota bacterium | reverse complement strand
GTATGAACGTGCTTTGAGGCGTCTCTCTCATAGAATTTGTAGACCATGTTCTTTAAAGAACTGTTCACTTTTAATTGCTCCCATTCATTAGGGAAAATGCCTTCTACATGGCACGCGATTAATCCTGGTCGCTCACCAGATAGTTGTTTTGATGCTTTTTTTAACCCTCCATACATTTTAATAAGTACGTTTTCTTCTAAGGTCGTTTCAATCTTAATGATCAAAGTTTTACTTTCATTGCCGAGGCTTGCAAAGTGACTTTTGGGTGTAACGTAGTCCTTGATTGCGGACTCCAGTTGTTGTTCGGTCTTAATAACCATTCCCTTGGAGAAATAGTGAAACTGTACTTCCAATCCATCATCTATTTTAGCATTCGTTGCACCTGTTTTGACTGCAGACATGATGGCTTTTGCAACTTTGACAAACCGTGGCTTGTTCTTGCCTAATTTATCGTGACACAAGATCTCAATTAGACAATGCGCATCTGTTCTAAGCAATTGCTTGTAGATTTCATCACAAAGCAAGTCAAATGACCACCACCAAAGGTGGTGGCT
Source organism: Candidatus Zhuqueibacterota bacterium (assembly GCA_011775825.1). GTDB lineage: Bacteria > Zhuqueibacterota > Zhuqueibacteria > Oceanimicrobiales > Oceanimicrobiaceae > JAABYK01. The sequence continues at coordinate 746 of JAABYK010000241.1, read as the reverse complement.
TGATANNGTGGTTTTAACAAAACAATAAAAGCCGTCAAGAGTAATGGCTTTTCCGGCTTCAAAAGTCGTAAATTTACATTCAATCTCACCTTGGAATGAACCTTTAGTAACGAGGAGATCGAATGTTCGTTGCTGGTCATCGGCGCTCTCGTACTCGGTGAATTCCACATCAAAGTTTTTTCTAAAGAAATGGGCAGAAATATTTAGCTCAAACAGAAGTGCTCTGATATCATCTGCTTTTAATCTTTGCAGAAATCTCTTTCTTGCTACCTCGTTAAAATTTTTGGTGATCTTATTTACCGCAAAAGCTTTTATCGCCAAATATTCTATTCCAGGTGTTTTGTTTTTCCAAATGGATCTTCCACTTTTGTGTAAGTCTGTATATTCTTTTAAGGGCTCGATTAATGGATTTCGTCTGCTTAGGAAATATCTGTATGTAATGCCTGGGTTTCGGACGAAATTCCGAAGTGAATTTTCCCAGTGTTTTCTGTCAGTAAATGAAATGAATCTCTCTATTTCTCTTCCAATATTGACTTCATCCAAAAGTATTGTATCAAGTTTCATTTCTACTTCTGATTTCTGTTTCTTTCGATTAATCCTGTAATTCGGTTATCACGAATCTTGCTTGGGGGACGTTCGTTTTCAGTTGATTCAACCAAGCGGACGTACGTTCATGATTGGTATCTTTCTTATTGTGGGCAGCGATTATGAAGGAGCTATCCAGAAAGAACAGATTTTCCAGACTC
>JAABYK010000456.1:680-1412 GCA_011775825.1 Candidatus Zhuqueibacterota bacterium | reverse complement strand
AGTCGGTGTTGCTCTTTGCGAAGGTTCCGGATGAGAAGAAAGACAATGAAGGTACCGAAGCGCTGAACCCTGATGGATTGATGCAACAAACGGTTCGTGCCATCAAAAAGGAATTTCCTGATTTGGTAGTGATGACCGATGTGGCTCTCGATCCATATAGCAGTTACGGTCATGACGGAATTGTGGAAGAAGGCGAAATCATCAATGACGAAAGCGCGGAACTGCTTGCCAAAATGGCGGTGAGTCATGCAGAGGCCGGAGCCGATTTTGTGGCTCCATCGGACATGATGGACGGGCGAATTTTGTTGATGCGGGAAGCACTCGAAGAAGCCGATTTTCCTAATACTGGGATTATGGCATATAGTGCAAAATATGCATCGAGCTATTATGGCCCATTTCGGGATGCGCTTGATTCCGCTCCCGGGTTTGGTGATAAAAAAACATATCAAATGGACCCGGCAAACGTTACAGAAGCTGTAAAAGAAGCGATTATCGATCAACAAGAAGGTGCCGATATTGTGATGGTAAAACCAGGGTTACCGTATCTTGATGTACTCCGCGCCGTAAAAGAAGCGGTGCAAATTCCGGTATCCGTATATAACGTTTCCGGTGAGTATGCGATGATCAAAGCGGCTGCAGCCAATGGATGGCTGAATGAAGAAGAAGCGATGATGGAAGCACTGATCGGCTTTAAACGAGCCGGTGCCGACCTGATCGCCACCTACTTTGCCA
>JAABYK010000456.1:314-538 GCA_011775825.1 Candidatus Zhuqueibacterota bacterium | reverse complement strand
AACTGCTATACGCAGTTAAACTTTTCCCCTCTCAAGAGGGGAGCTTTAAACCCTATTTAATTTAGAAATTGACTATGAAACGAGTTCTCTTATTTCTTGCTACTAACCTGGCAATTATCATTGTTGCGAGTGTTACTTTATCTCTGTTAGGAGTTGGTTCCTATTTGGACGGAACCGGGCTGAATCTCCAGGCGCTCCTGATTTTCTGTTTTGTCTTTGGAATG
>JAABYK010000456.1:0-147 GCA_011775825.1 Candidatus Zhuqueibacterota bacterium | reverse complement strand
CAACAGGCAAACGCGTTTGCTACGGGTTCAAATCGAAATAAAGCGTTGGTTGCTATTAGCAGCGGGATGCTTCAACGGTTTGATCAGGATGAAATCGAAGCCGTACTGGGTCATGAAATCGGCCACGTTGCCAATGGCGATATGATT
>JAABYK010000541.1:1084-1317 GCA_011775825.1 Candidatus Zhuqueibacterota bacterium | reverse complement strand
TGTGTAAGGTACGAATGCCATGGTCGCGAAATCCGAAATCCTGGGGCCCGTATATTTGCTCGAAAAAAAAGTGAACCAGGCTGACGAGTTGGGGATTTTCTTTCAAGTCTGCGTAGGTCTCCCGAATACGATCCGCTTGAAATTTTTGTAAGCCTTCTTTGTATTTTTGTAAAGTCTCGTTAGTTTCCGCAGAAGACGCCATCACTTACGATTTATTTTAGCAATGAATGTTT
>JAABYK010000541.1:294-1069 GCA_011775825.1 Candidatus Zhuqueibacterota bacterium | reverse complement strand
GAACCGAGTAAACTTCATGGGTGCAGTACACGGTTGAATGTCGGCAATCGTTCATCTCAAAGACTAACTGAATTACCTGAGATTTAGATATTCATCGAACCAAGATCAAATCTTCCTGTTGATCGCCGTAAACTTCCGCTTCGCCGTCCGGGGTGATAAACACGTTGATTTCCGAACGGGCAGCCATTTCACCGTCGATGTAAATCCCCGGTTCGATGGAAAAGCAGACGCCTGGCACCAATTGCCGTTCGTCTTTGGTCTCAAGGTTATCCATATTGACCCCATTGCCATGTACGTTGGTCCCGATAGAATGTCCGGTTCGATGGACAAAATATTCCCCGTAACCTGCTTTTTCGATTACATTTCGGCAAACCTCGTCCACTTGCCATCCGTAGCAGGGTTCATTTTGGGCAAATTTATCTTTGACAAAATTCAGGGCGGCCTTACGGGCATCCCGAACCGTATTAAAAATCTCCTGGTATTTGGGAGGCGGATTATCACCTACATAGCCACACCAGGTAACGTCATAATAGATGGATCCCAGGGCTTTCTTTTTTGCCCACAAGTCGATTAACACCGAGTTGCCTTCCTCAAAGGTATAACTATTTTCCGGGGTCGGTTCAAAATGGGGATTGGCCGGATGCTCGTTAATTCCCACAATGGGATTGTGCCCCTCACAGGTTAATCCCTCCTCATCAAACCGGCGAACAATAAATTGTTGAATTTCATATTCAGTCACCTCCTGACCATTGCGAACCGCTTCTCCGATTTTGGC
>JAABYK010000541.1:0-209 GCA_011775825.1 Candidatus Zhuqueibacterota bacterium | reverse complement strand
ATCAGATCGGCGGCGCTGACAACCTCATATCCCAAACTCTTGATAATCTCGATGGTGCCTGCATCGACCATCGCAACATAAGGAATGTTGTTCATCGGCGAATAGTTCATGGCGATTTTGTTATGGCTTCCCAACATTTTTTTGATCTGCTCATGCATTTCTTTCCAGGAGCGGTAGGTCAGCTTCTCTCCGGGCAATGAGTCCAATAC
>JAABYK010000279.1 GCA_011775825.1 Candidatus Zhuqueibacterota bacterium | reverse complement strand
GCCAAACGGTCAGCCAGGGCTTTAAGCATGATGCTGCTGTAATCATCGTGGTCTTTCTCAAATTGCTTGACAACCGCATCAATCCCCAAACCCGTCGTGACGGCAAATGCCCCAACATAATCTTTGATACTGCTCTCTTTCGGTGCAACAAAATCTGCCAAAGCAAGGTTGGGATGTTCGCCGGTTTTCTGGGATTGTTGTCTCAAGGTATGGAATACCGTCAGAATGTCATTCCTGCTATCATCGGAGTAGACTTCAATGTCATCGCCAATGGAATTAGCAGGAAAGAGTCCCACCACACCATTTGCTTTCAGCCAGTTCTTTTCGATGATCCTGTCCAAAAACTGTTTCGCATCGTTAAACAGCTTGTGCGCTTCTTCGCCCATCTCCGGATCTTCCAATATCCTGGGAAATTTTCCACGCAGTTCCCACGTGATGAAAAACGGCGTCCAATCAATGTAGTTACGAATTTCAGTCAGTGGGTAATCAGTCAAGACAGTGGTGCCGAGTTTGTTAGGTTTGGTAATCGGCGTATTTTCCCAATCGATTTGTATTTTGTTCTCACGGGCTTGTGCAAGCGTCAAATAGTTCTTGGTATCAGTCCGACGATTGTGGTTTTCTCGAGCTTTTTCATATTCGGCTTGCGTTTCTTTGACGAACGACTCTTTCAGATCGTCTGTCAACAAATTATTCACCACGGTGACGCTACGAGAGGCATCCAAAACATGCAGGGTGGGACCGGAATACTTTGGCGCAATTTTCACGGCTGTGTGAATGCGTGATGTCGTGGCACCTCCGATGAGTAAAGGTAGCTTGTAGCCCAAACGCTCCATTTCACCCGCATTATGGACCATTTCATCCAGTGAAGGGGTGATCAAACCGCTGAGTCCGATGATATCTGCTTTTTCCTTTTCTGCTGTTTCAAGAATCTTTTCACAAGATACCATGACACCCAAATCCACCACGTCGAAATTGTTACAGGCCAGCACAACCCCGACGATGTTTTTGCCGATATCATGAACATCGCCTTTCACGGTGGCAAGCAGAACTTTTCCTCGCGGTCTGGAGTCTTTCAGCTTGGCTTTTTCGGCCTCAATATAGGGAATCAGATAGGCCACGGACTTCTTCATCACTCGTGCACTTTTCACGACTTGCGGCAAGAACATTTTCCCGGAACCAAACAAATCGCCAACGATATTCATGCCGTCCATAAGCGGTCCTTCAATCACCTTAAGAGGCTTCGGATATTTCTGTCTCGCCTCTTCGGTATCGTCTTCAATGTAATCGACGATACCTTTTACCAGGGCGTGTTTGAGTCGCTCCTCCACGCTCTTTTCCCGCCATTCCAGCTTCTTGGTTGCGGTTTTTGCCCCTTCTTTGATCTGCTCGGCAAAATCAACGAGTCGTTCGGTCGCATCAGGACGCCGGTTCAACAGCACATCCTCTACGTGCTCGAGCAAATCTTTGGGAATCTCCTCGTAGACTTCGATCTGACCGGCATTGACAATGCCCATATCCATGCCGGCTTTGATGGCATGATACAGGAACGCCGAATGCATGGCTTCCCGCACGGTGTTGTTGCCTCGGAATGAAAATGAGATATTGCTGACCCCACCACTGACTTTGGCCAATGGCAAGTTTTCCTTGATCCACTTTGTGGCTTTGATAAAATCGACGGCATAATTGTCATGCTCTTCGATTCCAGTGGCGACGGTAAGAATATTCGGATCGAGAATGATGTCTTGCGGTGGAAACTCAACTTCGTCGGTGAGTAATCTGTAGGCCCGTTCACAGACTTCTATTTTACGCTCAAACGTATCGGCCTGGCCCTTCTCATCAAACGCCATGACGATGACTGCTGCGCCGTATTCCCGGACCTTGCGGGCCTGCTCTTTAAATTCCTCTTCCCCACCTTTCAAGCTGATGGAGTTAACTACACATTTGCCTTGAAGACATTTTAGGCCGGCATCAATTACCGACCATTTAGAGGAATCGATCATCACCGGGACGCGCGAAATGTCGGGTTCGGCACCCAACAGGTTCAAGAATTTGACCATGGCCTCCTCAGACTCGAGCATGCCTTCGTCCATGTTGACATCGATGATTTGCGCGCCGTTCTCCACTTGTTGGCGCGCCACCGAGAGCCCTTCCTCGTAATCTTCATTCAAAATCAGGTTTCTGAATTTGCGCGACCCTGCCACATTTGTGCGTTCGCCGACATTCACAAAATTGGTGTCAGGGCGCAGAACAAATGGCTCAAGACCGCTCAAGCGCAGATAGGTCTTGATTTCAGGAGCTTTGCGGGGCGAATGCTTCGCAGCCACCTCCGCGAACGCTTGTGTATATTCCGGCGTGGTCCCGCAGCAGCCGCCGACCATGTTCAGAAACCCACTTTTTAAGTAGTCCTCAATCTGCTGAGCCATGAATTCGGGCGTTTCGTCGTACTCGCCGAATTCGTTTGGCAAGCCCGCGTTCGGATAAAGGCTTGTAAAGCACGGGGCTACGCGCGACAATTCTTCAATAAATGGACGCATCTGTTTTGAACCGAGGGCGCAATTGAGTCCCACGCTGAGTAGGTTGCCCGTGTGGGAAACGGAAATCCAAAATGCCTCGGTGGTCTGGCCGGACAAGGTGCGTCCGCTGGCGTCGACAATTGTGCCCGAAATCATAATGGGCAACGTCTTGCCGCTTTCTCTGAAGTATTCCTGGATCGCGAAAATCGCCGCCTTCGCGTTTAGCGTATCGAAGATCGTCTCAACCAAAAGTATGTCCACGCCGCCATCCACCAACCCTTTGATTTGTTGCGAATAAGCTTCTGTCATTTCATCAAAGGTTAGTGCTCGATATCCCGGATTGTTGACATCCGGGGACATCGACAGTGTTTTGTTGGTAGGCCCAATCGCACCGGCGACGAACCGGGGCTTATCGGACTGCTGTGCGGTAATTTCTTCAGCCGTCTCCTTTGCGATCCTGGCTGCGGCAACGTTGATATCGTAAGCCAGGTGCTCGAGTTTGTAATCCGCTTGTGAGATGGGGGTGCCATTGAACGTATTTGTCTCGGTGATATCGGCCCCCGCTTCAAGATAGGCGCGATGTATCTCTTTAATGATTTCCGGCTGAGTGATTGAGAGCAGATCGTTGTCGCCTTTCAGGGCGGTGTCATGTACTTTGAACTTTTCACCGCGGAAATCTTCTTCGCTTAGGTTGTGGCGCTGAATCATCGTTCCCATAGCCCCATCGAGGACCATAATGCGCTCATTTAGAATTTCTGTTAACTTTGAAAACGTCGAATTCATGCTGTTTTATCTCTGTTTAATTAAGGTATCTGTCCATTTTAATTTTAACGCCAAGGTTCAGCAGCCAGCGGTTTTTTGCGGTCTGCTGAAACCACTTGTCGGGTGGCTCAGAGCATTGCAGATCGGTGCGAAACCGATCAGGATCACTTATGTCTTGGGTCGGTTTTACGCTCCAATGCGTTACGGTCCCACCCGGCGAGGTCAGCAGCTGCTTCGTAGGTACTCTCCAAAAAATCCAACAGCACGGTGTCAGGTTCGTCAGCCGTTCGCACGGCCTCGTAAGGCAGGATAAACTGGCGAAGCTCCTTATGGTAGTAAGCTGCCTCCGGTCGCACACGATACTCGCTGAAGCCCTCCGGCTCGGGGTAAGCGTAAGCATAGAACGCGGCCTCGCCCAACCCGGCGCCCGGCCAGAAACCGGCGCTCGATACCTCATGCGAATACGCCTCTTCCATTACCCAGTCAGCACAGTTGGGAGCCCCGCCAGGGTGTTTCGGCGCAGTCCGCCCCGAAAAGCGGGTCACAGCCATATCCAACGCGCCCCAGAAGAGATGCACAGGGCTTACCTTCCCAAGGAACCTGGCGCGAAATTCAGTGAAGACTCGATGTATCTGCAGCAATGCCTGCCAGTATCTTCCGACCGCGTCCGAGTCGTATGCTGCCTGCTCCTCGTTTTCATGAAAGGCCTGGATGGGATCGGGGATCTCGACAGGCATCGGCCAAATGCTTGCTTCGATGTCCAGCTC
>JAABYK010000070.1:1457-1611 GCA_011775825.1 Candidatus Zhuqueibacterota bacterium | reverse complement strand
GCACCGAGCTTGGCGCTGTCGGAGGATATATGCTTGTGTACACGCTTCCAATTGAGCAGTCGCCGGATGAGTGGATAATGAAACGGGTGGACTTTGATGATGTACTTGTGCTTGATTATGGTTGGGATTTTTTGGGCGGCAGGCGGCACTTGCG
>JAABYK010000070.1:335-1376 GCA_011775825.1 Candidatus Zhuqueibacterota bacterium | reverse complement strand
GCCTACGACCGTGTGGCGATCGCAGGGCTTTATCCGCTTGAAAGCGATTCGGAGACAAAAATCGCGTACACTCGGTTCTTGCATGGCGCGGTTGCGCCGCTTGTGGATACCGAGTATAGCCGTGATGTGCTTCGCAAAAATTGCGCGCGGGATATTTCCAAAAGAGTGGACGACGCATCATTTGATCCGGAAAACAAAATTGTAACGACCTGGCTATGGGACGAAGAAAGCCAAGACAGCGTTGCCATTGCACTTCCATACGAACCCGGAACTAATTTTGCCGGCTGTTCTGAATCGGCAAAAGAGCTCTTGCGGCACATTCAGAGAATCTCCGATGATGATACGGCGGAGCAAATGGACATGGATACCATAAATGCGACTGTTGAGGGCGATTATTCCGCAATACTTTCAGACGCCTGAGGCGCGATGTGATATAATGACTATGGGTCGATCTTTTATCAGTTTATATTTTCTTTCTATCTCGCATGAATGAAAAAATACATACGGAAAGGTCACGCAGTACAGAACATGGAAGTACAACAGGCGAAGAAGGCGGCGGCGGATCCTGCTGCTGTGAATGCGGCGGCGGATATGGAACAATCATCGTGGAGGGAACGAAAAACATAATCTTTCTTGCTTTTTTCACCCTCTTGTTTCTGTTCTTTGCCGCCACTATCAATCTTTCAGCGTTCATCATATTCTTCGTTCTTGTCCTCGTACTTCTTTTTCTTGGGGTAATTATCAAGCAGATAAAAAGCGCGGCGGGCAACAGCCCGGGATCGCCGAAACAGCCGAATCCGCCGGTGCCAGTACCTCGAAACACTATCTGGCTTGAGGTATTGCCGAAGAGCATCAAGCCATCGAAGAACTTTGTTATTAAGTGGCAGGCGAGTCCGAACATCGCTTATGTTGATCTTTATTATCACCAACAAGGCCAAAGCGGACTTCTGTCAAGCATGGGGAAATTCAGGGATGCCTGGGGAAAGATTGTAAGCGGATGGAACAGACCATTCCCGAGCGAACATCTTGGGCGCCGGGGCG
>JAABYK010000070.1:0-269 GCA_011775825.1 Candidatus Zhuqueibacterota bacterium | reverse complement strand
CCAAAGCCCGGGATGCAGGGTTCATAAACTAGTCTGTTGTCTCAAAAATACCAAATTGGATTTTTCCACCCAAAAACGCGCTCGGAGCGCGTTTTTGGGTGGGCGATTCTGCTGGTCGGCGGCAAGGGCGGACTCAGGTCGGAGAAGTCGCAGCTACTTCGTCTTCAGATGCACGTAGATGTCCTCAAGGGCGCGGACGGCGTCGCCGGCGGCGATGTTGTTCTGGTGGTAGAGGACGTCGGTGCAGTCGCCGGCCGCCCAGATGCCGG
>JAABYK010000410.1 GCA_011775825.1 Candidatus Zhuqueibacterota bacterium | reverse complement strand
GAGGAAGTGAAACTCCCGACTTCAAACGCGACCATCTGGTAGGGCGATTGCATATTCAATCTTTATGGCAAACAACTTTTTCTAAATACTCATTGTCCCATCCAGCTCGTTTCCGTTTATTGCTAATACCGACCTTGGCTGTCTTCTCCTGTTTGAGTAGGTTGACAGCGATGTGTCGTAAGAGAGCCATATTGGCAGGAGCATGATCCTTACGGATGCGACTGTCATCTTCACGGAAGGCAACATCCAGAACCCAATGCAAACCATTTTCGATTTGCCAGTGGTCACGGATAGCTTGCAAGAAATCCTCAGCGGACGTATGCCAACTACTAATGAAATAGCGCGTCGTCGTTTCCATCTTATCTCTAATAGGTAGATAACGAACGCTCACGAGTTTGATTAGACTATGAAGTTTGTCCCACTTCTCATTTTGTCGCAGATACTGAAGGTATGCCGGTGCCGTGACGACCCAAACTTGACGGTATTCTTCACGTCCGTGTGCTTGATGGGTGCTGCGAGCCGTTTGATAACGCACGTGCTGATACATCTCTGTCTCAAAACCTTCAAAAAGCAGTTGTAGGTCTTCATAGAGTGTTCCCTGATTACCTTTGACTGCCATAATGTAATCGGCTTGTGCATCGACAATCTGTTTGGCTATTGCCGTTTGGGTGTTGAGCGCATCTACCGTGACAATACAACCTGATAAGTCCAGTTGGGCCAGCAGTTGGGGAATGGCCGTGATTTCATTCGATTTCTCTTCGACTTTTGTTTGTCCCAACACCATCCGATTCTCACTGGCCCATGCACTCACCATCCAAATCCCATCTCGTGCGTGACGACTATCGCCACTTCGGCGTAACTTCTTGCCATCCATTGCCACCACTGCTCCATCTGTGACTTCACAGATGCGTGCTGTCCACTCCGCAAATTTGACTTGAAACGTTTCTTCATCAAGCCAACGAAACACACGCCCGAAGGTGTCATGNNGCTCAAATCTAAAAACGTCGCCAACCACATCTTTTTTGCATTGCCATAGGTCTCAACCGCTACCCAGTCATCGGCACCGCAAATCGTCGCTAAAATCGCAATACTCACAATATTGATGAAGGGATGCGTTAAGTTTTTATCACTGCGTGGGTCTTCTAATTCTCCAAAATAGCTTAATACACTCGTTTCGAAGTTCATGGTCGCCTCGTTTTTAGCAACCATTATCCTTCCATTGAGACTTCATATGCAATTCCCCTAC
>JAABYK010000591.1 GCA_011775825.1 Candidatus Zhuqueibacterota bacterium | reverse complement strand
CCCTCTTTGGAGCAGCCGACGCTGTAATCCATCCACAAGGGATGTCGTTTTGGGTGCATGCGGATGGACTCGTCTCGTGTGAGCGTGATCTTGACGGGACGGCCCAGGAGAGACGCAAAAAGGGCCGCGTGACCTTGAATGGATAAATCTTCTTTGCCTCCGAAGGCGCCACCATTCGGAACCAGCACAACTTTGACTTTGTCCAAAGGCAACTTCAGAATTTTTGCGAGTTGTTTCTGATCCTCATACACACCCTGTCCCTGAGAGAAGACTTCGATGCCATCATACCAGGGTCGCGCGATGCAACTCTCCGGCTCCATAAACCCATGTTCGATGGTCTGGGTTTGATACGTGCCGCTTGCCACATAATCGGAGTTTTTGAGAGCGGTTTCTGCCTCGCCACGTTTGATAAGCGTCGTGGACAGCACGTTGCCCTTCGGATGAATCTGCGGTGCGTCGTTTTTCATGGCGCTCTGAGCATCCGTGACCGGTTGCAGAACCTCGTACTCAACCTTGATCAGTTCGACGGCTTTTCGGGCAGTTTGCTCGGTTTCCGCAACCACGCCCGCCAGCACATCGCCAACGTAGCGCGTTTCCTCGCCAACCTTGACCATGGTCGGCCAGTCCGGAATGATGAGACCGACGTTCCGCTCCCCGGGAATGTCCTCCGCCGTAAAGACTTTCGTGACCCCCGGCAACTTCTCCGCTTCGCTGGTGTCGATGNNGCCTTCGAATTTCATGTCGCACACGAACGGACGCTTGCCAAGCACAACATCGTACGAATCGTATTTCGGAACGCATTCCCCAACCTTAGCGCTAACTTTGCCGTCATGGATTGCTTTCCCCTCTCGTAGCGCATCACCTGCATATATAATGGAATCCATGATTTTCTTGTAGCCGGTGCAGCGGCACAAGTTTGGAGTGAGCGCTTTGGCCACATCCTGACGAGTCGGTGTTGGGTTTTTGTCCAGCAGCACCTTGGCCTGCATGACAATACCGGGGATACAAAAGCCGCACTGCACGCCGCCTTTTTGCAGAAATGCTTTCGCGAACGTATCCTGGGTCTGTTCTTCAAGCCCTTCGATGGTGAGGACGTCGCCGTCCGCCACTTTCTTCATGGGGATCACACAAGACAACACCGCTCGTTGATTCAGCTCCACCACGCAGCAGCCACAAGCGGCCTGCGGTGCGCAGCCGTCCTTCGGCGAGATGATGTTTTCGTGTTCGCGTAAATATGTCAGAAGAGGAAGCTCAGGGTCTCCCTCATAAGTTTTCTTTATGCCATTGAGAGTGAATCGCACAATTTGTTCCTTGTTTGTTTTTATGATTCAAATTTTCGTTTGATTAAGCAGATTTTTTCTGAAACGACTTGGGTTTTCCAGCCGGAATGCCGGTGAGCATACCTTGAGCGCTGATATCTTCGTCGATATCCGGCCAGTGAACGCCAATGCCATCGCCGATTATTTGATAATTTTCACGTTGTTTTGGCGTGGCTTCGGAGAGGCGCCACGACCAGGCAAGGGGAACGCTAATCATACGCCCATCCTCCAGGACAGCCTTTAGAGTATCTTCGGTTACTTCGAAACTCTTGATACGAGGTTCAATATTCACCACAGTGTTCATCCCATGCCTCAATAATAAGTTTGATATTCGACTGAATTATTTTTCGAATTTTGTTTAACTCTTTTGGAGAAAATCCGTAATTCTTTGATAATGCTAAGGGCTTGAGCCAAAATTTGCACGCCATTTTCTCTCGTTGTACATGTACGTGTCTTGGTTCGTTACAAT
>JAABYK010000543.1:334-1293 GCA_011775825.1 Candidatus Zhuqueibacterota bacterium | reverse complement strand
GTCCGGTTCACGTGGTTAATCTCTTTTAATGGACTGATAGCCATAGTTTTCTAACAACTCGATCGCTTGCTCTCGATCGCCCTCGCTTTCGAATGCGAGACGCATGGTGCCGGCTTCCCCCTCCCGAACCTTCAGAATCTCGATGTCTTTTATATTAAGTTCTTCTTCGGCCAACGCAGTGGAGATGTCGGCGATGACTCCCGGCTTGTCCTCTACGACAACAGAGATGTCGTAATGGCTGTTCAGAAAGCCACGCGTGTCCCTGGGAATAGAAAGTCGGTTTTTGGCAGCCTCGTCAAAAATGTCCTGTAATTCTGATGTGTGAAGGAGCCCCTCCATAAAAGTTAGCTCTTCATGAAAACGAGCAATCGATGCTCTGATGTTGTCAGCATTGGTGACCAGGATGTCGCGCCAAACCTCGTAAGGACTGGAAGCGATTCGGGTCATGTCTCGAAAGCCGCCCGCGGCTAACTTCAAACACGTCGAATTTTGGTTGTTGTTGATATTGGACGCGTACTTCATCAGCGTAACGGCCAAAAGTTGTGGCAAGTGGCTCACAACTGCGGCAATTCTGTCGTGCTGCTTTGCCGACATAAATAAGACTTGAGCACCTATCGCCCGGATAAGTTCTACAAATTTGTCTGTGAGTTCACTCGGAAGCTGTTGATTATCCGTGAGTACGTACACGGCGTTTTCAAAAAGCAACGGGTCGGCGTGCGGCAAGCCCCGTTTCTCCGATCCTGTCATCGGATGCCCCCCCAAAAAATGAACGCTGTTCGGCAGGCTCTTATGAGCGCTGTTCACAATTTCTTCCTTCGTACTCCCTACGTCGGTGATCAACGTTCCGTCATTGACGTTCTCGCCGATTTTGGGCAGTAAATCCAGAATGCCGCGAATCGGAATGGCCAGAATCACGAGTTGCGCTTTCGAGAGTCCCTTCACAAGCTCGTCTTCAGTGA
>JAABYK010000543.1:0-323 GCA_011775825.1 Candidatus Zhuqueibacterota bacterium | reverse complement strand
TGAACCCTTCACTGATTAGACCCTGCGTCAACGCCTCCTGCACCACCTCATTCCGGTCAATCCCAACCAGATTTTTTGCCAATCTCTTGCGCTTGAACGCTGCCGCCAAAGAGCCCCCAATGAGGCCCAAACCGACGATCGCGACCTGGTTAAATCCCAAAGCAGTCTCCGCCTTAACTTCCGTCATTCCGTTTTGTTTTGGTTACTCCTCATATACTCATGGCCGATAAACTTGCCGGCTTCAAACTTCCTGGTGCCGTTGGTGTAAAAACCGGCGTGGTAAAATAAAATAACCCAGACTTTCTTTTTTTGCATCCCAGATG
>JAABYK010000052.1:607-4347 GCA_011775825.1 Candidatus Zhuqueibacterota bacterium | reverse complement strand
CCGGCTTTTTGCATTTTTTGTGCAAGTCAAAAACATACCAAATTTCGATGGCAGGGACAAAATCTCACTTATTTGAAGTTCTTTTCACGAAGTTGGGAAAAGCAACGTCACCCAAATGTATCAACAGAAGGGTGTAAAATAAGAGATCTTGTGCAAATTATCAAGCCATTTATTTTGTAAATTTGGTGTCGTATCCACTTGATCGATAGTGAGTTTCAAAACGAATTGGGTTCGTGAAATACAGAGTGTGCTAATAAAAAAATAGGTCGTATTACACAGCAATTCTCTTATCAAAAGATTCAACTTCGCTAGCGTCTTGTTTGGCAAGCCACAAATCTAATTTAGCTTGCATATATAACCAACTTTCCGGGGTCGGTCCTGTGGCCTTCCCAACCGAATCGCCATTTCTGGACTCATTGCCGATTTACCATTCAGCAATAATGAGAGGGTTTTTCTGGTTACTTTAAGGCTTTTCGACGCTTCAGTGACAGTTAGACCAAGTGGTTTCAACACGTCTTCTCGCAATACCTCACCGGGATGAGTCGGTTTTCTTGTTACTCTCATCAGTCATTTTCCAAAATCCGAATTCATGATAATCTATGTAAACGACGTTTATCGCATGATTCCCTTCAAATTGAAAAGTGATTCTCCAATTTCCACTGGTCGCGACATTTGCCCCAATACAAAGCCCATTTTCATCCCGCATAAATATATTCGACGATCTTATAAAAAGTCTTCCCAAATCTATCACGGCATTTATCTTACAGGCTGGCCAAGTTTTATGCACAGTGTTGGTTATGCCTACAAGCCGGTTAACTGCTCACTTATTTCCCATAACCGCTTTGCAGACGTCTCGTCATACGACTCGTCGGAGGAAGGGGTTTGCTTCAGATTGACAACATATTTCCCCGTGAGCTCTTCGACGTCTGGCGAAGTAGCTAAATAAATGGGCGTTTGAGCGCCTTTCTCAGGAGTGCCCCCCATCAAATTTGAAGAAAAACGCAGAGGTTTGGGCATGCCCATGTAATTCGCCAACAACTTGGTAGCGATGACGCCAGGGTGCAAGCAGTTGACGGTGACGCCAGTATCTTCCAACCGACGTGCCAGCTCATAGGTAAAAAGCACATTGGCAAGTTTGGTCTTGGAATAGACACGACTCGGGCGATAGTTACGTTCAGTCTGAAGGTTGTCGAAATTCAGCCTTACACCGTGATGCGCCTCCGAGGAGACGTTAATGATTCTCGACGGTGCGCTGCCTTTGAGCACATCGAGCAGTAGATTGGTAAGCAGAAAATGAGCCAGGTGATTGACCTGAAATTGAGTCTCGAAGCCATCTTCTGTCAACGTGCGTTTTTGCGTAATGATCCCCGCGTTGTTGATCAGAACATGCAACTGTGAAAACCGCTCCCGGAAATCCGAATTGAGTTGTCGAACTTGGGCCAACGAAGCAAAGTCCGCTAACATCAGGTGGATGTCATCGTTGTCACTCTTTTGCTTGATTTCCGCCAAAGCCTTTTCGCCTCGATTCCCGTCACGACATACCATCACAAGGGTTGCTCCCATTTTGGCCAGCCCAACGGCGGTGGCCTTTCCGATTCCCGAATTTGCCCCTGTGATCATGCAGATTCTCCCGTTCATCGTATTAGCTTCATGTGTCATCTTCGTTTTACCCTTTCGAAATCTTTTCTGAATTCACTTTTGATTTTTGCCTGGTTCGATAACTCTAACCTTAAGCCAAAGGGCTTTCTCTACCCGAGTCTTTGACAAACAGACACGACGACTTTGTCCATTCCGGAGCGTTGCACATTAATTCAAAAGACAGCTTGTCTCCCAGACCAAAAATATTGATAGCCGCTCTCGGTGCTGCCTTGAGCGATCTCCAAAAGAACGGGACCGAAACACGCCCGTCCAAAAAAATGATTTGTCTTTAAATTGTTTTGCCTTTGTTAATTTAAATCTACACATCTTTTTCAACTTAGTTATTTTGACATTATTTCATTCCTTAAATTTCTTTCTTACAGCAAAGATTTAACTTTGAGCCATTAAATGTGTCAAAGATTTTCATCAAGTTCAAGCCAATTCTATTGCCAGCCCGCTCGATCTGACAAAAAAAGTCTCGTTTTGGGTCCTAAAGGTGGACGCCGGAATAGTAATTTTGCCGATAACGTTACAAGGGTTAAATAGTTGTTTCAATGGCGTAATGAAAGGAGGGCCATGCAATGAATATCCTTTTGGTTACGCCCTACCGCGGTGCAGCTTACGAGAACGTCGGCATTCGCGTACCGCCGTTGGGTTTACTCTATATTGGCTCCGCTCTCAAGCAAACAGGCCATGATGTCCAGGTCGACCTCTCCGAAGATAAAAACAGCCTTCCAGACTTCTCCGATGCAGATGCTGTCGGAATCACATGTACAACGATTCAGTTTAAACCGGGATTGAAGATCGCGCGAGCTGCCAAGGAAGCGGGAAAGATCGTGATCATGGGCGGACCTCACCCGACCAGCAGCGCTGATGAAGTTCTGCAATCCGGTGTGGTTGACTACGTGGTTCGTTCCGAAGGCGAAGCAACTGCCGTCGAATTATTTGACGGGTTCCGAAAAAATGGACGATTCGACCCTGGGAAAATTTTGGGGCTCTCGTGGGTCGACAAATCCTCCGGACGTGTTGTGCACAATCCGAGCAGACCCTTTATCCAAAAATTGGATGACCTACCCTATCCGTTGCGAAAAAACAATGAATTCAATTATCAGAATCTGGGCGTGGATGGCAATGTCAGTCCCACGATGATCACCACCCGTGGCTGTCCGTACGGTTGCAAGTTTTGCGATGTAAAACTCCTGGCCGGCCGGCGTTTTCGCGAGCGTTCCATCAAGAATGCCGTCGGTGAGATGGAACATTTGGTGTCTGAGTATGGCGCCACACGCATTAGAATCGTCGATGACATCGTTAACTTCGATGCCGGGAGAATTATGGACCTGTGCAACGAGATACTACGCCGTCGACTTCCGCTGACGCTCTGGATCATGGGTCGCGCCGATCACCTGGTGAAAAATCCTGAGACAGCCGAAAAAATGGCAGAGGCAGGTGTGCGCACCATGTTCCTGGGTGTCGAGAGTCCACATAAACGAATTTTGAAGGCCTATCTCAAAGGTGGTAAATCATCCTCTGAAGTGAGTGCGCAAGCAGTTGAACTGTTGCGCAAGAATGGTATCGAGGCTTTCTGTGGGTTTATTTTGGGCGATCCGACTGAAACTCGTGAGGAAATTGAACAGACTATCGAATACGCCAAGTTTCTCAATCCAGGTACGGCCCAGTTTTCGATATTGACGCCTTATCCCGGAACTGAAACATGGGGCGAACTAAAAGACTGGCTTGTGACGCGAGACTGGAATCAGTATGATGGCTTGCATGCGGTTTTCCAGGGAGACCATGTGACTCCGGAAGAGTTGGAAGGTCTCTGCCGAAAAGCCTACCGCAGCTTTTATCTGCAACCAAAGCGAGTCGCACGAGAGCTGTTCGGATCGGGCGCCCCCGGCCGACCAAACATTAAAATTATCTCGAAGATTATGCGAGCGGTTAAAGATATCTATCGCCAGGGTCCAAAAGAAGAAATCATCTGTTAGCAAGTGTCTGAATGAAAATAGCCCTTTTGAGTCATTGCTGCAGGCGAAGGCCTGTCCCTACGTACTCAGCAACGGAAGATCTCCTGCCTAAGCTGCGAAACCCCATCTTTCCCTTCG
>JAABYK010000052.1:0-506 GCA_011775825.1 Candidatus Zhuqueibacterota bacterium | reverse complement strand
AATCGAACGACAATTTTCATCATTTTGATAGCATTTCTACTGAACTCTTCGCTTGCCTTAGCACAAACGAAAAATGGCTTCGACTTGAGCGGTTCACTGATTCCCCCGGACGAAATACTTGCCGGCGGACCGCCACGGGACGGCATTCCGGCGATTGACAACCCGAAGTTTGTCAGCCCATCCGAGGCTGATTTTTTGCAGCCGGAGGACCGTGTGTTGGGTATCGACCGCAACGGCGTTGCAAAAGCCTATCCCATCAAGATTGTCAATTGGCATGAAATCATCAACGACCGTTTTGGTGATGAGGCGGTGGTCGTCACATATTGTCCGCTTTGTGGCAGCGGTGTCGCGTTTTCCGCCGAGATAAACGCCAAAGCCACAACCTTCGGGGTTTCCGGATTGCTTTACAACAACGACGTCTTGCTGTATGACCGACGCACTAAGTCGTTATGGTCGCAACTCATGGGGAAAGCCGTCACCGGTCCCTTAAAAGCGGAAGAACTCGA
>JAABYK010000036.1:739-1356 GCA_011775825.1 Candidatus Zhuqueibacterota bacterium | reverse complement strand
TGTTTGTCACAGACCGCGACGCTCGAATAATCTGATCTGCCAATCTAAATGTTTCTTCCTTGGGTAATCTCCGAGCCAACTCGCTGAATTGTCTTCTTAATTTCGTGCAATATTGCCAAACCTCAAGATCTTCAAAGGATTTGATATTCCTTTCGCCTATTTCCGATTTACTATTTTCGATTTACGAATCACGAAATCAAGAACTTCTTCCAGACTCGTTCAGCGCACTCGCGCGATGCAGCCGCAACGCGCTGCTCGTCGAGCCCAGCGATCTGCTTATTTTGCATCACCATGCGGCCGTTGATGATAGTGGTATCGATTACTGCATCCGCAATCCCGAACAGAATATGTCCCCAGATATTGTCGCTGGTCATTGGAGTTGGCGGATAATAGTCGACCAGAATGACATCGGCCAAACAGTCCTTTTCGATGCGTCCAAGTTTTTGGCCTGTCANNGTTGGCGGATGATAATCGATCAGAACGACATCGGCCAAACAGTCTTTTTCGATGCGTCCGATTTTTTGGCCTGTCAGACGTTCATAAATCATCGGGTTATTTTTCAAGGTCATTCGCTGGATTTCAGACCAGCCGACATTCGAATTTCTCAAATCATGTTT
>JAABYK010000036.1:376-713 GCA_011775825.1 Candidatus Zhuqueibacterota bacterium | reverse complement strand
ATGTCCGCTGACATGCCATCGGTGCCGATTCCGGTCAGGATGTTCTTATTCAGAAACGTGAAGATATCGGCTCGTCCCACGGCGTTGTTCATATTGGACTGCGGATTGTGGACCAACATCGTGTCGGTACTCGCCAGACGATCGATGCCATCTGCAGTAAGATAGATTCCGTGCGCCGCAATGGATTTCTCTCCGAGGATGCCATGCTGCTCCAGACGTTCGACGACATCGCTGTTGTATTTTTCTCTGGTGCGCGTGCGGTCGACCTCACCCTCCAGAACATGAATGTGGCAGCCGCGCTCCTTTGACTGACTGAGGTCCGCAGCCTGCTGCAAGG
>JAABYK010000036.1:0-313 GCA_011775825.1 Candidatus Zhuqueibacterota bacterium | reverse complement strand
AGCATTTTTTGATATATCGTGCGTTTTCAGATAGACCCTTTTTGCAAATCTCCTTGCCGTCGCGATCGGAGACTTCGTAACAAAGAACCCCGCGCAGTCCCAGCACAGCGAGTGCTTCTTCGATTTTATCCAGGCTGCCGTCGATGGCATTTGGGCTGGCATGATGATCGATGACGGTGGTAACCCCGTTCTTAACCGCCGAAATAGCCTGAACGAGAGTACTGTAATACACCGCATCCAAATCCAGCGAAGAGTCGAGCTTCCACCAGAGCTTGGACAAGATCTCTTCAAAATTCGTCGGAGCCTGACGGAG
>JAABYK010000353.1 GCA_011775825.1 Candidatus Zhuqueibacterota bacterium | reverse complement strand
CTCAAGTGAAACTCATGATGGCATCAATCGAAATTTCCGGGAAAACCCTTTATTGAACGAACGAGGTGCTGAAAAAAATGGTATCAGCAAGCCCACTGGGTTTCGCTGTCTAAAAGAAAACAAAATCGCGGATATGCGGCATAAAGACATCCGCGGTTGGCGTTTATTCACACGGGAAGACATTCAAAGAATCAAGAAATACAGCCAACACCATAAAGGTATCGCGAGAACAGCAGCATCTAAGATTTGTAAGGACAGAAAATGGCCTGGATACGAACTATTCCCGAGGACGAAGCCGAGGGACTCCTAAAACGAGAATATGATGCAGCGATCAAGCGCGCCGGGCGTGTTTACAATATCGTGAAGATCAACAGCCTGAAGCCGCAAGTCATGAGAACCTTCATGCAGCTTTATCTGGTCTTAATGTACGGACCTTCGGGCCTAACCCGTGCTCAACGTGAAATGATCGCCGTGGTGGTGTCCAAACTCAATCAATGTCACTACTGAGTGGAAGCGCACGCAGAGGATCTGCGTACGGAAACTCACGATAACGAACTGGTCGAGGCCATCAAAAACGACTTTCGACAAGCGAACCTGGATCCGGCTACGCGAAGAATGCTCGAGTTTTCAGAGACGGTCACATTCGAAGCGCACACGATCGATCAGAAGGATGTGGAATCTCTAAGACAGAACGGGTTTGAAGACGAAGACATCTTAGACATTGTGCACATCGTGGGATATTTTAACCACATCAACCGCCTGGCAGACGCCCTTGGCGTTGATTTGGAAGACTTCATGATTCAAGGACGAGGGAATCCGACAACCAATTGAACCGCATTCACCAAGCTCACAAAGGAGGTTCCCTCATGATCGAGTTTCAAGATATCCTTGAGGAGACCCAGACCTTGAAGGATCAAATCGCCGAACAAATGAAGTTGATTCGGGCATTGGCGAACTTTCATGTTGACAAGCAACTCCACCGAAACGCGGATGAGCTTCATAATCAACGCACTCAGTTGATGCAGGCAATCAAAGAGTTGGAACACAAGTTGGCACGGTTGACTGATTCGCAAGAGCAGTTG
The DNA here is from genome assembly GCA_011775825.1 of Candidatus Zhuqueibacterota bacterium. Classification (GTDB taxonomy): domain Bacteria; phylum Zhuqueibacterota; class Zhuqueibacteria; order Oceanimicrobiales; family Oceanimicrobiaceae; genus JAABYK01. The sequence continues at coordinate 1,818 of JAABYK010000353.1, read as the reverse complement.
AATTCGAACTCAAATACGAAATTGCTTACGACCCGGAGGACAGGCGACATTCGGATGTGGTCGACAAGTTCATCGAATTGGCTGTCCCGCCCGAAATGCAGTCGCTCTGGAAGCCCGATTCGTTCACCGGTTCCCTTCTGGTTTTATTTGAGAATGGCAATATCGAGTCCAGTTCCCTGATCGAAAAGAAGCACAACCGTGTTCAAAGCCATGACCATCAGGTTTCCACTCATCAGAATGAGAACGAAAGTGGGGAACAGGTGACCGTCGTTAACAGGCCGTTCGATTCTTTCACCATCTTAAAATCACCCAGCGACTCAAAGATGAACATCTACTTTACGCTTGAAACGCCAGCCAAGGTTTTTGTCATCGTTTATAACGAATTGCAGCAAGTGGTACGACAAATCGAGAAGCGCTTCGATCGACCGGGCGATTACAGTATAGCCTGGGACGGGCCGCGATGATGATGGCAACGAAGTACCGAAAGGCAGGTATTACTGCCAGTTAAAGATCGGAGGCTCGCTCTCCTGGTTGAAACTTCTTGAATTTGCTTGAGAAGTTGTGAATCACTAATTGTTTACGGCCTTACGGTCGCATTGCGAACACCTGCCGTAAGACCTCAGTTATAGGTGGGTAAGAAGAAAGTGGTTTGCTTGTTTACTTAAAACCCCTCTTAATCTCCCCTTATTAAAAGGGAGAAAACTAAGGAATGCAAACCACTTTCTTCTCCTATTGGTTATTTTCTACCCAAGACTGAGGTTTTACCTCCCGCCGAAAATTCAGTTTGATCATTCCCCTGAGTTTTCGTACATTTTGAGCGATAAAATAGTGTCACTTAGTTGGCAAGAGCGTTTGAGTGTGTGCTCTCTCGCTTTTTTTAAATTACTTACCGATTTTCAAGGAAGGAAACAACAAATGAAACCCAAGACCATCTTTCTCCTTATCGTTGTGATATTGTTTGCCATCATACTAATCGACAACAGCGAAAAGACCACAATCGAGTTGTTCTTTTTTTGGGAAGCTAGCATGCCTTTATTCGTTCTAATTTTTTCAACACTTGTATTGGGTTTGATTATTGGCTGGTTTACTCATATGAGTTACTCCAGAGGTAAATACAAAAACAAGTTATTGAAGGAAAAGGAACGCCTGTCAGCCTCGAAAGAAAGTTCCGAATCCAGGACGACGGCTGAACCCGAAGAAGAATAGCCGGCATTCAAAATTGAACAAATCAGGAGAACGCAGCAGATGACGGTTGCAACAGAGAACCCCGAAGACCGTGAATTGATCCAGCGAGTCTACGACTTTGGTCAGGGACATGTTTTTCGATTTTGGGATGAGCTGAATGACGCTTCTCGCCAGAAACTCTTGAATCAGCTCAAGACCATCGATTTTCAATTATTGGCGGAGTTGTACGAAGACTTGATCAAGTCCTCGCCGGCTGAATCATTTGAGGAACAACTCGAACCGGCTGAATTCACACGCCTTCCGCAGACTCAAGAAGAAATGGCCGCTTTTGAAAAAGCAAAACAAGTGGGAGAAGAAGCGCTTCGCCGGGGGCGCGTGGCGGCGTTCCAGGTAGCGGGTGGCCAGGGAAGCAGATTGGGATTTGACGGGCCAAAAGGGATGTTTCCGATCACACCTATCAAAAACAAGAGCCTGTTTCAACACTACGCAGAGTATTTGCAAGCCCTGGGAAAACGATACGATGTGATTGTGCCCTGGTACATCATGACCAGCGAAACCAACCATCAACCGACGGTCGATTTCTTTGAGAGTCAGAATTATTTCAATCTAAATCCGGGGGATGTGTTCTTCTTT
>JAABYK010000625.1 GCA_011775825.1 Candidatus Zhuqueibacterota bacterium | reverse complement strand
ATCATCTTTCAGGGCATTCTCACAGACGAGGCCAGAGAGAATCTTGCAAATTAACACGGAGAAGAGAACTTGATGAAAACAACATCTCCAAAGTTACCCATTTTGCTATTAATCGTGCTTACTAACTGTGCTTTTAATTTTGAAACCGGTTGGGCTCAAGCACCGCTGTCGCTCCAGGAAGCCCTTCAAATTGCCAAACAAAATAATCTGCAGTTAAGGCAACAATCTCAGAATGAAAAAGTGGCGGAGTTGGAGGAATGGGTTCAAACAGCGAACCGGCTGCCGTCGCTGGACATGGCAATCACGTCGAGCTATTTTTCCGAAGTCAATGAAATCGATTTGAGCGGCCCCATTGGCATTCCGGGCCGAAGTGTGCAGTTGGGTGGTCACGACCGGTCGGAAATTAGCGTGGGTATTCAACAGCCAATCTTCACCGGTTTTCGTTTGCAATCCCAGGTGGACCTGGCGAAAAATAGCACGCTCAGCGAACGTGCCAAACTGGATGTCCTTTCGAACGAAGTGTATCATCAAGTCCACGCTCTGTTTTATCAAACCCAAAGCCTGTACACGCAACGCAAGATTTTGCAGGCAAGTCTCAAACGATTGAACGTGCAACTCAGACACGTGCGGAATCTTTTTGAGGCGGCTCAGGCCATGGCATTTGATACCTTGCAGGTTCATAACCAAAAGCTGGCCGTGAACATCGAACTCGAAAATAACGGCTTGCAGATACGGCTTGCCGAGTTGCAAATGGCGCGCATCCTTGATTTGCCGAAACCGCGGCCCATCTCCGAGACGGACCTTGATGAACCGGCCGCCGAGCTCGTCAATCTCGAACAACTTGAACAAAGAGCCGTTGGAAATCGTCCTGAACTTGAAAGCATCCGCATTGCCCAGGATGGCGCGTTGATTCAGCAAAAATTGGCGCGCTCGACCTTTTTTCCGAGTATTTTCGGACAGGCAAGTTTTCATTATGCAAAACCCGGTTTGGATCCGGTTGCGAATGAATGGACGGATTACATTTCCGCAGGAGTGAATCTGCAGTGGAACCTGTGGCGATGGCG
>JAABYK010000616.1:910-1242 GCA_011775825.1 Candidatus Zhuqueibacterota bacterium | reverse complement strand
TGAGAAGCGCGGCTATATCTTCCTGAACAGCACCGCCCGGCAGCGCGAGGCATTGCGGCGGGTGATGGCGGTCTTTATCGACATCTTGTGCCAGCTCAACTTGAGTTTGGAAGATAACCCGGACCGCCGGTTTTTTTACCTGATCGACGAATGGGCCGCTCTGCCGGCCATGTCGGCGATGACCAAACTCATTCATGAGGGGCGGTCGAAAGGTGCAGCGCTTTTTTTATTGTTCCAAAACGTGGCCCAGGCCATGACAACGTACGGTGAGAGCACGGCTCAAAGCATTGTTGACGCCGCCTCGACCTATGTGATTTTTCGCGCGAATGACA
>JAABYK010000616.1:0-839 GCA_011775825.1 Candidatus Zhuqueibacterota bacterium | reverse complement strand
CCATGTGGACGTAGCCGTGATGCCCTCAGAAATTCAAAACCTGCCGAATCTGCGTTGTTTCGTCAAAATGCAGAATTTACCGGTGAGTGTGGGCAGTTTGCAGTATGAGCATTTTCCGCGCCAGCAACCGGGCTTTGTGCCGAATCCGCACTACCGTTTGGGTCAAAAAGAGGGGAGTCCTGACGCTCAAAGTCGACCCGGTCAGACTCGCGATACAGGTCGACGGAAATCTTCGAACAAAGCAGCCATGGATAAGGACTTTGATATTGAAAGATTCGATTTTTAAAATCGCCCCTCTTGCAATATTTTAGCAGCCCGACAGAGCCAGCTGTCAAGGCGAGACCCGTATTCTTCTTTGGCGGACGTAGTCGACTGCATGGCACCTTGGTGCGAGCCTCATATGCAGCGACGCCTATGACAGCGGCTCTGTGGCCTGCTCTCGGTAACCAATAGGAGGGGCGATTTCCGTTCCCTCACAAAGGTCGGATTAACAATCAAAATTAGCAAACAACTATGCGGTTCAAAAGCAAAAAGAAAGTTTTCAATCGGGGCAAGTTTGAGGCTGAGCTTTATGTCGAGCTCAATCGACTGCTGACAAAGTTTGCAGACCATCTCGAATTTTACGGACAGCTCAACTTGCCTGATGACTTGCTTTATAACGTGGGTTTGGAGAATGAAGTCACCAGCGACATTTACGAACTGGTGGACTCTCTCAGCCAGCGAATGGCCGAAGCCTATCGGTCAAACTGGCGCAGGTAAATGGCGTCAGGTAAAGGTTCAGTTATAAGAGTTGTAAAAAAAAATTTTATGTGGAATAAACCGAGTCAGCATGAGCTGGC
>JAABYK010000624.1 GCA_011775825.1 Candidatus Zhuqueibacterota bacterium | reverse complement strand
AGTCGAAACTTCCCCCACCAATTGCGTTCCAAAATGGAAATTTTGGAACGAGTGTGGGGGTAGTCGTTTTCGACCTATAACGATGGCCGACAACTGGCTTGTAGCTCTAATGACCACCCAAACCCTCTCGTTGCCAAATTTCCATTTGGCAACGTCCGTGTGCCGCAAGTTCTGCTTAGAATGTCTAAAGTCCTTAACATCGATCTGAATAACAGAATGCCCTTAGTGTTTACCAACGCTTAGATGGAGGGAAGTCGAAACTTCCCCCACCAATTGCGTTCCAAAATGGAAATTTTGGAACCAGTGAATTCTCTCCGATTGCGTGGGACGTCTGTTCCGTCAATTGCGTGCCAATTTGACATCCCCGTGATTTCGCTTCGCTCAATCTTCCCCCTTCAAAGGGGGGATTTAAATTCCCCCCTTGAGGGGGGTGCCCGAAGGGCGGGGGGTGTTCTCCCATCTCATAGCAACGTTCATAGCTGCTGCAAATATCTATTATCCCGGCCCAATAAGCAGAATGGCCACCAGGAAAACCACCAGCAAAAACAGGGAAAACCTGGGATGGATTTTTGCCAGGAATTTGGGTTTGAGATCCCCGATGCCCCGGGCGCGTCTGTCCTCTGGCTCTATCTGTGTTCTGCGGCTCAAGAAGTCCAGAATCAATAACGTGAGCAGGAGGGCGGTCCAGCATACATGAATCACCCAGTCGCCTTTTACTCCGACCACGAACTCGAACAGGGCATCTTCCACTTTTTCGTATTTGACCGAGACATAATAGGAAGAGGTGATCACAAAGCCAGCCCACAGGGTGAGCATGGCGCCAAATGTGCGGCGATAGAAACGTAGCGGATGGAGATACCAAAAAATGACATATACGGCCACCCCGATCGCTATGCTAATTTTGAACGGGATGCCATAAACGAATTTAGCCAACAGCAGAGCGGCAACCGTATGCCCAATGCAGATCAACAACCACCGTGAGGCCTTCATATTTTCTCCTGGTTTGTCATTTTAATTCGCTCCTTGTCGTCAAATTCACCTTCTCGTTGCCAAATTTCTATTTGGCAACGCCTTTGTGCCGGACGTGGCTTGGTCGCGTCTTTACCTCCTCGTCGCCAAATTTCCATTTGGCGACGCCCTGGCCGGAACTGGGGTTGTTGTGTCTTATCTTCAGTGCTTGCCAACGTCAGATAAGGAGAAGTCGAAACTTCCCCGTCAATGGCGTTCCAAAACGA
>JAABYK010000387.1:3308-4873 GCA_011775825.1 Candidatus Zhuqueibacterota bacterium | reverse complement strand
GCTCCCATTGCTTTGATCGATTATGAACGAAGGCCCTATTATAGTAAGTTCGACCCGAATTTTAGAATCACTTTTGATGAAAAACTGACAACCAATAAAACCAGAAGTTTGTTCCCGGCTCACCAAGGGGCTCCCAGAAGAATTTTGGCAGGTCACACCATTCTGGAGATAAAATTTCGCCATCATTTGCCATCCTGGTTTCACCGGGTGATTCAGAGCTACGGACTTCGCCGTGTTTCAATATCCAAGATATGCGCTGGAATGGAAACATTGGGCATTGATTATGATGAAAACTAAATTTGAGGGAAGAAATGGAATCCATTGCGATCACTCCGCAGGGAAATCTGCTGAATTATTCACACACTGAAATGATTATCAATGTCTCTGTGGCATTGATTGCCGGCTTTTTTCTATCGGTCGTTTACCGGTCCACTCACAAGGGCCTCTCCTACTCCCAATCGTTCAGCCAGACAATAATTTTTGTTACTTTAATCGTGGCGATCGTCATGATGGTGATCGGTGGAAGTCTGGCGCGCGCTTTCGCTCTGGTGGGGGCCCTGTCGATAATCCGGTTCAGAACCGTTTTAAAAGACACCAAAGACATGTCCTACGTCTTCGGCGCCCTGGCTGTGGGCATGGCGCTGGGAACCAGCAATTATTTTTTGGGAAGCGTGGGAGTGATCAGCATTTGCGGATTGGCTTTTGTTCTTAATTTCATGAATTTCGGCGCGGTTTACAAGAGTGAATTTATCCTGCGGTTCCGATTTCAGCAAAGCGGGGACAGCAAAGCATACTTGGAGACTATAAACGAGCTGTGCAAGCGCTCAAACCTGCTGCACATGGAGCCTTCAGGAGATAATCAGAGTTTGATGCTGACGTATGATATTTATCTAAAGGATGAAGCCACCGCCAAGGATTTAACCAAGCGAATGGGAGGCCTTCCGGATGTGGATGAAGTAGTCCTGATCGCATCCAAAAACGATGTCGATTACTGACCACCGGATTCAATACCCAATGCTTCATTCACAACCCGGCCTAATTTCACATGAAATTTGATCTTACAGATTTTGAAGCCAGTTTCGAGCGCCCCAATTACATCTCTACTCAAAGCGCCTGGGTGGGGCATATTCCTTTTACTTTCTTCCTGATTTCCATTTTCAAGCCAAAAGTTTTCGTCGAACTCGGTACGCATTATGGAGATTCGTACATGGCTTTCTGTCAAGCGGTGATGAAATACATACAACACCGGAACACGTTGTTATGCGGTCGATCACTGGAAAGGCGATGAACACGCAGGGTTTTACGGCGAGGATGTTCTTGATTTTTTCAAAAAACATCACGATCCGGCGTTCAGCCACTTTTCCACCTTGATTCGATCCACGTTTGACGAGGCGGTGGGCTCTTTTAAAGACAACAGCATTGACTTGTTGCATATCGACGGTCTCCACACCTATGACGCAGTCAGCCACGACTTTAATGCCTGGCTGCCTAAGCTCTCAAAAAAAAGCATGGTTCTGTTTCATGACGTCTGTGTCAAAGAAGGAAATGCCGGAGTTTGGAAATTG
>JAABYK010000387.1:2563-3276 GCA_011775825.1 Candidatus Zhuqueibacterota bacterium | reverse complement strand
TGGGCTTGGCGTGGTTCTCACCGGGGCCAACCTTAAACCCGGCATTCGTGATTTTTTTTCAAAAAAGGGGAAAAAGGCTAAAAGCGTAAAATTATTTTTTGAACGCCTGGGCATGGAACTTCAGCAGTCGGTTCAGGTCAACCAGCAATCGCAGGATATCGCCGAAAGGGAAAGACAAAAGAATGAATTTATTCGAGTGATTGACGAACAAAACAAGCGATTCGAAGAGCTGAATGACCAATTGGAAAACGTGAGAAATGAAAACACCCAATTGGATGTCCGATTGTCCGAAACAACAACTGAAAATGAGACTCTGACTCAAAGATTGGAACAAAGCCAAAAACAGAATCTTGAACTGGAGAATCAACTCGCCAAAAATGAAATTGAGAAAAAGGAAATCACCCGCCATTTGGAGAGTGCCCGGGCAGACCATCAGGCAAAAGAAGAACAACTATTAAAGGAACAAGCCGACAACCAAGCCTTGAGCAAGCGGCTGGACCAAAGCGGTAAAGAGAATTTGAAACTGACCGATCAACTCGCCAAAAATGAAATTGAAAAAGGTGAACTCACCCGCCAACTGGAAAAAGCTCAGCTAAACAGCCAAGCCAGGGAAGCTCAATTAAACAGGGAGCAGGCTGAAAACAAAAATTTGAACCAGCGTCTGCGCGCAATTGAAAAAGAAACCTCGAAACTTGAAAAACAACTGATCAATA
>JAABYK010000387.1:2086-2486 GCA_011775825.1 Candidatus Zhuqueibacterota bacterium | reverse complement strand
GAAAAAAAGAATGAGGAGAGCAAAGACCTTTCCCGCCGCCTGGCTGATTTGGAAAGGGAACGAGATGCTTTTAAAAATCAGTTGTCGAAAAAGGAAAATCAGCTTGCCAACCTGTCTTTCCAATTAAAGGACCAGGCCCTGGAACATTTAAAACTAAGCGAACAATTGGCCGCCAGAACCACCGAATCCAAGGACCAGGCCCTGGAACATTTAAAACTAAGACTAAGCGAACAATTGGCCGCCAGAACCACCGAATCCGCTGATTTAAAGCATCAAGTGCAAACCGCCAACTCCAAGCTGGTTCGCCGGGACAAGCAACTTAAAGGGTTATCCCAATCTTTCAGTTGGAAGCTGACCTCTCCCCTGAGATGGATAAGCCATTTTTTCATTAAAGTGGTTG
>JAABYK010000387.1:1715-2035 GCA_011775825.1 Candidatus Zhuqueibacterota bacterium | reverse complement strand
AGGCTCTTTAAGTCGCATCCAGAAATCGGGGTTATTCGACGGCAACTGGTATTTAAACCACCATCTGGATGTAATGGAGTCCGGTATGGACCCCCTGAGACATTATGTCATTCATGGCGCACGGGAGAACCGAAAGCCCGCCTACTGGTTTGATGTCGAAGAATACAAATACAACCACCCCGAGATAGAGCAATCGGGCATCAATCCGTTTCTTCATTATTGTATGAACGGAGACCAGGATGGAAACCGCCTCTACCCGGGAGAAAGACCCGCCCCTCCGGAATCCTGGATGCAAAAATTGACCTCTCCCTGGCGATGGG
>JAABYK010000387.1:0-1597 GCA_011775825.1 Candidatus Zhuqueibacterota bacterium | reverse complement strand
ATCCTTTCCTGCATTTCCATTTGAATAACACCAAGACAAAAGCCAGCCCTTCCCCCAAGGTTGAGGTGGTTGAGGAAAAACGGGCGCCCTACTCCCCTATTCGCCCGCACCAACTCGGCATTCGCTTTTATGGGCCGGTCAACCGGGTCAGCGGCCTGGGAGTTCCCTGCCGCGGGCTGATTCGGGGGCTTCAGGAAAGAAAATTTCACACTGAAGTCGTCTGTGTTAATGAAGGTTTCGAGCATCAGAGCATCGAACCGATAGAATGGATCAATTCAAAAAACTGCTCGGGGCGGGATGTAATTTCCATTGTCCACCTGAATGCCGATGCCATTCCTCAATATTGGCCCAAGTACGGCAAAGAATGGGAGAAAAGCTGTTACCGAATAGGGGTATGGTCGTGGGAATTGGCAGCTTTCAGACCTGATTGGATAAATGAAATTACCCGCTTCAATGAAATCTGGAATTCATCTCGATTTATGAATACCGCCATTCAGGCCTGCACCAATGTCCCGGTTATTCGAATGCCTCCGGCTATCCAGTTACCCAAACCCGGTACGAATCGGGCCAGTATCCGCCGCCAGTTTAAAATCCCCCGGGACGCTTTCACATTTTTGTATATGTTTGACGCCTCGAGTTTTCTGGAAAGAAAAAATCCTCTGTGTCTGCTGAACGCGTTTATCCATGAATTCAGCGAAATGGAGGATGCGGCTTTGGTGATCAAAATGGCCTATACCGGAACCAATGAAGATGTCTTGAAGGAAATCAAGAATTTGTGCCAAAGCCGGAAGAACATCATTCTTATTCGCGACATATTGGATCCCGAAAGTCTCTCGAGCCTTCTTGCAAGCGCCGATTGTTATGTCTCCCCTCACCGTGTTGAAGGGTTTGGGCTGTCGATTATAGAGGCTATGATGCTGAAAGTTCCTGTTATTGCAACCGGCTACAGCGGATCCAATGATTTTGTGACACCGGCAACCGCGTTTCCCATCGACTACTCGCTGATTGAAATCGAGAATAATGTCGGCCCCTATTTGAATGGATATGTCTGGGCCGATCCTAAAGAAACTCATTTGAGAGAATTGATGAGAACGGTTTATAAAGGCGAGGGACAGGTACAAAAAAAAGTCAACGCGGCTTATGAACTGGTGACTCAAAATTATTCTCTGGAAGCCGTGGCCAACCGGTTGGCCCACCGGATTGAAGAAATCATCAAAATAACCTCCGCCGGGTAATCGCATGCTCACTCTTAACCGCCTCAGTAAATTTCTGTATATCGCCCGGCAAAACGGATGGAAGAGAGCTGTTTCATTTTCCTGGGATTATCTGAAACGCCGTTTGTCCAACCTGGGCAACCGGCAACAGGCTTCAAACAATCTATATTTGTATCAGGCGGCCTATCAAAGCCAGGGGAAAATCGCCCTGAGCGTCGTTACCCCTGTTTACAACACCGACCCGGATGTTCTGGAAGAGTGTTTTCAGTCTGTATTAGGCCAAACCTATAAAAATTGGGAGTTTTGTCTCTGTGATGACGGTTCCACCCGCGAAGAAACCATCCGGGTTCTGAAGAAATAGCGGTGATCCGACCCGCGCATTC
>JAABYK010000235.1 GCA_011775825.1 Candidatus Zhuqueibacterota bacterium | reverse complement strand
CATCAGCCACGGGTGTGGATAGGAAGAAAGACCGCCGCCTTCTTCGAGTTCACGCCGGAAGTTTTCCAGTTGCTTTTCACTCAATCGACCTTCGAGGAACGCCCGCGCATAAATTCCCGGCGAGGCATGTCCCTGAAAGTAGATGATGTCGCCATTGAAATCCTCGTCGCGTCCCCGGAAAAAATGATTGCATCCAACCTCGTACAGAGTGGCGGCCGACGCGTAGGTTGAGATGTGGCCGCCGATACCCGCGTACTTCTTATTGGCCCGAACCACCATGGCCATGGCGTTCCATCGAATAATGCTCTTAATGCGGCGCTCGATTTTGCGATCGCCGGGAAATGCGGGCTGGCGTTCGACAGGAATGGTGTTGATATAAGGCGTGTTCGCCGTAAAGGGCAACGCGACACCCTCTCGGTAGCCTCTTTCGACTAATCTGTTAAGAATAAACCTTGTGCGATCTTCGCCTTTTATTTCTATAATATCTTCAAGCGCTTCAAGCCATTCTTCCGTTTCCTCGACATCCGTATCGCCATCGGAATCAAATTGCCAGGTAAATTGGGAGAGTTTTTCGTCAGACATCAGTTGACCCTCCTTGTTTCATACGCATTATAAATATTCAATATAATTCACTCGTCTATGTTGGTATTCTAATCTAAGTTCAAGCCTACTCAAATGAAGAACTCTTACAATTTATACGTTAACATATAAAGAATTTTTTTAATAAATGCAACGATTAAAGAGATGGGAGGATTGACTCAGTAATGATGATGAGGATAGTCAATTCCAAAACCGCCAGAAATTAAATTTCAGGCTTCAGGCTCATAGCTAAAGTCATCTCAAGATGACTGTCTTTTTTCGAAAACCGCGATTAGTCGGCTTCAGCCGACTTCAGCTATCAGTCTGAAAATTTATTTTCGCACTTGGCTTTGGGTCAGGATTCCTATCAGGCAACTCGTGGTGTGGTCGAGATGAGGCAAAACAGATTAGCTAATTTGAGGGTAAGTTTCTATGGGCATTGCAGCATAAAATAAATCCAACAAACATCGACAAAAGTTTGTCGATAGAGGCGCTGTAAGCGCCTAAGAACTTGCCAAAGCGTTGAACGAGGTCTTGCAATTCCTGCAAATCTTGTTCCCTGGCAGACTTTTCGATTTCGCAGCCCAATTTGCTGATTTCATCAAATCTGTAGTGCTTCCGCTGCCTTTTATGCGGTGTCCGATGTCGTCCATCTCCGCAAAATCATTTTCGGCCAAAGCCCTGGTCAACGAGGAATGGCGTTCAATCAAGTTCCGCAAGTAAACATCTTTGAGTTGCTGCATTTCCGTTTGAATTTCCTCTTCAATGGAGTCAAAATCTGGTGGTACGCCCTCTTCCAATGCAGGTGATCTCTTAAGTTNNCTTATTTATGGGCCTGGGGATGTAGTTTTTTCAGCCGGCTTGCAAGAATTTTTCCGCATTGCCTCTCATCGTATGGGCGGTCAAAGCAATAATCGGCAATGTTTTGAATTTTGGGTTGCTTCTGATTCTGTTCATTTTTTCCAAAGGCTCTCAGAGCACGTCCATCTATAGGTTTCTGGCCTGTATTTCTCTGAATTCAACCTCCTGAATCGCCTCTTGAAGCAACTTCTGGTAATTCTGCGAATCAAATGGTTTCTTCAAATACTTGCAAACCAGATCTGAATTAATGGCTTCGTCCAGGACGTTCGAATCCCGATATCCGGTAAACAAGATATTGACAGAATTAGGTTAGACTCTTTTGGACTTGCTCAAAAACGAAAGCTTGGGCATTTGGGGCATTCTCTGATCGGTCATAATGATTTGAACACCGTGAATTTTTAAACTTCCCAGCGCGTCAAAGTCATTTTGAAATATATATCGTAATGTGATTGCAGCTTTCTCTGCAAAAGATTCAACACATTCGATTCATTGTCTACAATTAAGAGGGGCATATTTTGCATTTGTAATTTGCCTTAATTCTTACTAACTTACGTCCGTCGGATGGGAACTACTTGTATTGTATCGGCTGTTTTGTTTGGATGTTTAAACGTTGCCACATTACTGGCAAGTCGTTTGTGGGCCAAATTAATATTGACAAAATTTCAATTTATTGTTTAATTTATCGCTCAATGAAAAACAAAACCATCGGCCTTAAACGTTGCGTTTCCGGTCTCGATTTCATTCGCGTTTTCGGTGAGTTGAAGGGAACGGTGAGTGGAATTAGCTTCGATTCACGAGATGTAAAAAAAGGCGACCTTTTCGTAGCGATTCGGGGCGCCGCAACCGACGGCAATGCCTACAGGCAACACGCAATCGAAACCGGTGCGATAGCAATTGTGTCGGAAGAACCGCCCATTCACAATACCAAGCCCTACATACAAGTTCCGGATGCGCGCAAAGCTTTGGCGGGGTTAGCCTCTCGGTTCTACGATGCTCCTGACAAGCATCTCAATCTAATCGGCATAACCGGCACGAACGGGAAGACCACAACCGCCTATCTGATACGCGCTATTCTGCAATCGGCCGGGATTTCCACAGGTCTTCTTGGTACAATTGAATACATAATCGGTGACGAGAGAATATCGGCCAAACACACCACTCCCGACGCGGTGCCCTTGCATAAATTGTTGGCCGATATGCGCGATTCCGGAATCACACACGTAGTCATGGAAGTTTCTTCCCATGCACTCGCACAAGAAAGAACTTACGGACTTGACTTCAAAACAGCGGTCTTCACAAATTTTTCGCACGAGCATCTCGATTTCCACGAGACGGAAGAAAATTATTTGCTCGCCAAAAGCAAGCTCTTTAAGACATTAAATGAAAACGATTTGATGATTCTGAACGTCGACGATCCCGTGTCGACACAAATTCAAAAAATGGTCAAAGCTCGAGTCTGGCATTACGGGGTCCATTCAAATGACGCAGAATTTACAGGCAAGATAACCCACAGCAGCCTTTCGGGCATGGAAGCGGAGTTAAATTTGAAAGGACAAAGGTTGAAGGTAAAGTCAAACTTAATTGGAGAGTTTAATCTATACAACTTGCTGGCTGCGGCAGCAGTCGGCGTCTCGTTTAATCTGGATTTGCAGGCTATTAAAGCTGGCATTGAACTGGCAGAATCATCCTCGAGTTTGGCTCTGGCGGCGAACGAGATCAGAGCAAACGCCCCGAAANNTTGGCTGTGGCGGCGAACGAGATCAGAGCAAACGCTCCGAAATGGGTCGAATTGCCGAAGAGTTGGCGGAGCAGATAATCTTGACCTCAGACAATCCACGCAGTGAAAGTCCGAGGAAAATCCTAAACGATATCGATCGGGGAATCGGCGACAAATCAAAAAGGAAATTCGTTCCAGACAGAAAATTCGCCATTCTTGAAGCGCTCAAGTTGGCGCGAGAAGGCGATGTGGTTTTGATCACGGGAAAGGGTCACGAAACCTATCAAGAAATTGACGGACAAAGACACCCTTTCGAGGATCGACTCGTGGCGAAAGAGCAATTGGAGCAATTGTAGAATTAAGGGTGACTATTTATTTAGTTAGTACTACAACGCACGGTTTGACAAGGCTTGTCAGCAAGAACCTTATATGTCAAAATAATTAGATTGGATGGCCATCATTCTTACTTTGATGATTTTAACCGTTTTTTCAACTGGAATCTTGACTGAATTATTTTGTCGAAAAATTATTTTGACACTTTTTTGAAGTGGGCTATGGGAAATAGGCCGCAAGAAGAGTTTAATATGGCAGAATGACTGACCGACAGAATAATTTAATTTTAGTCGTTTTGCCCAAAATAGTTTGCTCTATTTCGCCATGCATTTCGAAGAAAAAAAGCTAAGTTTCGCTGTCGTACTATTAGGTAAGAGAGCTTCCAGAAATCAAGATGAACAGGATAAATTTAATCTCGTCGATCCGCATGCATCCTGTCAAAAAAATAAAAAGGCTGAATGGTAACGTTTCCGGCATAAACTTGAATGACTGATTTTCTCCCCAAAAATAGCGTCGTGTCAGTTTTAGGTGCCGGCCGAAGCGGCCTGGCCGCAGCGAACCTACTGATAAAAAAAGGCCATCCAGTGTTTGTCAGCGATATTCAGAAATCGGAACTCAAGCAACGCGAAATTAAATTCTTGAAAGAACGCGGTATTGAATGTGAGTTCGGTCGCCATTCTTCGAAGGTTTTGGAAGCCGACTTGATGGTGGTGAGTCCGGGCATTTCGCTTGAAATCGAGATTATTAAAAAAGCATTGTCCTTGAGAATTCCTGTGGCGAGCGAATTGGAGGTGGCGTACTGGTTTTGTCCGGGACCGATTGTTGCCGTCACGGGTACAAATGGCAAGTCCACGACGACTGCACTGATTGGCGAGATGTTTAAAGCAGCGGCCCGGGACCATGTGGTGGCCGGGAACATCGGACATGCCTTCTCGAGTACTGTGCTCAACATGACCCCGGAGACCACCGCAATTGTGGAGGTGAGCAGCTTTCAGTTGGAACTCATCCGGAGGTTTAGTCCGCATATCTCAATTTTGCTCAATCTCGCACCGGATCATTTGGACCGCCATCAAAACTTCAATGACTATGTTGCGGCCAAACTGAGAATCTTTGAGAATCAAACGCCGACAGATTTTGCAATTTATAATGCCGAGGACCCAAGCACCTGTCAAGCTCTGGACTCACTGAATTTGCGGGCTAAAACCTTTCCATTTCATGCAGAATTAAGGTTGAATAACGGCTGTTACATTCGGCAAGATTTTGTCGAGGCCCGTTTGGATGACACGACTCACTCAATTCTCGGAATAAACGATTTGACGCTTCCGGGAAAACACAATCGCTCCAATGCCCTGGCCAGTGCATTGGCGGCCTTGCTTGCAGACATACCCATCGCCGGCATCTCCGAGGCACTGAAGCGTTTTAAGGGGCTGGAGCATCGTCTCGAGTTTGTGCGCAGCATCGATGGCGTGATGTTTATTGACGATTCAAAGGCCACGAACCTGGATTCGATGCTCAAAGCATTGCATAGCGTCGAGCAACCGCTCATCTTGATCGCAGGCGGCAAAGACAAAGGAGAGGATTATTCCAGGCTCAACAAATCGATTTCACAAAAAGTGAAAAAGCTGATTTTGATGGGTGAATCGGCTTCGAAAATGGCAGATGCCTTGAGAAACGGGATCGATAAGGTCCACGTTGCGAATCTGGAGCAAGCCATCAACGAGGCTCGTGCCGTTGCGGTACCGGGTGATGCGATTCTCTTTTCGCCAGGCTGCGCAAGCTTCGACATGTTTGCGAACTATGAAGACCGTGGTCGGCAATTCAAAACCCTGGTTAACGGCATAGAATAATTGATCTTTCAAAATTTATTCATATCTTTGTAGATTGTCCGGGAAACAAAATGGAGTTGAGGAATAGCGGTAAATAGTGTCTGAACGAAAACGGCTTTTTCCTATCATTCCCGAATGTCTTAATTGGGGAATCTCCTGGCCGGAACTCGGAGATTCCGGCTCAAAAGAGA
>JAABYK010000655.1 GCA_011775825.1 Candidatus Zhuqueibacterota bacterium | reverse complement strand
CGCAGTGTGTGTTTGCTCTAGTGTTCGGCCAAAGAGATAGGTGAAGAAATCTGGTATCCTATGTGAAAAACAGAGGCTACCATGCGAAAACAGGATTATCCAATCAGGTTGAGCGAAATTGAGCGAATAGAGCTTGAGGATATTGTCAGGAAAGGTGAGCATAAGGCCCGTGTGATTCGGCGAGCACAAACATTGTTGTGGAGTGATCGTGGCAAATCGGATTTGGAAATTGCAGAATTACACGGGGTAACCCCTCTAACCGTCGCCAAAACACGGGAACGATGGGTCAAAGAACAGGCACTGGAAGACCGCCCGCGCCCCGGGCGCAAACCCAGACTGGATGGGAAGCAGGAGGCCTTCTTAGTCGCATTGGCGTGTAGTGATGCGCCCGATGGTCGAGAAAGCTGGACAATGCAGATGCTGGCCGACAAGCTGGTTGAGTTAGAGGTAATTGATGAACCGATTTCCGATGAAACGGTGCGGTTGCATTTGCAAAAAAAGCCATCAAACCCTGGTTGAAAAAACAGTGGTGTATTCCAACTGTGGGCAGCGAATTTGTGGCTTGCATGGAAGATGTTCTCGATCTCTATGCCTTGCCGTTGGATACAGCCTATCCGCAGGTATGTTTTGATGAACGTCCGGTGCAATTGTTGGGTGATGTTTATGAGCCGATACCAACCCAACCGGGACAGGTTCGCCGCTATGACTATGAATATCAACGCAATGGCACAGCCAACTTGTTTGTCATGTGTCAGCCCTTGGCTGGTTGGCGCGAGGTGAAAGCAACCCGCCACCGGACGAAAGTGGACTTTGCTCACTGTATGAAAGACCTGGTCGATGTGCATTTCCCGGATGCCACGATCATCCGTGTCGTGTTGGACAATCTCAACACCCACACATTTGGCGCATTGTACGCGGCATTTGAGCCTGAAGAGGCGCGGCGCATTGCCCGCAAGTTGGAATTTCATTACACGCCCAAGCACGGCTCCTGGCTTAACATGGCCGAGATCGAAATATCCATTTTGAGTAGGCAGTGTCTTAAGCAGCGGGTTGGTGACGATCATCAGTTGCGGGTGATTACCCGGAATTGGACACAGCAGCGAAATGAACAAAAGGCAACCATTAACTGGGACTTTGACGTGACAAAGGCGCGAACCAAATTGGCGCGCCTTTATCCGTAGAAATTAATTTGGCGAAGCACTAGGCCACCAATGACAAAACTCCAGAATGGGAGCGCG
>JAABYK010000631.1:616-1036 GCA_011775825.1 Candidatus Zhuqueibacterota bacterium | reverse complement strand
ACTTCGATAATCCAAGATATTACAACATCCGTTGGCTCAAAATGCTGGAAGAGGCGCAAGGCATAGTTAGTATTACCGGAGATGTATTCGGCGTACCGGCCTACAAAAAAACACTCTATCAACCGACTCGGGCTGTCGAGCAAGTTGAGTAAGCACACTGAGGGTTCCGATCTTTAGCCTCAAAATTCCAAATCTAGACGGGGTCATCTGGCGGTTATTCCCGGCTTTCTTCTCCTCAGTCTATGATGCTCAGTGCAAGTGTTGATTTTTTTCCTAGCAATTGTAGTCATTGCAGCATGTTTGTCGGCAATCCTGGGCTCGTTTTCTGTTGACCACTGAAGGCGGAGATTGTTATAAGGCCCTTCGATAGGGAAACGGAAACCCTGGTCGGGCGAATCACGAAAAGCATGAAACCCAGCA
>JAABYK010000631.1:292-611 GCA_011775825.1 Candidatus Zhuqueibacterota bacterium | reverse complement strand
CCGGGATGTTCAAGTCGTAGTCGACTTGGTTCGGTCCCCCTATCAGCAATTCCGTACAAAGCTGAGCAAGCGAGCATGAACAAGCTCAATCTGGTTGGCCATCCCATCTGCTTCGTAAAACCACGACGACTTACACCTTTGTCTGCATGGCATCAGCACATCCCGTTCGCAATGTTCTTAGTGGATATCCTGAAACCAAAACTAATTGTCGAATTGGGAACTCAGTCTGGAGATTCCTACTGTGCTTTCTGCCAAGCCGTCAAAGAACTGAATTTGCCGACGCGATGCTATGCCATTGACACCTGGCAAGGAGACCCCC
>JAABYK010000631.1:0-159 GCA_011775825.1 Candidatus Zhuqueibacterota bacterium | reverse complement strand
ATAAAACCACGCTATCCGCACTTTGAATTTTTCCACGGGCATGGGTTGGGGATTTTGGCTGTTGGCAAAGTGCGTTCCAAAGAACTACAAGCATTACTCAATAGGTCTACCCAAGAGGCAACGAATGTTCGAAGTTTTTTCTTTTCCTTGGGACATAGA
>JAABYK010000558.1:966-1154 GCA_011775825.1 Candidatus Zhuqueibacterota bacterium | reverse complement strand
ACGACCGCAGCCAGAACTATTTTGGGTAGTCCTGGCGCCATTGCCATTATCATTGCGGGGCTGTTAGCTACACTTTCATCAGCTAACGCTAGTATATTAGCCTCTTCAAGGATCAACCTTGCCATGGCCCGCGACCGAATGGTTCCGAACTGGTTGAGTGCTATTCACGAAAAACTGCTGACACCCTA
>JAABYK010000558.1:0-872 GCA_011775825.1 Candidatus Zhuqueibacterota bacterium | reverse complement strand
GGTGCCTGGTGATCATCATCTATTCCGGTACGTTTGCGCAAGTTGCCGTAGTTGTTTTGATTGTTGCCAGCCTGGGCTGGTATGCAATTTGGGGACGTTCAAGAGTAGATTTTGACCATGCTGTTCCTCAGTTCAAAGAGAAGTGGAATGAACATGGAATGGGCGTATTTTGGCTTCCCACAGAGCACCATGTTGATGAGGCAGAGGAGTGGGTTCCTACAGTTAGAACGCTCAGTTCTACATCTCCAAGAAATGTAGTAGCCGCTTTGGCAAACCCTGCAACCGAAGGTGATCTTCTGAAGCTGGGGCAGTTAATCGCCACAGGTACCAAAGANNTAGAAAATTGAGTGAGAAAGAGACGGTACGCGAGAGTATCGAAAAAATTGCCCAGGAATCCCGAAGAGAAGAGGAAGCCGAACGAACTGAAAATGTTAAAATGCTTGCCAAAACCAAGTTTGAATCTGTATCTGAGGCAGCCCATGATATTTTCCAGGGATTGATTAATGAAACCGAAGAACGCCGTGCCGATCTGATGTTGATGGGATGGCAGGGCGGTTTCAGCGTTGGGCGCATTTACAATACGCCGGTTCAGCGTGTTTTGAAAAATTTGAGAGCCGATCTTGCCGTGTTAAAAGATCGTGGACTGAAGGATATCAATTCTATTGTACTGCCATGGGGTGGCGGTCTCCATGCCTGGCTTGGGCTTGAGATTGGGATTCGAATCGCCCGCTTTTTAGATGCTGAACTGAAAATTCTTCGTCTGGTAAAAGCCGGCGTTGATGAAGAAGATGAGAGAAAAGAGATGAAAAAATCGATCAGTGAATTAACAGATGGATTTGACCGGGTGAATATAGAAATTCGCGAATCTGAGG
>JAABYK010000013.1 GCA_011775825.1 Candidatus Zhuqueibacterota bacterium | reverse complement strand
TGGACTTTTTTGACCACGGCCTCCGGAAGTTTGGCGGGAATTTCCAAAATGGCGCCGTGCTCAGTTGTGACCGTAGTCCGATGAATGACAAGTAAGCGTTCTGGAATCCGCAAGTTCATGATTCCATCCAACTGTAGCATAGCCTGTCGGAGATCTGCTTGTCCGAGTGTAAAAAATCATCCTCCTGGGTTGGTAATTTGTCTTTGATAAGAGACATCCGTCGTTGCGCTTCTTTGCGTGCTTTGGGATCGTCAAGGGCCATCTTATAGGCTTCGTTAGCTTTCTTGTAGACAAGCTTATCATAGTAGCTCAGTTTGTTCGCGCTCCGACCAGACTCCTTTTGACAAAAGCTCACGGCTTTTTCATACACTTTGCCAATCAAAACAAATGCGTCTCCGTATTGCAGTTCGAGCTTTGCCGCTTTTTGGGCAAAGTTGCGGGCGTTGCTCAATTGACCCGCTTCATAATAGCAGGTCGCCAAAGCCATAACTATTTGCTTACTCTCCGGTATCAGGCTGTAGAGCTGCCTGTAAAAATCAATAGCAGATTCGTATTCACCCGCCCGTCTGGCGGCCTTAGCAGCTCGAAGCAACAACTCGACATTGTTGGGATCGATTTCAAGCATTTTTAGCAAAGCGCTTAAATTCAGTGTGACTTCAATCGCCCTTTTCCGCAACACTTTGACGATCTCACGCGCCTCAACATTATCTGGTTCAAGCGCCGCTATTTTTTCGTAGGCCCAAAGAGCATCGGTGACCTGATCGGTTCGCAAATACAGCTCAGCCAGACGTTTCAAGACATCGAGAGCGTTGCCGCGGAGTGCGAGGGCTTTTCTGTATTCAGAGATAGCCCTATGAGGCTGCTGCCTGATGTAGAAGATTTGGCCCAGTCCCAAGTAAAGGTCGCGATTTGTGGGATAGACGTCTACACCGAACTTATATGTCAGTTGCGATGAATCGATCTTACCTACCTGCAGATAGGAACGCGCCAGATAGGTGTAAGAGTTTGGATAGTCACGATTCTTGTCCAGCTCGGTAACCTTCTTCAGGAGTGGTATCGCTTGCTGATATTTCTCTTCCTGGTAGTATCGCTCGCCGTACTCCCAGAGTATACTAAGCCTTTTGGATTGCGATAATACGATCACTTTCTTGCCGCCGGTGCAGCCCGTGTAAATGCTTGAAACCAAGACTATAAACACAAGGCTTGCCTGGCCTATTGAACGGAAATTAGTTTTCATGATTTTCATGACTGCCTCCAAGCGTTAATGAGTCTATTTCTTTAATCTTGCCACCACGCGCACGTAGTCTTTATCGAAGATGCGCGTGGGTTTACACTGCCCTTTCTGCAAATCAACTGTCCACACCCAATCCTTGTTTAGCTGATCGATGGTCCACAAAGAGCTTTGAAGTTTGTCAAAGCGTCCATCTATGTGAAGACCACGCGTTTTTTCGCGCTCTACAAGCGACATAGCTTCGGCTAAAGTTGGCATTCTCCAGTCCGTTTGCCCTGCAAAGCTGTCGCTGTTGAGACGGGCAACGTAGTCTTTTGCGTTAGTATAGGTAACCGCTTTGTAGGACCCCAGTTTTTGCCATAAGAGACCGGTTTTCTGGTCATAGATCAGGCCGTTGCCGTAATCTTTGAACATGTTCGGAAAACCTGCCCCTTGTGGATTGCCCCAGGTCTCTCCACAATAACAGAAGAAAGAATACTTCTTGATCTCCTGCCTAGCCCCAGATTTGGAAAGATGGGGCAGCTCTGCTCGGTCACGCAAAGGCGTAATGCTACGAACATCATTGTTTCCCGAATCGTTTGCACGCAAGAAAAAGAGAGCCAGTGCAATACCAGTTAGCCCGCCCAAAATGGGCGTTGCTCTCAATAGTCTGGTACCGTTATTCCTGGTTCTACTCTTTGGTAATCTTTGTCTATCTTTTGAGTCAATTGATTTCTTTACTTTTTCAGGTGTCCGGAGGCGTTCCGGCTCACGTAGCTCCGAACCCAGAATACGTCTCAGACTCAAATAGTAATAATCGTCGGTTATTTTGTATTTCAGGATAGCCTGTAGGTCCCCGAGCTGGAGCGCGAGGTCGGGCGGGAGCTGTGTTTCTTCTATATGAATGGCAATTATGCGTTTTTTTCTTGAAACCGCGTAAATAATCTCTTTACGTACTTGCTCCGACTTAGCCGCGTTTTTGCTAATGAACACCAAGAAGACATCCGCTTTGTCCAACGCGAGCGCCGTCTCCTGAGTCCAGTTTTGGCCGGCAATAATGCCCAGGAAGTTCCAGATACGAAAACGATCCCGTTGAAGCCGTTTGATTTCGGGGACTACTTTCCTTTTGTCACGAGACGAGTAACTAATGAAAATATATGGTTTTGTTTGCTCAGTCATTTTAACCATTCCTTCCCGGGTCTGGCTCACTTGACGCTAAGAATTTGGCTCTGCAACGGGTGATGCGCCAGAACCGCCTGGGTCTGTTCGAACATTGATAATCCCAACCGTTATATTATCCGGACCTCCGCGCTGCTTTGCCATTTCGATTAGTTCTTGGCAAGCTGCAGCAGGATCATGGCACTGTGCAACGTTCTTCATTTCTTCACAACTTACCGCTTCGTGCAAACCATCCGAACATAGAATGAAGCCGTCATCCGGTTTCAACTGTAATGGATGTGGCCAGGTGGTAACAGAAACACTGCGATTCATCCCAAGTGCCGCCTGGATGACATTTCTATCCGTATGGTTTTTGGCATCGTTCTTGTCAAGCATGCCCTTTCGCACCATATCCATGACCGTAGAATGATCCTCTGTCAACTGGTAAATCTCATCCTCACGCACGAGATACATGCGACTGTCGCCGATATGGGCCACGAAGGCTCGGCTATCATTAACGACCGCAGCCGTGCAAGTTGTGCCCATGCCACGCCAGGGGGTGTTCTTGCGGGCAAAGTTCCAAATGCTAGCGTTGGCTCGCTCGAACGCCTTTTTCAGAGACTTGCCGCTATTGGAACAAGCCCCATAATAAACTCTTTCAATGACTTCAGTCGCTAACCGACTGGCTTTTCCACCACCGGGATGCCCACCCATCCCATCGGCGATGATCATCAGGACACCTTTAGTTCGCATCAGTTTTTTGCTCCCTGGTTGAATGAATTTGCAGCTATCCTGATTTTGTTTTCGAAGACAACCCGGGTCCGACAGCACATGTCCCACTATTCTCAGAGTTGACTCAACTTCAACTGGTCTCTGCTTTTGCATCCATTTTGAAATAATATTCATTTTTTTCCCCCGTAACCTTGATTCTCGCTTGCTTCTCACGATATCCTTCTTTCACCAACGTTATCTCGAGGTGTTCTCCCATCGTGGCCTGCAGTTCGAAAGGCCTGTTTTCGGTAATCATCGCAGTTTCTTTTCCGTTTATCCAGAGATGAGCCGGCCCGTTTGTCACGCCAATTCGAATGGCAACCGACCGTCCTCTGCTCGTGACATCCTGGCTTAAGGTTTGAAACGCTGAATACGTGATCAAAATCAGTGCAAGCGTAGCCAACACGTATACAAGGTTAACCCTCCACAATTTGGCTAGATAGACGAAGGGTTCTTCGACCCGCCTGCGCATTTCGTTCATATTTTGACGGCCGTTTTGAGGATAATTCCTTCCATGTATGACTGAACTTCCATTGTTTGTACGCTTGACATCGAGCAATAGCTTGCTGGTCGTCTGATAGCGATTACGAGAATTTTTATTCAGACAGCCTTCAATGATGGCTTCTACCTCGGGTGTCACTCCCGGTGCAAGCTGGCTTGGCGGCACATAATCCTGTTTGATTATCTTAGCATACAGACGCATAGCATCTTGCGACTGAAATGGAACCCTTCCTGTAACCATTTCATAAAGCAGTATCCCTAAGGCCCAAATGTCAGAGCGTTTGTCGTTCTCAATGCCTTTGATGCGTTCCGGTGCGAGATACTCAGCCGTCCCAACGACGCTACCGGCTACGGTGAGTCTGGGAGTGCGTCTTGCTCGCGCGATGCCGAAGTCGAGCAATTTCACTTGTCCGGATGAGCTAATCTTGATGTTGTTCGGTTTGATGTCTCGGTGAACGATCCCTTGCTGATGAATGTAATCGATAGCGCTGACCACAGCCTCAAACACATGCATGGCCTCGCGACAGGGCAAGCGACCGCGTGAGCGGATGTGCTG
>JAABYK010000284.1 GCA_011775825.1 Candidatus Zhuqueibacterota bacterium | reverse complement strand
GTTGCCGCCAGAAACATAAATAGGGTTAAGTGTTTCATCTTAGCCTCCTTTAGTCATTAAAAAGAAAATGATTTTTAGTTAGTCTGACCGAAAACTCGATTTTTTATGTCATTGCGAGCGCTTCTCAGCGAAGCAATCTCCTTATTGGGCACGGCAGGAGATTGCTTCGGTCGTTCCTCCCTCGCAATGACAACATTTTTAAGACTTTCGTTCAGGACTAATTGCGACTGAAGATACGAAACCAAAGGCGACGAGTTAACCCCAATCCGACGAACGGTCGAATCAAGGGGATGAATGGTTCAATTTGGGGAGCGCAAACAGGGTAGATGAAAGTGACGGAGGGTGTGGGGGCTTCGCGACAGCCGATGTGGGAATTTAGGAAAGCTGCAAACGAGAGGTTTGCAGTACGGGCGTCCGAGGGACTTTAATGCGCTTTCGGGATGTGTAACCCCGAATAATTGCAAACGAGACGTTTGCAGTACGAGGGGCTTTTAAAGACTTGCGCGAAACACGAGCAGAGCCAAGACCAGAATGAGTCCCGCGGCCAGTGTGGCAAACGCCCACTTTAAATGCTTCTGTTTGGCGGTCAGGATTCTCTCCGATTTGTGGCGGATGTCGTCCGGGGAGTGCAGGAAGATGCTGTGTTCCTGGGTCACCATCACCTGCAGGCAGGCGTAGAGCGAAATGAGCCAGAGTAGCAGGGGCACCACACATATCGGCTTTTCAAAGAGCGGGCTCTTCGGAGTTCTTTGCTTTGTCGGTCCAGATGACGCGAAAGCCCTTGCCTTTTTGTGTTGTCGTTATGTGTACGTGGTACGATACAGACATGTGTTGGCGCCCTGTGAAAAGGTGGGAGTCGTCCCTGTCAGTTAAGGTTTTGAAAAGGCAGTGACTTCCTGGCAAAATGTCAAGCCAGTCCGCCAGAAATTAAAAATTTCTGGCTCAGTGCTCAAGTCATCTAAAGATGACTGACTTTGTTTTGGAAGACCCCAATTAGTCGGCTTCAGCCGACTCCATCGGGTTTGTAAACCGACCCACATATGGGGGCTCCCCCTTCGTAACTGAGGTTTTACATTGCGAGCCGCTGCCGGGAATTCTTGCTTGATTTTTGTTTGGAGTCATAGTATATTGAAATTAAGAGAGCTTGAAAAATTCATAACCACAAAGGCTCAAAGACACGAAGTTTCACAAGTTTTTAAAGAATAAGACATTATGGCAAAAACACTTAATAAAGAAAAAACATCGATAAAACTCAGTTGGAATTGAATTTTCTTTAGAAATTTAACAATAATAGGGGCTTAGTGTCTTTGTGGCAAAAATTTATGAATAATCCAGGATAGAAATCAAGTCATTGAGGGATTGTATGCCAAAAGAACAAGCAAAAAACGGCAAAGCAGAAGAGGAACTCAAAGAGAAAATTCGCAACGGCTTCATGGTGGAATCCGAAGAAGACATGACGCCCGGTTACAAAAAGGCGCTGCTCACGCAACTGACCGTGCAAGGCGATACGGAGCTGATGAGCGCGCCCGCCTACTATTTGGCGTCTAAGGATGCGCCGACCATCAACAGTCG
>JAABYK010000008.1 GCA_011775825.1 Candidatus Zhuqueibacterota bacterium | reverse complement strand
TTATTGCGAGCGCGGTACCTCCATAACGTAAATTTCATAATTCCCATCGCGAAACGCAGACCAGGCGATCTTTGTGCCATCCGGTGACCAGGCCGGGTGGGTGTCGCCGTCTTGGTTTGTCGTTAAACGTCGTTGGTCACTGCCGTCGGCATTCATGATATAGATTTCCGGGCGTCCCCCATCAACATTCGATGCATATGCAATGGCTAACCCGTCCGGTGACCACGCCGGGCAGAATTCATGCGCCGGGTGCGTGGTGAGCCGTCTCACATTTGTCCCGTCTGTCTCCATAATATAAATGTCATCGCCCGCGCCATTTGTGTCTCGCCGGGAGAAGAAGGTGATTTGCAAGCCATCCGGCGACCATTGTCCCCAGAGATCGCGGGTGGGCTCATCCGTCAATCGAAGCAAACTGGCGTCGTCCGCATTCATCACATAGATTTCCCAGTTGCCGGTTCGTTTCGAACTAAAGAGGATATGTTTACCATCGGGAGAGTACCGCGCCATTGTATCGAGCGAATCATGTTGGGTTAAACGAGTCTGCTGACTCCCGTCCGCGTCCATTCGATAGATCTCCAGGTTGCCGTCGCGATCCGATTCAAAAAGCAAGGATGTTCCGTCCGGATGCCAGGATGGGACCAAATCGGAAGCATCATTGCTTGTCAACCGCGTGACATGACTTCCGTCGGTGTGCATCACATAAATTTCCCAGTTTCCATCGCGATTAGAGGCAAAGGCAATCCGTGAACCGTCCGGCGACCAGGCCGGTTCGCGATCCATCGCCGGATGATTGCTGAGATTCATTTGCGGCGATTGAGCGAGCAGGATAGATGCCATCAGGCATTGGGACAAGAAGAGAANNTCCGGCGACCAGGCGGGTTCGCGATCCATCGCCGGATGATTGCTGAGATTCGTTAGCGGCGATTGTGCCATCAGGATCGATGCCATCAAGCATTGGCATAAAAAAAGAAATATTCGATACAAATGCATTCTCCTTTTTAGATGATTTGCTCGAGGTGGTGAGTGCCCTTATCGCTCTGCTATTGTACGGGATTGATGTTCCAAGTTCTTGTGAAAACGCAATGAGTTGATTTGTTGCCACCTGAAACAAAAAATCAGTTTGGCTCATTCACTTTGCTTTTTATCAATATGAGCAAAAAAGCCGCCGCCTGCATATTTGCCACCGCGCACACGAATGAGCAAAGCATTCTCCCCCTCGTCGAGTTCTACTTGTCCGCGCACACCTTCGTGCTTGGAATTTTTCCAGAAGTCGTACCAGGCGTAGCGCGCCGCATCATCATATCCCAGAAACTCATCGTTGAACCAGATAGCCAACTGCTCGTTTGAGCTGATATGCAGAATGGCCGTTTGTTTTTCTTCAGCATGAACTGTCGTGTAAAAATAAGCGACATTTCGTCCACCGATGAACTCGGTGAGACGCCCGCTCACGACGCAGCCACGCTTATCCGTGAGGAATCGTTTCCAGCGATATTCAGACCCACGTTCCGAGTAGCTTTTCTCCGGCAGAAAGCCGTCGTTTTCCAGCTCGGGGACTGTGCCGCAGAACGGCCCCATCACGTGCCAATCCGTGAGCAGGTTTTCCGGCTGGTAGATGATGCCCTCTGGGAGATTTGGTCCGGAATAACTGAAGTTGGAAATGGCGGACACAATCACATTATCGATCCAGACGGGTTCTCCCACCACCCGCGGCTTGAACCCGAGCCGCCCCGAGTTGAACTCGAACGCATCGAACGTGACCTTTGGTGTGACCATATCGTCGACATAAAAATGACACACCGAATCGATGACTTCCGCTTTGAAATGATGCCATTGGCCGATGACGATGGCATCTGCGCCAGTTAAGGGAGTCTTGTACTCTTCATAGAGGGTGCGCTGGGCATTGTAATCCCGGCGCGGGTTGACGCGAATGTAACTGCCGTTGCCTTTGACATAAAGGCTCCCAAAATCGATGCGTGCATCAGTCCGGTTGTAGTGATAAATTAAGCCGAAATAGCTGTGCCCGGAAGTAGGGAATCTGAAATCGGCTTCGATTTTGTATTTGTTCCATCCCTCAGACCCTTTGATCAAAGCACGGACGAATTCGCCGCCCGGTGTGAGCGCCAGCACCTGGCTGTGCATCGGATCGCCAGAGTCGATAATCTCGACGTTTTCTGTCATATTGAAATCCCACTTGCCGCTTCCGTCCTCAAAAGTATCGGAAAAGGAGATGCGAACGTCTTGATTGGAACTTGGTGTGTTACTTGAAACCAAACTTAAGATCAAACCCGACAGCATGAGAATAATTGTCTGAGAGAAAGTCATTTTCTTTCCTTTTTCTAATTGCCAAAAATAATCTTTAGCTATTTCGTTGCTGACTATTCATAACGCAGAGAATCCAGCGGATTGGCAGCGCCGCTTTGATCGCTGCTGAACTCAGAGCCCAGGGACTTTGCCTTTTATTCATTTCTCAAACTTCGAGCGGGATTTATCATCGCTGCTTTGACCGACTGATAGCTTACCGCAAGCCAGGCAACCAGTGCGGCAGCAAATCCTGCCAAAAGAAAAATCCAAATGCTCACGGATGTTTTATAGGCAAACTGCTGCAGCCAGCGGTTCATCACCACATAGGCAATCGGTACGGCTACTAAAAATGCCACACCAGTAAGGCGGACGACCTCGCTGGAGAGTAATTTTACGATATCGGCAGCGCTGGCACCCAATACTTTGCGCACACCAATCTCGCGGGTGCGTCGGCTTGCGGTAAATTTCGCCAGCCCGAACACACCAAGACAGGCTGTAAAAATAGCGAGGAACGTAAAAATGGTGAACACCTTCATGAATCGTTCTTCTGCCACATATAGCTGGTGGAGATCTTCATCCAAAAAGTGGGAGAGGAAAATGCGATCCGGCTCAAACTGTTTCCATTCGTTTTGAATATAGTTCATGGTCTCGGAGACGTTCTGGCTGGCAATTTTGACCGATACATAGGAGATATAACCCGGATTCAGGATGAAGACCATCGGTTTGATCTTGTTGTAGAGCGCCTCAAAATGGAAGTCTTCAGCGACACCGATGATGGTGCCTCTGAAATACTGGCCAGCCGAAATTGCCTTGCCTATGGCTTGTTGGGGATTGATCTCAAGCACCCTTGCGGCCTCCTGATTCATAATGACGGCGTTACTTGTGGTGTCGGCGGGGAACGCACGCGAGAAGCCGCGACCGTGCATAATATTGATGGTGTAAAGATCGAAGAATTCCCATCCGACCCAGATATTGCTTAACCGGCTGCTCACTTTTTGACCTTTATCATTGATGATCGAATAAAAGGTACCGCTGTTGATATCCCGGCCGATTCTGCGGTTGGAGGTGGTGACTGCTTTGATGTCACTGGAGCGTAGCAATTCGGTTCGGATGGCTTCATAATTTTTTGAAATCGCCGAAGTCTGAACCGGGATGAGCACCACCTGATCGGTTTCGGCGCCGATGTCTTTCGACCGCAGATAGTCAAGCTGGTTGTACACGATGATGGTACCGGCGATTAGAATGATGGAGACGGTGAATTGAAGCGTAACCAATCCTTTTCGTAGAAAAAGCGTGCCGGTATCGATTTTGGCAACAGACTCTTTAAGAACCTTGACCGGCTTGAATGAGGAGAGAAAAAACGCTGGATAGGTTGCCGCCAAAAGCCCCAGGATCAATGTCAGACTCACGAAGCCCGCAAGAAGTCCCCCGCCACCGGAAAAGAGGTTGATCTCAATCGATTTTCCGGCAAATTCATTGAACAGAGGCAGAGCCAGTTCTGAAAAACCGATTGCCAGCAGCATCGAAAATGTTACCGTTAGCATCGATTCTCCCAGGAATTGCGCGATCAATTGTCTGCGCTGGGCACCGACGACTTTTCGTACTCCCACTTCGCGAGCCCGCTCTCCAGCCCGGGCGGTGGCC
>JAABYK010000152.1:465-1289 GCA_011775825.1 Candidatus Zhuqueibacterota bacterium | reverse complement strand
TCTTCCTGGAGGTTGCGTGGGAAGCTCTCGAACGCGTCGGCTACGATTCGAACAAGTATAATGGTTTGATCGGCGTCTTTGGCGGCGTCGGAAAGAATTATTATTTATTGAATAATCTCATCCCTACCCCGGGTGTGCTGAAATCCGTTGGCGCTATACAGACGAGCCTTTCGAATGATAAAGATTTTTTACCGACAAACGTGTCTTATAAACTGAATCTCAAGGGACCAAGTATTAATGTGCAGACCGCTTGTTCGACTTCTTTGATTGCTATTCACCTCGCTTGCCAGAGTTTGTTGAACGGGGAATGTGACATGGCTTTGGCGGGAGGGGTGTCCATCACAGAACTGAAAAAGCAAGGCTATCTTTACCATAAAGAAGGAATTCATTCTTCTGATGGGCATTGTCGGGCATTTGATGCGAAAGCAGATGGAACGGTTGGCGGAAACGGCGTCGGAATCGTTGTTTTAAAACGTCTGGCGGATGCTCTGGAGGAGGGAGACTACGTTCATGCAGTAATCAAAGGTTCTGCTGTCAATAATGACGGCTCTTTAAAAGTTGGCTTTGCTGCGCCTAGTGTGGACGGCCAGTCGCATGTGATTGCTGAAGCATTGGCCATTGCAGATGTCCCTCCAGAGACTGTAACCTTTGTAGAAACACACGGGACCGGAACTCAACTGGGGGACCCGATTGAAGTTGCTGCTTTGACTCAAGCTTTTGGTACCGGGACAGAGAAGAAGGGCTTTTGTGCTATTGGGGCGGTAAAGAGCAACGTCGGACATACAAATACGGCTGCTGGCGTAACCGGTTTTATCAAGACCGTT
>JAABYK010000152.1:0-388 GCA_011775825.1 Candidatus Zhuqueibacterota bacterium | reverse complement strand
GCTGGAGTGAGTTCTTTTGGTATGGGAGGGACCAATGCCCATGTTATTCTCGAAGAAGCACCACAACTTCCGAAGTCTGGTGATTCGCGTACCTTTCAATTGTTGCCTCTTTCGGCTAGAACAAAAGCAGCACTGGAGGTACAGACAACAAATCTGGTTAATGAGCTAAAAAATCGTTCGGATCTCAATTTGGCTGACGTAGCTTACACACTCCAGATTGGTCGGAGAGATTTCAGCCATCGTCGCATGTTGGTATGCCGGGATATTGATGAGGCGGTTAGGGGTTTTTCATCAAAGGACTCAAAAAGCGCCTTTACTGCCTTCCAGGAGCAAGGAGAAAGACCTGTGGTTTTCATGCTTCCTGGACAAGGGGCGCAGCATGTCTATA
>JAABYK010000551.1 GCA_011775825.1 Candidatus Zhuqueibacterota bacterium | reverse complement strand
CGGGTGTTAAAAGAAAAAGGCTACCCGCGACTGCTCCATATCGATGACGAAAGTATTTTAGATCTCACCACCGATGATGTGGATCCCAATAATATCAATGCGGACAACTATCGGGTTCTTGTAGATCGCTTGATCCTAAAAGATGATGAAGACACACGAACACGGATCGCAGGATCCCTGGAAACAGCTTTTCAGGAAGGCAGTGGACGCTGTTCGGTAAAAATTCGCGATGGCGAAGAAGTTAAGTTTAGTGAGCGTTTTGAACGCGACGGCATGGAGTTCACCGAGCCCACTCCCCAGATGTTTTCCTTTAATAATCCGTTTGGGGCCTGTGATAAATGTGAAGGATTTGGCAAGGTTTCGGGTATCGACGAAGACTTGGTTATTCCCGATCCCGAAGAAACGATTCGCAACGGAGCTATTGCTCCCTACAGTGGCGAAAAGTTTAGCAGGCATCTGCGCGATCTCATTAAAGTTTCTGCGCGATACAGCCTGCCTATTGATACTCCTTATCAGGAGCTGGATGATGAGGTCAAAGAAATAATCTGGGAAGGTAAAGACGAATATATTGGCATTCGTCCATTTTTTGAGGAGGTCAAAAGCCAATCGTACAAAGTACATATGCGCGTATTCTACTCGCGTTATCGCGGGTATAGTCGCTGCCCCGACTGTAAAGGCTATCGGGTGCGAAAAGATGCATTATATGTGAAAGTAAACGATAAACATATTGGCCAAGTCGCGGAAATGACCATCGGCCACGCCCGGGATTTTTTCGAAAACCTTAAGCTCACGGAGTTTGAAAAAGAAGTGGCCGAACAGGTCCTCTTTGAAATCCGTAAACGACTCAAATATCTTGATGAAGTTGGACTCAGCTATCTTACGTTAAATCGATTAGCCAAAACATTAAGCGGTGGTGAGGCTCAGCGCATCAGCCTTGCAAATTCGCTGGGCAGCTCGCTGATTGGGAGCCTTTATGTACTGGATGAACCCACTATCGGATTGCATCCCCGTGACAACGATCGATTGATCAACATTTTAAAATCACTTCGCGATATTGGTAATACG
>JAABYK010000537.1:2337-7276 GCA_011775825.1 Candidatus Zhuqueibacterota bacterium | reverse complement strand
ACATCATCAAGTTTTCGCACAAGTATCATCAGGAAGAGGTGGGAACCGCTTGTGTGGATTGTCACACGCGCGCGGCCGAGAGCACATCAGCGGGCGACAATTTGCTCGTAACCAAAGAAGAATGTGCCGTGTGCCACGATGTGGAAACGGAAGAAAACTGCACCCTGTGTCACTATGAAGATGAGGATACCTGGCAGCTTTTTGCCAATCCGCCGAGAGACATCATGTTTAACCACAAGTTCCACGTGGAAGAAGCCGACATGGAGTGCGAGACCTGCCACCCCAATTTGAATGACGTCGATTATGCCAATGCCGAAAGCATGCCGACGATGCAGGATTGTGCGTCTTGCCATGACAATCAGCAGGCCAGTCTGGAATGCGGCAGTTGTCACACAAGTACGCTCAACCTGCGTCCCGTTGATCACACACCCGATTTTCTGGTGACTCACAAAAATATCACCCGACTCGACAGCGAAGAGTGCGGCATCTGCCATACCGAGAACGATTGCGCGGAGTGTCACGAAGGCGCTTCCCTGGTGCGCTCGTCATCGGACGTGTTTACGCCATTTTTCCCATCCACGGGTGGCGGCACCAAAGGTTTGCTCATTTCTCGAGTCCATGACTTGAACTATCGTTTCACCCACCCGCTGGAAGCAGAAGGTCGTTCACAGGAATGCGCCACCTGCCACGAAACCCGCAGTTTCTGTCAGGACTGTCACGAAGCCGAGGGCGTGGATGTAGCCCAAAAACCGCTTTGGCACGGCGGCCCCAATTGGGGTGCGTTGGCCGGTGTGGTCGGAACCGGCGGCGGGCGGCATGCAGAGCTGGCCAAACGCGACATCGAAAACTGCGCCGGCTGTCACAGCACCGAAGGCGACGACCCCACGTGTCTGCTTTGTCACACCGACTTTGACGGAATCCGCGGCACCAACCCCAAAACCCACGAGACCGGATTCGCCAACCGCTTTAGCGAAGACTCCGATTTTCACAATGACGATGCGGCCATCTGTTATTCCTGCCATACCAACACTCAGCAGTTCGGGCTTGGTTTCTGCGGATATTGTCATAATTAGTGATTGACCGAAAACGCGATTTTTATGTTATTGCGACCGCTTCTCAGCAAAGCAATCTTTGCAGACGGGCGTCTTTGGAGTGCGCAAGCCATGCTTGCGCCTTTCAAAGTTGAAGCCAAGCTCAACAGTCCAAAAGCGATTTCTCTTTAAACATAAAGACCTGTGCGGACACAATAAAAAGCTGAAGCATGGCTTCAGCACCCCAAAGGAAAGGAGGCGATGGAAATGGAACAAAAGTCTTCCAGGCGCTGGCATCATCGTCCAGAGCACATTTTTGTGCCAGGTACAATGTACATCGTGACGGCTTCTACGCTACACCAACAACATTTTTTTCGAGGCCGTGAACGATTGCGCTTATTAAACAAAGTCCTCTTAGAAGCGTTAGATGACTATAATTGGTCGGTACAGGCGTGGGCGGTTTTCTCCAACCACTATCATTTCATAGCAAAATCTCCAGAAGACGCTACGACACTGAAGTCCATGATTCAGAGGTTGCATTCTCAGACCTCCCGTGAAGTGAACAAACTTGATGGGACCTCCGGGCGTCAGGTTTGGTTTCAATACTGGGATACTTGTCTGACGTTTGAAAAGAGCTACTATCCACGCTTGAATTACGTGCATAACAACGCGGTTAAGCATGGATTAGTGCAAAAAGCGGAGGATTACCCTTTTTGCTCTGCGGCCTGGTTTCAAGCTCAGACTGAGCCTGCTTTTCGCCGGAAGGTTGAATCATTCCGTTATGATAGGATTAAGATAATTGATGATTTTGAACCCGATAAAGACTGGATGTAATTTTGGAGTGCGCAAGCCATGCTTGCACTTTATGACGCCTGAGGCTCGGCTAGCTTAGCTACGCACTTACAGTCGTAGGATACAAAGCTGAAGCATGGCTTCAGCACTCCAAAGGCTACTTATATTTAAGTTCGTACTGTGAGCCGCTTTCCACTCAAACACTTATCCCTGTGAATTTCTCTTGAGGTCTAAACCATTGCAAACCATATTAGGCTCAGGCGGCGCTATCGGCGTTGAGCTGGCCAAAGCACTCGAAAACCACACCAACGACGTCCGTTTGGTGAGTCGCAATCCCCGGTCAGTCAATCCCGATGATCAGTTGCTTTCAGCGGATCTGACCAAATCAGAAGATGCGTTAAAAGCAGTCGAGGGTTCGGACATTGTTTATCTCACCGTGGGTTTGCCTTATAAGACAAAAGTCTGGCAAACCACCTGGCCAACTTTGATGCGAAATGTGGTCGATGCGTGTAAGACGCATCATTGCAAATTGGTGTTTTTCGATAACATTTACATGTACGATCCGAATTACCTGGCCCGAATGACCGAAGACACCCCGATCGGCCCGGTCAGCAAAAAAGGTGCTGTCAGAGCACAAGTTGCCCGCATGATCTTAGATGAAGTTGAAAAGGGAAATTTGCAGGCGCTTATCGTTCGTTCGGCAGATTTTTACGGCCCTGCCATTGAAAAGACCGGTATCCTCACAGAAATGGTCTTCAAAAACTTTAGCAAAGGCAAGAAAGCCAATTGGCTGGCATCGGTGAAATACAAACATTCATTCACTTATACTCCGGATGCCGGCAAGGCGACAGCGTTATTAGGCAACACGCCGGATGCGTACAATCAAGTTTGGCATTTACCAACGGCCGGAAATCCGTTAACGGGAAAGGAATGGATCGAAGCGATTGCCAACGAGATGCGCGTTGATCCAAAGTGTCAGGTGCTTCCCAAATTTCTGGTGCGTATCGCCGGATTGGTTGTTCCCATCATGAAAGAACTGGTCGAGATGATGTATCAGTACGATCGGGATTATGTTTTCGATAGCAGCAAATTTGAAAAACGTTTTGATTTCAAACCGACACCGTATTTAGAGGGAATCGAAGAAATAGTAAAAAAGAGATTACGGAGAGCAGTCTCGATAACATGAGTCCGCTCAATTGGGCGGGCCAACGAAGTTATTCAACAAATGGAGAAAAACCCGTGGCTCTTCGGAGCCGTGTTTCGTGGTCTTTATGACAGCGATCCAATTGTGAGAATGAGGTCGACGGATGTCATCGAAAAGGTGACTAGAAATCAACCGAAGCTACTAAGGAGCCACACGTCAGAAGCTACATCAATCTCAATGTCTGGAAGTCTGCTGGCACATGGCTCAAATGGCTCCACGGCTTGAATGCACCCCAAATGAAGAGCATCAAATAATAAACGCATTAAGCATTATGTGTCACATAAAAGCAAAATTGTAAGAGTAACAGCAATGGAGTCCGTAGCCATTTTTGCAGAAAGAAACAGTTTGATATTGCATGAGGTAATCGAGCTCATAAAAGACGAAGGAGAAACCGGAAGCCCGGCCGTTCAGTCACGTGGGCGGAAACTATTGCAGCGACTGGAAAGGCTACAAACAAATAAGTAAACGAGCGATTGGGCAATAAGAGAGTCAAGAGATTGGCCGGATGTTCTTCGCTGCTCTGGCCTGTCCCTTGCCGACAAGGTTAGCTAAGAGAATTCAGAATGCACTCCGATGAAATAACAGTAGTCAAGTCGTTTATCGAAGCTATCAATGCCTACGATCTGAAGACTCTGGAAAATTTGATGACCAAAGACCATACGTTCATTGATGCAACTGGAAGGCGTACCTCAGGTCGTGATGAAATGATTTTAGCCTGGCAAAAGTATTTCGACATGTTTCCGGACTATGCGGTTAACATTGACTCAATTCTTCAGGATGGCCCGCTCGTCGCCATTTTTGGTTCTACCTCCGGGACATACAAAGGCAAAGAAGGTTTGAAACCTGAAAATGAAGTGGGTGGCCCGGCAGCCTGGAAAGCACTTGTTGAAAATGGCAAAGTCAAGCTCTGGCAAGTTTATGCTGACTACACGGAGACGTGGAAAGTAATCGAAGCAAATCAAACTGCTTGAGCAAAGGCGGCGCGCTTCTCTCCCGACCTCCCCCACTACAGTTCCAATTCAGTTCGTCAAAAGCTAACAAAAATGTAAATGTTATACAGAAGCTGTCTGCTCAGTTGTTGGAATTCCAGCTAGTGAGACCTGGTGGCGACCAAAAAACCCTGGCGAGGCCCAACCCCCAACTTTTCCAGGCCGGAATCAAGATGTCGCTTGAGCCGATATGGAATCATGGAAAGGGTGACCAGACGAATCGAATCGACAACGGGCTTAAGGATCGCCCACTGACGTCGGCTTGGGATGGTGATTAGTTTCCAGATGTGACCATTTATGTGCATACTGCCTTCGCTGAACAAGATATCGAATCCTGCGTTCCGAACGACATTTTGAAACGAGGCCATAGAGTAATTGCGAACGTGGAATGGAATGTAATTTGGTTCTTCAATCGGCACGAATAGAAAAAGAAATCCTCCTTTTTTGAGCCGGGTATAAATGGATTGCAATAGTTGTTTGTCATCTGGGACGTGTTCCAGAGTATGGGAGGAAAGAATTATGTCAAATGGCCCCCGTGGCAGCTCGTCGAGGATGTTTTCGTGTATCAAGAAGAACTTTGCCTTCCGCCACCTGGAGAAGGCCGGATCGCGGCGCGCTTCTTCCACGGCTGATTCTGAGATCTCCGCTCCGTACAGCATACAGGAATTGGGCAAGCTTTTTAATAAGTGTCCCGAGCCAAACCCAACATCGAGAACGCGTTTGTTGTTTGGATCGATGTGGAGCGTTTGAATAACTTCTTTGATGCGGCGACAACGATAATGTACATCAAAACGGAAGAGCCACCTCAACCGTCTTCCGCGATAAAAGTCGCGGTATTTGTCCACTTGTTTCATAAGATATCCTCGAGCGTTGGCAAAGTTTGTAATAATTTGAGATTAGAATCGATTTATTGGTTAAGCACG
>JAABYK010000537.1:0-2319 GCA_011775825.1 Candidatus Zhuqueibacterota bacterium | reverse complement strand
ACGAGAAGATCAAATTAGATTGAGATGTTGTGCGCTAACTTTACATCTGAGTGAAGAACGTTCACAAACCAGCAGTAAATAAATGGCAATTGATTATCTTGCACGAAGATCGTATCCGGATACCGCAGGCTGGTTACTTCAAACTCCACGAGTTGATAAATGGTATACCGTTTGCATTTTAGTGAGAGACTCGTATAGGATTGACTTATGCCAGAAAATCAAATGCCATAATTGACAAAAGGCAATGAAGAGCTTCATTATAATTATATTTACATTATTTACATTTGTATTCTATCCCCCTATCCTGGCACAAAAGGAACAACCGGTCATCACTCATGGCACTCGTGTCCGTGTCTCCGCTTCTCGTTATTTCCACAAAGAAGCAGTCAATGTAACTCAATACACAGCCAAACCTCAGTATGTCGGAATCGTCGTCAGCATTGACTCAGACACGTTGGTCATCGCTGCGGAAGATTGGCCTAAAACCTTGATGGTCCCGGTTGCTTATTTGCAAAAGCTGGAGATAAGCTTGGGCAAAAAGTCCTACACCGGCAGGAACGCAGCTATCGGGTTTGGTGTTGGCGTTGTATTTGGATTGACAGTCGGGACAGTGGCCGCTGGTGGCTTGGGAGGGTGTCGTCTCCTGGAGGACGAGGAATCAGATGGGTGTGCTGAGGGGATCGGCATCGGCTTCGTGGGTGGAATATTGGGAGCGATATTGGGAGCGAAGGCAGGTCCTGAGGAAGTGTGGGCCGAAGTCCCATTAACCCAAATACATGCTGAGGATGACCTGAAATAGAATAATAACAAGGTCGGCAAAATCATCTCTCACTACCAAAAATCTCAAAGCTCGACGTGGGAGACATTGTGATTTCAATTGACAATCTAACCTCACGAGGAGGAAAAATGGCTCGATATTCACGTCTGATTCCGAAGGGTCTCTTAATTTTAGTCATCCTGCTTTCCTCCAAAACGTTTGCTCAAACGGATTTTTGGCAGCCAGCCAGCGGGCCGGTTCTCGGCTCGCCATCCGTTCTGGTTAGCGATGAAACTGGTCTTTTTATGGTCACGTTACATGATTTTTATCGATCCCGCAATCATGGCGAAACCTGGAGCGAAATCAATACCGATTTCCCAGAAGAGATGTTTATCAAAATGATTGTAATCAACAGAAGCGGTGATTTCTGGGCGGCAACGAATTTGGGCGTCTACCGCTCTTCAGATAAGGGGGAAAATTGGACCGAGCAAAGCAAAGGTTTCCTGAGCACAGTCGGTATCGAAGCCCTGGCCATCAACAGCAACGGGGATGTTTTTGCCGGGACGAATTTCGGCGTGTTTCGCTCAATTAACGATGGGCTTAGCTGGACCCAGCAAAATACCGGACTCGGTGGGGAGCTAAGCCGTGACAATGTTGGCGCGCTCGCCGTTCACGAAAACGGCAACATTTTTTTGG
Organism: Candidatus Zhuqueibacterota bacterium; assembly: GCA_011775825.1. Taxonomy (GTDB): domain Bacteria; phylum Zhuqueibacterota; class Zhuqueibacteria; order Oceanimicrobiales; family Oceanimicrobiaceae; genus JAABYK01. The sequence goes on along the minus strand of JAABYK010000537.1, from coordinate 866 downwards.
GAACGGAGGCCGGACTGTTCCGCTCTTCCGATAATGGCGAGCGATGGCTCTCCATCAATTCGGGCTTACCGGAGGATTTCCCCAGTGTGGATGTCATTGCCATGCATCCTGAAGGGGATATTCTCGTCGGCACCCGGGTTCGCGGCGTGTTTCGATCATCGGATAATGGCGAGTCCTGGCATCCGTTCAACAGTGGACTGTCTGAATCTCCGCGTGTGCGCTCCATCGAAATCAACCGGGATGGTGATATTTTTATCGCGCTTGCTTTCGGGGGTCCGGTCGGGATATTACGCTGTGAAGAGAATGTCGATTCATGGGTTCCAATCAATACTGGATTGGGGAAAGATCCGCGAGTCCGGTTGATCACGATCGCGGACGACGGCCACATGTTCACCAGCTTGTCCGGGCGAGGCTTGTTCCGCTCCGAGAACAATGGCGACACATGGCATTCTCTCAATTCAAGCTTGACGGACAGGCAAATACGGGCAATGACCATTCAAGATGACGGCAATGTTTTTGTCGGTACCCCCAATGGCGGCATCCTTCGTTCACGGGATAACGGGGATAGCTGGCAAGCGGTGAATTCCGATTCCAGCAAGTTTCGTGTCCACGAAATGCTGGTCCACAAGAACGGTGACCTTTTCATTACCACTGATAGCAAGCTATTCCGTTCCTCGAAGGATGGCGACACATGGCGCGTAATAGACATCGGTTTCAGACCTGGTTATATCCGATTGCTCGGTATCGATGACGCGGGTACCATCTTTGTTCGGAATGGGAGAGACGTGCTTCGCTCGTTTGATCTCGGGAATACCTGGCAAGAATTTAGCAAAGGGCTGAATGATGCGTCCGTTGTGTCGTTGGCG
>JAABYK010000542.1:1068-2251 GCA_011775825.1 Candidatus Zhuqueibacterota bacterium | reverse complement strand
GCACCACAATCGAAAGTCCGAAGATGATGACAATGTCTTTTAGAAGAGGGATTTCCATATTTTTCAAGTAACTGAGGTTTAAGTTCAATATAAACAAATTTAGCCAACATATGTGTAATTAGCAAGCAATTGGAATAGGAAATTTTAAATATTGTAACTAAATCGTTGGAAGTCCTCGCTAAAATTCCTAACTTTACTGGAGTAATTGCACTTGATTTTCTCTTGGATAGAACACCCCAATTCACCCCAATTAAGGAGTGAGCATGAAAAAACGACTTATGACCATCGGATTTGGTACGCTCTTTATCTTCAGTCAATACTGCGGCAGTGACAGCCCGTCCGAACCCGATGATGATATAGATTATTCCGACATTACCGATATCAGCTTCAGCCAACATGTGCAAGTCATCTTAGATGAATATAAAGAGATTCTCAGGCAGCCAACATTTTTCGGGAAAGTCTGCAAATGGATTCATGGGAAATTTGATCAAGGGTTGGGAGCGCGGCGAAGTCATTATCCCATTTGATTCCGAAAACAGCCTGTTAATCGAATTGACCACCAAGCTCGACAATCCTGACGAACTGCGCGCCGATAAGCTTGACCTGCTGATGCGCTGGATCGATGAAGGTGCGAAAAACGACGATGGGGANNGCTTTACGTGTGCGATCAAAACGAAGCCAAGATTTCCGTCATTGATGTTAATGCGAGGTTGGTGATCCGCACGGTGGATTTGCTGGATCATCACAGTGAATTTGTGAAATCCGGTGCGGTTGAGGAAGATTCTGAACTGACACTGTTTCACGGGGTGCCCTTCGAAGACGGCGAGGAGATTCTGTTTTTCTGGGAAGCGGATTTTATCGAAGATAAAACCATCCCCCCCTTTTGAAATGCGAACCGCCACGTACACCGTTTCCGGCCCCTTTGCCTCGGAAGCACTCGACGTATCCGTGCGACTCCGATTTCGTTCGTTTCCACCCTATTTTCTCAGAGCCATCGGAGAGGATGATTTGCTCGATGAATTGATCATTTTCGATATGGAAAACTTTGAGGGGACGATCAACGTAAATTAGGACTTGAGAGTAAGCAGTCGGTCTCAAGACAAGAATAGACGATTCGATTTACCTCAAATCGTTCGGATACAGTTCTTAACAGATTTTCACTGATTCGTCGCTTTTCAATGGA
>JAABYK010000542.1:623-1058 GCA_011775825.1 Candidatus Zhuqueibacterota bacterium | reverse complement strand
GTGACTGAAGATGGAGGATTTGTCATATGACACCATATCTTAAGTACAGTTTATTTTGTATGGTTTTTTTGCTTGGATGTTCATATGGGCTTTCTACCAGGACAAATGTTGCAAGAATTAGTGATACAGATTATGAACCTCATGAACGTCCTATCGATGTACTTTTTGAAGACTCGAAGACTGAAAAGGAATATGTTCAAATTGCCTTCATTGAAATAAGAGGTGGACGAGGTTATAAGGACTCCTCGTCTGATGCCTTACTTAGAAAAATGAAGCAAGAAGCACAAAAACTGGGGGCAGATGCACTCGTAAATGTTAAAGTCGCTCCGATGACGCGAGAAGCTGGCTATTTATTCGATGAGGAGGAAGAACATTATTCGACCATTTTTATGACGGGGATTGCGATTAAGTACAAAACAGAAAACAGATAACGAG
>JAABYK010000542.1:0-566 GCA_011775825.1 Candidatus Zhuqueibacterota bacterium | reverse complement strand
GGGGCATGAGCGGCATTTCGAGAATAACCGTGTAAGTCACTGACCTGATAGCTACTGGTTGTGAGCATCTCAAACGTAGGAGCATCTAATTCTTAGGGAAGGATAAAAGTTGAGAACCTCAAAAACTAACCCTGAGCACCGTCGCAATTCGTGTCCATCACATGGAGGAGATGGTGGCATTTTACACTGAAGCCTTCGGTGCCCGGTTTCGTGAAGAGGACGCCTTCGGTCTGGCTTCACAATTTGGCGAAATCGGCGGCATCACTTTGAAACTTGTGCCATTACGGACGAGCATGGATTTCGAAGATTATCTATCGCATCAGCTTGGGTTTATTGTTCCGAATGTCGAGACCGTCATTGACCTGGCGATCAAACATGGCGGCCGGCAGGATGGCGAAATCCTTCGCGATGGCGAAAACATACACGCGTCAGTGCGCGACCCCGATGGCAACACCATCGAGCTATATTCGTCTGAGTAAGATTCTCAAGCAGACTGTGGTAGGAGGGTTCAGGCAGTGTGAGGGAATTCGGGGAGCTTGCTGTATTCATGGTCTTCGCCCCCAGTT
>JAABYK010000584.1 GCA_011775825.1 Candidatus Zhuqueibacterota bacterium | reverse complement strand
ACATTTCCGTGTTCGTCAGCCAGAATCTGCACCTCAATGTGACGTGGATTCTCGAAGTATTTTTCCATATACAAGTCGGGATTTCCGAAGGCGTTTTCTGCTTCACCACGAGCGGTTCCGAACGCAGACTCTAAATTTTCTTCGCTTCTCACGATACGCATTCCACGACCTCCGCCACCCGCTGAGGCCTTAATGATAACCGGGTACCCGATTTCGCCCGCGATTTGTTTTGCATGCCGGGCATCCTTGAGTACGCCTTCGCTGCCGGGTACGATGGGGACACCTGCGTCTTTCATGGTTCTCTTCGCCAACGACTTGTTCCCCATCTTGTCGATCATTTCCGGAGAGGGGCCGATAAACTTAATCCCACACGATTCACAGACTTCGGCAAAATGGGCATTTTCGGCGAGAAATCCGTATCCGGGATGAATGGCCTCAGCGTTGGTCACCTCGGCAGCACTGATGATGCGGGGGATTTGCAAATAGCTCTGATTGCTCGGGCCAGGACCGATGCACACAACCTCATCGGCAAAACGAACGTGGAGGGAATCCGTGTCAGCCTCGGAATAGACAGCCACGGTTGCAATGTCTAATTCCTTGCAAGCTCTGATCACTCGGAGGGCAATTTCACCCCGGTTGGCGATTAGGATCTTCTTAAACAAAGTTACGCGGTCATTTCAACTTGAAAGAGCGGCTGATTATATTCGACAGGTTGGCCATTTTCCACCAAAACTTCGACGATGCGACCATCGTACTCAGACTCAATCTCATTCATCAGCTTCATGGCTTCTATGATACACAGAACCTGCCCTTTCTTCACCACATGGTTAACGTCAACATAGGGATCGGCGTCAGGCGCAGGAGCTCGATAAAATGTGCCGACCATGGGCGCCTTTATTTCAGCCGTCTTTCCACCTGCGGTTTTTGCTGTGTCGGGACCTCTCTCTGCTCCCCCCTCGCCACCACCCAACTGTGCCTCCGGTTGCGGGGGAGTTGTCGGAACTTGATAGACTTGAGAAGAAGGCGTCCCGTAAGAGTTAGAATTTTGCACTGTTTTGCTAATGCGAATGGTGCGTCCCCAGCGTGAAATTTCCAATTCTCCGATATTGCTCTCCTCTACAATCTTAACCAGACGCTTTATTTCATCTTCTTTCATGCCCCTCCTCCTCAGTGGGCGAAGTCTAAATTTGCAGAAAACTCAGAAATTTTGTAACTCGTTCTAACCAAAATATCTATTGGAAAATTCAACACACATTCAATCAATATAACCGAAAAACTCAAGAAAGTCAACTGATTTTTGCGAATCGGCATAATCACTCAATTTGCCATGTTGGGATCCGGTCTCTAACC
>JAABYK010000024.1:886-1088 GCA_011775825.1 Candidatus Zhuqueibacterota bacterium | reverse complement strand
CGCTATCGAATCAGCAGATGTCATTATGATGGGAGAACAATTGCATGGCTTGATTGCCGTTTTCACCATCGCCGGGAATTCCTACCGCAAAACTGTTCAAAATCTGGTGCTGGCTTTTAGTTTCAATGGCGTTGGTGTTCCGCTGGCAACTACCGGCATTGTGCACCCCATCTGGGCCATGATTGCCATGGTGGCCAGTGTG
>JAABYK010000024.1:0-868 GCA_011775825.1 Candidatus Zhuqueibacterota bacterium | reverse complement strand
GCTGTTGAATTCCTTTGGTGGCCGGGTGGTGTCTAAAATGAAGCCCAGGAGAGAAAAAGTAGAAGTGACTTTACGGGTACCCAACATGCATTGCGAAGGGTGCGTGCGGACGATGAAAGAAGCTCTGGTGCATAACATCGGTGAAACTGAGCTTGAGGCAGAGCTGGAGCACCAGGTGGTCACGGCGATATTTACCAATGAAGAAACCACTTTGGAAGGCGTTGAGGAAATTCTAACCGAAGCCGGGTTTGAACCGTCCGAAATAATTAAACACGAAGCACGAATTGGCAACCGAGATTAATGTTTATTATTGTTTGCACAAAACGTAAAAATATTCATCCCGAATCAAAAAGGAAGTGGAAACAAAGGAGACAGGCAAATGTTTGCATATAAATATACAGCCATCTGGTTACTGCTGGCCGGTCTTTTTCTGGCGACGCCCAGCCGGGCACATATCGAAGGCAATCTTTTCGTGGAGCATCCGCCGAAAACCAATGCCGGAGTTTTGTTTCAACTCAGCCGTTATGAGATTAACAATAATTCTGAAGGGTTCTCAGTAGCGCCGTTTGCAGAGTACGCCCTGCATTCGCGTTTCTCCATCGGGGGCAGCCTTCCCTTCGGAGAATTCCGGGACAGTTTTCAAATTTCCGATGCCGTTATTGCGCTAAAAAGCTCGCTACCCTTAACCGGATTCACGGTCATCCCGGTGCTATCGACAGAACTTCCAACCGGAGAAGAACCGTTAACTTCCCAGCATGCTGAATTCGTTCCGGCGGTTTTTTTGGAGAAGAAAATCCCGGATATGCATCTCTACGGACTGTTCCGCGGCCGTTTTACCCTGGCGGAATCGGACCACCATGAAGACATC
>JAABYK010000513.1 GCA_011775825.1 Candidatus Zhuqueibacterota bacterium | reverse complement strand
TCATCATCAATTAATACTTTCCCTCGCTAACGCAAAACTCACCCGCGCCGGACGAATGAGCACTTACTTTGAAATGAGAAATAACTTTGAAAACAACCAAAACGTTCAAGAGAGCATCGCGCCCGGCGTCGGGTGGAGTTGCTGTTAGCTATTCTTAGCGATTGCTCACACATGCTCAATTATGCTATTTTCCAGTTTCTTGCATCCAATAGGGCTGTACTCATAAATCAGAACAGAGGCTGACGGATAGAAGAACTATTTGACAAACAGTAGTTTTTTCGTGGCCTGAAAGCGCTGCTCACCCTCAACCCGAATCCGGTAAAAATAGACGCCGGAACCTAGTCCGGAGAAATCAGCCACCGTCTCATGGAATCCCGCTGCTTTGATGGCTTCGTCTTCAAGAGTGAAGACCTCCCGACCCAGCACGTCGAAGATTTCGAGGGTGACCTTACCAGCCACTGGCAGGGCGTAGCGAATCGCCGTGGTCGCATTGAATGGATTGGGATAGTTTTGATTGAGCCGAAAGGTCCTCGGATGTTCTCCAGATACAGGACTTTCAACGTTGGTCGCGATGACCGAGTTGCGGAAAAAATGAAGACCGCCTTTCACGTCTCCTACAAACAAATCCAAATCGCCGTCGCTATCGATGTCTACCAATATGGGTACACTGTGGCTGCCAACATCGATAGATTGTAGACGCTCTGTTTCTTGTATTGTATAAAGGTGGGTGCCGTGGCATCCCCCTGATTTATGAACAGACTTATACTGCCATCTTTTTTGCCGACCAGCAAATCGAAGTCCCGATCATTGTCGATGTCCACGAAGTTTGGTGCACTGATCTCGCCCACGTCGATGGAATCGAAGTGCGTCGTCTTCAGCTCAAAGATGGCGTTTTCCGGTGTCCCGATGTTTTCGTAGTGGTGTATGTTTCCACCAGTCTCACCGATGAAAAGGTCAAAATCGTCATCATTATCGATGTCCGCAAAAGTAGGCCTGCTGCGATCGCCGACGTCGATACCCGCGAATACTTGCTCTTCTAATTCAAATAATGGCGACGTGGTCGTACCTCGATTCCTATAAAAAGAGATAATACCCGAATCCTCGCCGAGACATAGATCGAAATCCATGTCGTTATCGATGTCTACAAAAGCCGGCGCAATACTAAATCCGGCTCTAATTGAATCGAAAAATGTTGTTTCAAGAACGAATGCCGGATTCTGAGCAGAGCCACTATTACGGTAAAACTCTAGGACGCCGCCCACATGACCAACGAAGAGGTCCAAATCGTCGTCGTTATCAATGTCTACTAAAGCGGGGGCGNNGGGACCATTGTTGCGATATAAGGCTATATCCCCCGTGGTCGAACCGACAAATAGGTCAAAACGTCCATCATCCTCTAGATCTGCAAAGACAGATTTGTTCTCGCTACTGACCCTCAAAAGTGTAAAGGACCGCGATCTCCGAATGAAATTAGGATTGCTCATACCACCAATGTTCTCATAGTAATAGAGACCGCCGCTGGATTGTCCCACAAACAGATCAAGGTCTCGATCCTCATCGATATCCCTAAACACGGGCGCTGAATTCTCGCCCACATCTTTGGCAAAGTTATCGGTCTCGAAGACGAAAGACGGATTCGCCTTGTCGCCTACGTTTCGAAAAAAGTTAATGCCTCCGTTGCCTTCGCCCATGAACAGATCTAAATCTTCATCATCATCTATGTCGATAAACGTCGGAGTGCTGTTGAATCCAACATCGATGCTCGCGAAACTACTTGAAATGAGACTAAATTCAAATTCTGCTGGGCTCCCGACGTTTTCGAAGAAATAAATAGTGCCGCCATTATGTCCGATGAAGAGGTCTAAGTCAGTATCGGCGTCAATGTCCACAAATACGGGAGCGTTCTTGAAGCTGACATCAATTCCGCTAAAAGTGTCTGCCTCGACGGCAAACATCGGAGTAGTTGCATTTCCTATGTTTCGAAAGAACCTGATGGTTCCGTCGTGTTTTCCGATAAAAAAATCCAGATCGCCATCGCTGTCAATATCAGCCACCGTTGGGAAATTCATGCCAGTAACATCGGAAGTCAGAAACCTGCGTGTCTCCAGCGAATACGAAAAATAGGCGAGGCGACCTGGATAATAACTAACCCGACCACTTTGGTCGCCGACAAAAACATCTAAATCATCGTCGCCATCGATGTCCGCAATGGCTGCGGCACTATTACTAGCGTGAGTTCTGACAAATATATCCGCGTGCCTAGCGCGGGCGAACCTGAGTTCGGGGGAAGTTTCCGTATTAATGTAAACAAGCAAATTCCCTCTGTCGTTTCCGACAATCAAGTCTAAATTGCCGTCATTATTTAGGTCGACAAAACTAGGGCTTGCGAAACGCCCCACGTCGATTTCAGAAAGATTCTCTGTTACGAGGACGAAGTTCGGTGCTACTCCGGTGCCGTCGTTTCGATAGAAATGGATATTGCCATCAATCTCACCAATAATAAGGTCAAAATCGCCATCCTTGTCTAAATCAGCAAACGCCGGTGAACTAAAGGACCCCACATCAATACCGACAAATGTTACTTCTGAAAGAACAAAAACGGCATTTGTAGGCGAGCCTGAATTCTCATAGAAATTAATGTTACCATTTGCTTCGCCAATAAACAGATCCAAATCCTCATCATCGTCAATGTCTACAAAGGCAGGGGCATTAAAGCTCCCAACGTCAATCGATGCAAAACTGTCGGTTTCAAAAGTAAAGCTAGGTGCTGTCAAGGTTCCTGAATTCCGATAGAAATAACAGGTCCCCCCTCGTTCTCCTACGAACAGGTCCAGATCTCCGTCGCCGTCAATGTCTGCAAAAGCCGGTTTGGCATTTTCTAATCCGGGAGAAAAAGGACTATAGACTTGTACCCCGTTAATCACAACCGGTATGCTATTGACTTCAGGTTCAAACTGAAATTCCTGACTATAGGCAGCACCAACGCTTAAACAGAGCGCTGATCCTATAATCACCAAAACGAATGAAAATTG
>JAABYK010000511.1:2593-4236 GCA_011775825.1 Candidatus Zhuqueibacterota bacterium | reverse complement strand
AACCCGATGAGCACAACCCAGGGAAGCTGCACGTTGGCAAACAAGGCCCGCAAAACCAAGCCAACCAGCAAAAGCTGAATGGTGGTACGCAAGGCAGCGATGATGATTTGTTTGCTCAGACCAAGCTGCATTCGAAAACTTAACAGCGCCAACGCAAGCACGAGCAAACCCGCCAGCACAAGGTCTAATGGGGTTAACGAAATAAATGTCATGGTCTCGTTCTCTCCGACAATTGGCCATTGTTGATTTCAAACCATCTTTTTGCGACACGCCGAATTTGCTCCGTGCTGTGGCTCACCCAGAGGATGGCCGGCGAATTGTCCTTACGATACTCTTCGATTAGTTTTTCTACACGGCGGGCATTCTCAGTGTCCAGATTTGCGGTGGGCTCATCCAGAAGCAGCGCCCGCGGACGTTGGCCAAGCAACCGCACGACCGCCAACCGCTGCCGTTCCCCAGTGGACAAACGACTGATCTGCCAGTCCATCGCGTCTTTTTCAAACCCAAGATCGTGCAACCATGATGGTTCAAACCGGGCAAAATGGGCACCCACTGAGTCGCTCCACCATTGACTTTCTGCAGGCAACAAAGCCACCTTTTGACGCCACTCGTATGCTTCCATGTCGTGACAATCCACATCATCAAGAAATACATGCCCGTCGTGTGGATCTAAATCAGCGATGGAGCGCAGCATGAGCGTCTTACCCGAACCGGATGGTCCGGAGATGCAGACACACTCCGATGGTGCGATAGTTAGAGTAATGGGTCCTTTGTCGTGGAAGGACAGTTCGGAAATCTGTAATCGACTCAATGTGTTGGCCTCCGGTTATACGATAACTGTTTTCATCATTGTTATCGTAACAATTTAGCTAAAGCGCGGAGCTTTGAATTTATGAATATCAGGTCGGGGAAGTTCGCTGCAATAATAGACAAAAATTGATTGAAAATCAACCCAATCATCAGAAGCAACTCGGGCTCACTGAGAATTTGCTACCGGACACTTTTTTGTTTGGACACAGAATGAGGTAGTTTTTGGATTATTCTACTCAGCGAGGAGCATTTTTTGACATTTGGCACCGCTTTCCTATTCCTAAGAAATTAACTCGCAAGCTTTACTGCAAATAAGAAAAACTGTGTCTTGTCGAAAGAATCCTGTTCTTTAAAAACAGTCACTTAGCCTTAGACTTCCGTGCATCTTAGTTGGCACGATTGTAGCAATTTCAATTGACTTAACCCTGATAGAGTTCCGAACCCTCGTCAGGGTTTTGTAAAGCGAATAATGCAACGCCAAAAAGTGGGATAGTATAAAATGGATGCCGAGCATCAAGTTCAAGATACTTTCTGGGAGACCGTACTCAATTCGGTTATGGACGGCATTGTGGCAATCGATAAGAAAGGGATTGTGCGCCATATCAATATTTATGCTGCAAGCACGCTTGGGATTTCGCCCACTCAGGCAAGGGGTCGGCATTTCCAGGACGTGTTTGTCCCAGCTTGCCGCGTGACAGGTGTTGGGTGAACCTGGCGCTATCTTCGGGCCAGAGAATTGAGAGCCACAACTTTGAAATGGAGCAGACGGACGTAGCAAACGACGGCTCATTGGTAAGCTAACCCCGATAAACAGCGGCAATACCTCTATTGGC
>JAABYK010000511.1:0-2588 GCA_011775825.1 Candidatus Zhuqueibacterota bacterium | reverse complement strand
CGATTCTAGGTTCATTGGCAGAGGGCCTGTTCACCGTCGATCATGAATGGAGTTTCAATCGGGCCGCTGAACGCATCACGGGCTGGCAAGAGCAAGACGTACTGGGAAAGCATTGCAAAGAAGTTTTTTCCTCCCGAAATTGTGTCGACGGCTGTCCGCTTGCCGAAACTTTGAAGCGCTCCAAACCTATGTTGGATTTTGAGGTTGAATACCGCGGTCAACAGGGCAACAGTCTGCCGGTTTACGTGAACACCGCCATTTTGTACAACCGTCAATCCGAAGCCATCGGCGGCGTGGTGTCGTTTCGGGATTGCTCCGTTCAAAGAAACGTGCATGATGGCATGGTCAAAACCAATTTCCACGGCATCGTTGGCAAGAACAAACGCATGTTGGAGGTGTATCAGCTCATTCAAGAGATCGCTGACAGCAAGTCGACGGTTCTCATATTGGGAGAAAGCGGTACCGGTAAAGAATTGGTGGCCAGGGCGATTCAAAAACCGAGTTCGAGAAACAGCAAACCGTTCATCCGCGTCAACTGCGCAGCCATTCCGGACAGTCTGATGGAGAGTGAATTGTTCGGCCACGTAAAAGGCGCCTTCACGGACGCGTATGCCGATCGCACCGGTCGCTTCGAGTTGGCGAACGGCGGCACCGTATTTCTGGATGAAGTGGGCGACATTACGCCTCCCGCACAACTGCGCCTGCTGCGTGTCATCGAAGAGGGCGAATTTCAACGGCTCGGAGGTTCGAAAACCATCCACGTGGATGTGCGGGTGATTGCGGCTACCAATCGCGATCTTTGGAAGATGGTACAGGAGGGAATATTTCGTGACGACCTCTACTATCGGCTCAATGTCATCCCCATAACGCTACCCCCATTACGGGAACGCCGCGACGATCTGCCTTACTTAATCGAGCATTTCATGGAGAAGTATCGCCAGGCTACGCATAACCCCATCACAGATATTTCCGACAACGCATACGATTTGCTCATGGCTCATGATTATCCCGGCAATGTGCGTGAACTCGAGAACATTATCGAGCATGCATTTGCTCGTACAAAAGGCAGCACGATAACCGAAAATAAACTGCCCCTGTATGTACGAGATTCCGATATCCTCCTTAACAGTACAACGACAACCAGCAACGATGTCGGGATGGATGACGAATCCCACAAGATTGTGAAAGTCATGCAGCGGCATCACTGGAATCGGGAGAAAGCGGCGAAGGAGTTGGGCATAAGCCGGACGACGCTTTGGCGGCGGATGCGTGAGTTGGATTTGCTGGATGTGCAGCGTTGATATGTGCTTTACATTATGTGTCTTATACTATGAGGCCGAAAAATTATGAATCATCACACTAGTTTTTAAGAGAACTGACGAGGAGAGGATGCTTGGGCTTTTTAGATACCTAATGCATCGGATCTACTAATGACCGGAGGCATTTAAGAGAACCGTTAAGATTAACGCCTCCGGCCAAGCATTTCTTGCTTTTCTCAAATGACTTTTTAAATTTTCAATTCAATTATAGCTAGACCTTAGAAAAAATGGAGGAAAGAATGCGTTGGATAGTTTTCGTCATTTTGGCAACAGCGACCAGTGTCTTCGCCCAATCTACCCCTCCGGTGCAATACACTTCCGGGGCTCAGTCACAGGCGCTGGGCAGGACGATATCGACTCAGCCGTCAAATATTTTAGATGCATCGTTCAATCCAGCGAGTCTTGCTACCTTCAGAGATATTACAACTACCATTTCTTATGCCTCTACACGATCGGGGGCTCAACAGCTTGGTTTTGGTGTCGCGATCCCTATCATGCAGCACGGCGCAATCGGATTGTCTTATTATGGCTTAAGGCATGACTTTCGCGCTTTCGATGAAAATGGTCGACCTACGGCAACACAACCCTACGACCTCAATACTGTAGTTATTTCCTACGGGTGGCCTTTTCTGAAAAATCTGGCGGTCGGCTTTGGTGCCAAGTTTGTCCATGCCGAAATTGGAATGTCTAACAGTGAGCCGCACGATATAGGACTGAGCATAAGTGCATTCTACAAATTACCGCTTAAAAGTTCATTACTCAGGAATTTTCAAATTGGCTTTTTTGTAAACAATCTTGTGCAACCGCATATGAGGATTTCCAGCGGAAGGAAAAGCTTACCGAGGGAATTTCGGATTGTGTTAGAGAAATCATTCAACTTCGCTAATTCAGAAGTGAACCTGATTAACAATATTGTTAAGTTTGATGAGCAAGAGGTCTCAGAATTGCGAAACAACCGGGAATACTATGCTTATTGGGGACTTCAATATTCATACCGCTCGACTATTTCCTTGCGAGCCGGCCTCATTGAAGAAAGTTTTGTTTGGGGAAGCGCAATCAAGCTGAATAGCTTTATGATAGACTACGCTTATGGCGACTACGGTGAAGGCTTGCCGAGGGCATTTCTTTTCAAGCATTTTGTTTCAGTGTCTGTCTTTATTGACTAACTGAGATTTCTCATTTCGACAATCGATTGTTCAAACTCAGTAACGTTGCTAACCCAGGCGTCTCCCACACTAATGAAGTAATAACTGCTGATTTGCCTCACCA
>JAABYK010000674.1:3076-3359 GCA_011775825.1 Candidatus Zhuqueibacterota bacterium | reverse complement strand
GAGCCCAAAGAACACACATACACCGGAACAAGCGGGCGCACACCCCTGCAGAAAAAACCGGATATTGCCGAGTGGTTTTATGTGCCGAGTTGGAAACGATCCGCTATCCCCGATGTCTCCATGGCAAGAGTCCAAAAACGGCGCTGCTTAGTCTTTTCAAACGGGGGCTGGGTAGGTTCGGAAGTGATCAAGAGCCTGCATGAACTAGGACATGAAGTGTATGTCATCATCAAAGGCAAGGAATTCTTTCAGCAAGACCAGCAACATTATCAGATCAATCCTG
>JAABYK010000674.1:2219-3037 GCA_011775825.1 Candidatus Zhuqueibacterota bacterium | reverse complement strand
ATATATTGCATTTATGGAGTGTTGATTTAGATATAAGTTTGCAATCGGAAAGCCTTAAGAGCGCACTCGATTCAGGTTTTAATAGCCTGCTTTTACTTGCTCGAGCACTTGGCGAAGGAGATTTTTCGAAGCCTTTATCAATTGAGATCATTTCAAATGGCTTACAAGAGGTTATAGGTGAAGAAGTCATTCAACCTGTGAAAGCTACTCTGTTAGGACCATGCAGGGTTATTTCCCAAGAGTTTCCAGATGTTGTCTGTCGCAGTATCGATATTGTATTGCCGGATGACAAATCCGAGCAAGCGCAAGTGGTTGAGCAACTTATAACTGAAATTCATTCGAAACCCTCTAGTGATGTTGTCGCTTACCGCGGGAATCATCGCTGGGTGCAGAATTTTGAGCCGCTTTATCTCAATAACAATGACTCACCTGCACGACTACGACAGGGTGGTGTTTACCTCATTACCGGAGGTGTGGGTGGGATCGGACTGGCCCTAGCGGAGTATCTCGCAGAGACGGTGCAAGCCAAACTGATCCTGACCGCGCGCAAAGAACTTCCTCAGAGAAATCAGTGGAAAGAATGGTTGGCAAAACATGATGACGCTGATGATACCAGCAGAAAGATAAGAAAAGTTCAGGAGTTGGAGGCTCTCGGTCGGTGCGGAAGTCATGGTGGCAAGCGCTGATGTTAGCAATTTAAAGGAGATGGAAAAAATCGTCAATAAGGCGAAAGAGCGATTTGAGCCGATTAATGGTGTCATACATTCCGCAGGGATTCCCGGCGGCGGCATGATTCAACTTAAAATGCTTGCTTCTGC
>JAABYK010000674.1:1702-2125 GCA_011775825.1 Candidatus Zhuqueibacterota bacterium | reverse complement strand
GGCGGGATAGGCCAAATAGACTATTGTGCAGCAAATGCTTTTATGGATGGGTTTGCTTTGCATGCCTCCAAAAAGGCCAGATTTACAGTATCGATTTCGTGGGATACCTGGCAGGAGGTAGGTATGGCGGTCAATACGGAAGTCCCGGATGAATTGAAAGCGCAGCGGGACAAAGCCCTTCTCAAAGGCATGACTCCAAAAGAAGGAATGGAAGCATTTAGCCGGATTTTGCAATCGTCGGAGCCGCATGTTTTAGTATCTACCAGCGATCTTCCGCAGCGAATTGCTCAGGAAGCTGATCATTGGAAAACTCGCGGAGATACTGAAGCGCCGGAAGAAACTGATGAGTCCGAATCTATGCATGAGCGGCCCGGTCTTTCTATGGAATATGTTGCTCCTTCCACCGAGATAGAACAGGATGTT
>JAABYK010000674.1:588-1678 GCA_011775825.1 Candidatus Zhuqueibacterota bacterium | reverse complement strand
CACTCTTTGCTGGCAACTCGACTTCTCAATAAACTTCGCAAAAGTTACGAAAAAGCCGAACTTTCCCTGCGTAGCTTTTTTGAAAATGCCACTGTTGCCGGAGTTGTTCATTTAATCGAGAAGTCTTATGGTACGGAAAGTAAAGACGGGCTTTTGCAAAAATTTTTCAGTCGCGACTCATCTGTAGAGCGCCGAAGCCTGGTTCAAGGGTACTTGATGGAAAAACTCGCCCAGATTTTTGAAATAAGCGTTGAGGAAATCTCAGTTAAGGAGAACTTAATAGACCGCGGTTTGGAAGCGGTTATCTCTGATTTGATTTTCGAAATAAAACGTGACTTTGGGCTGCGCACCTATCCACACGAGCTTCTGAATAATTCTTCAATTGAAAAACTGGCGGATTTCATAGCGACTGAAGTGGATCGAATGAACAGACTTCAGGAGATTTTCGCAGGTGCGGTGCCTCCAATTGATAATGGTCAATCAAAGAAACTGCCGAAAAAACAAGCTTCGCAGAAATCGGTGAAGAAGAATAAAACTATGATATTCTTGTTATCCGCTCCACGTTCCGGTTCCGTTCCACCTTGCTGCGGATCATGCTGTCTGGCCATTCGCGCCTTTTCTGCCCTCCCGAGTTATCCCTGTTAGCGTTTGATAGTGTCAACGACTGGATTGCAAACGAAAGCTCAACTTTTTCGAAAGATAGTGTCATTCGAAATCTGGTAATCGCAACCGGACTCGAGTACGATACTTGCAAGATGATCGTAGAAGACCCCGGCAAGCTGTCAATTCAGCAGGTATATGGGCTCATTCAAGACTATGCGGGCAAGCGGATTCTGGTTGATAAAACACCCGGATACACGAGGAGTCTGGACACTTTAGAACGTGCGGAAATGATGTTCGAAAATACGCGCTATATTTACCTCCACCGCCACCCTTATCCCGTAATAGACTCATTCGTGCGAAACCGACTCGACAAATTTCTGAAAGTTGAAGATGTTGATCCCTACTGGTATGCTGAAAAGTTTTGGGCAACTTCAAATCATAATGTCATGAAGCTCTTTGAGAGCGTCGCTGCTGAGCGAACTTTTAA
>JAABYK010000674.1:326-498 GCA_011775825.1 Candidatus Zhuqueibacterota bacterium | reverse complement strand
ATGAAAAGGGAGAAATGATCGCAGGGCCCGGCGACCCTGATGTGTTTCAACATGAAAAAATCGATGCCAGCCTTGGCGAGATATGGAAAACTATTAAATTACCGCGGCCGTTAAGTAACTTTAGTCAGCAGATTGCTGATGAGCTAAACTATGAGCTGCCACTGGAAAACAG
>JAABYK010000674.1:0-191 GCA_011775825.1 Candidatus Zhuqueibacterota bacterium | reverse complement strand
ATAAAAGACGAGGGAAAGAGAAATGTATAAAATAGCCCTGATAAATATGCCGTTTGCCGGAATGAATTTTCCGTCGTTCGCCCTGACTCAATTAAAATCCGTTGTAGACATTCAACATAAAGATCGCGTTTCGGTTGAGATATATTACGTAAATCAGGATTTTGCTCGTCATTTGGGCACGGATTTCTATG
>JAABYK010000250.1:1680-3759 GCA_011775825.1 Candidatus Zhuqueibacterota bacterium | reverse complement strand
TTGAATTCAAAAATGTTGCTCACGTGACTCCCTTTTTCCTTTTCTCTTTTGCCTTTTGACTTAATCTGGTAATCTTTGTCTTCCTTCACACCCGTTCCAAAATCGTGGCCATGCCCTGTCCCACACCGACGCATAGTGTACAAAGTGCGTATTGTTCATTTCGCTGTTGTAATTCGATCATTGCAGTCGTCAGGAGTCGCGCCCCGGACATGCCCAATGGATGACCCAGTGCAATGGCGCCACCGTTGGGGTTCAGGCGAGGGTCATCTTCTTTTATTTCCAGTTCTCGAAGACAGGCCAGGCTCTGAGCGGCAAAAGCTTCATTTAACTCTATGATGCCCATATCATCCAGACTTAACCCGGTCTTTTTCATAAGTTTTTGTGTTGCAAGGACGGGGCCCATTCCCATGATCCGGGGTTCAACCCCAACTACTGTGGAAGCCACAATACGCGCCTTCGGTTTTAAATCGAATCGATTGGCCGCTTTTTCGGAAGCGATCAGCATGGCGCAGGCGCCATCATTCACTCCCGATGAATTGCCGGCAGTAACAGAGCCTTTGCTATCAGTACGGAAAACCGGTTTGAGTTTTGCCAGTTTCTCCAGACTGGTGTCCGGGCGGATAAATTCATCTTTAGCAAAAACGATTGGATCGCTCTTCCGTTGAAGAATTTCAACTGCCATTATCTCCTGGCTCATTCGACCATTTTCGGTCGCCCGGGCAGCCTTTTGATGCGACCACAAGGCAAATCGATCCTGATCTTCCCGATTCACCTTAAATTGTTCAGCCACATTTTCGGCAGTATTCCCCATTCCATCAGTGCCATACGCCTGTTCCATTTTGGGATTGACAAATCGCCAGNNACGTAAGGAGCGCGGGTCATGTGCTCCACGCCACCGGTGAGGAACAGATCGCCATCGCCCACCCAAATGGTTCGCGCTGCTTGCACTGCCGAGCTCATTCCGGAGGCACACAGTCGATTTACCGTTTCGCCGGGAACCGAGGAAGGAATTCCCGCCAATAGCAATGCCATGCGAGCCACATTGCGGTTGTCCTCACCAGCCTGATTGGCGCAGCCAAAAATGACGTCGTCGATTGCCTCCAAATCAACAGCAGGATTTCTTTCAATTATTTTCTCAATGGTCAAAGCCGCCAAATCATCGGCACGGATTGGCGAGAGGCTGCCGCTAAAACGGCCGATCGGGGTACGAATGCCGTCAATAATATATGCATCATTCATTGATTATAACTCTGGGTTTGATTTAACATATGATCTTTTCTGGTTCGATATACCGTTCCCTGAAAAATGCCAACTTTTTGATGACCGTTTCTGGTGACTATAATTGTATAAATTCCAATGCTGTTGCTCAGGCTTTGTTCTTCCGTTCGGGCGGTTAATATGTCACCTTCACGGATGACTTCCGGATAGGACATACTAGCCTTGACTAACAGACTCACTTTGCCATGGGAATTGGCAGCAAAAGCCAGCGCGCTATCGGCCAGGGAAAAGGTGACGCCGCCATGACAATAACCAAATCCATTAAGCATCTCTTTGCGGACTTTCATGCGCAGGGTGACGCTACCCGGCGAAATTTCCACAACTTCAATCCCCAGCCATTTGCTAAAGGGATCATTGTTGAGCATGGAATGCACTACATCTTCGGCCCGTTCTCGTTTGGTCATATTTAATTACCTTATAAACATCTGCATTGCATCAGGTATAAAATCGCTTACCCTGTTTTACCAGGCGTTTGATTAATGGGCTAGGGCGATACCGTTCTTCGCCATATTCATTCTGAAGCTTTGTTAAACGGTTTAATACATTTTGTAAACCGATCTCGTCAGCCCACTGCAATAGCCCTTTTGGATAATTAACGCCTTTGGTCATAGCCAGATCGATATCCTCCCTTGAGGCAATTTGATAAAAGACTGCATCCGCTGCTTCATTGATGAGCATGACTAAAATGCGATTAAAGATTTCTTCCCCCAGCTCTCGACTCTCCTCAGGTTTGGGCGGTGTGGCTTCAGGATTGTAATCATAGTATCCGCGATCTGTCTTTCTGCCCAGACGACCGGCTTC
>JAABYK010000250.1:1326-1613 GCA_011775825.1 Candidatus Zhuqueibacterota bacterium | reverse complement strand
ATAGTTCACATCATTGCCAATGAAATCCATCAGTTCAAAGGGACCCATTCGGAAGCCACCGATTTCCCGCATCGCCCAATCGATGGTGGCAACGTCGGCGATGCTTTCTTCAAGAATTCGCAACGCCTCTCCGTAAAATGGCCGCGCCACCCGATTCACGATAAAACCGGGCGTATCTTTTGCTAAAACAGTGCTTTTGCTCCAATCATCCAATAACCTTCTGGTTGACGAAACCGAAGATTCAAGTGTAGCTAATCCCGGAACGACTTCGACCAGCGGCATCAAGG
>JAABYK010000250.1:0-1233 GCA_011775825.1 Candidatus Zhuqueibacterota bacterium | reverse complement strand
TCTGTAACAATGCTTTCCAGCTTTTGAAATACCTCTCTTTTTAGGGAGAAATTTTCAATAACGGCTTCGATTACCATTGAACAATCTGCAAATTGATGAAAATCCTGGCTGAAATGTATCCGGTTAAAAATTTCCGTCACCTGATGTTCTTTTAACCGGCCCTTCTCTGCCAGCCGACGAAGTATCTTATTCAAAAATGCTTGTGAATTCTGCAGCGCCTCTTCACTGGCATCCACAAGGATAACCGAATGTCCGTTAGTGGCAGCGATCTGTGCGATACCACGTCCCATGGTACCGGCTCCAACCACACCGATTTTATGACTTTTGGTAAATGGTTTCATGTTTACTGCTGGCAAATTTAAATTTGAATCAAAGTAACTATTCAGGCAGTTCTGGAAAAGCTTTACTAAGCCTACTGAATACCAACTCAAGGAAAGAGAATGATTCACTACTTTCCTGTCAATATGTACTTTCTAATTGTAAGTACAGGCTTAGCAAAGCTGTCAAACTTTGCACCTGAATAAAAACAAATGATGAATTATTTTCCCTGGAACCTGGGTTTTCGTTTTTCCAAGAAAGCCTTGACGCCTTCCTTGTAATCTTCAGTGCGGCCGGCTTCAGCTTGCAATTTTTCTTCTAAAGCAAGTTGAGAATCGAGATCATTGCTTAAGGATTGATTCAGTGCCTGCTTTATCAAGCCAAGTCCTTTGCTTGGTTGAGTAGCCAGGTGCGTTGCCATTTTCCAGGCTTCATCCTGCAAAGTATCTTTATTGCAGACTTTATAAATCATTCCCATTTCATAGGCTCTTTGGGCAGAAACTTTTTCGCCAAGCATGGCCATTGCGGCGGCCTGCGGCAGTCCGACCAGTCGCGGTAGAAAAAAAGTGCCGCCGCTGTCGGGGATTAACCCGATATGACAGAACGCCTGCAAAAAATAGGCGCTCTCGCTGGCAAAAACGATATCGCAAGCCAGCGCGATGTTGGCACCGGCACCGGCGGCTGCACCGTTAACGGCACATACCACCGGTTTCTCCAACGTTCGTATCCCGCGAATGATGGGATTATAGCTTTCCCGGACAATTTGGCGAATATCCGCAATCGTATCTTTATCCGGCGCCGCCTCGGAAAGGTCCTGTCCGGCACTGAAGGCACGTCCCTTCCCGGTTAAGAATACCGAACGAATCCCGGCATCGTTCTCGCAGGCTGCCAATGAATCCTGTAGCTCTTTGGCCA
>JAABYK010000589.1:180-2236 GCA_011775825.1 Candidatus Zhuqueibacterota bacterium | reverse complement strand
ACTTCTCCAAGGGTTCGAGGCCAGAATCATGAAAACTTGTTTTCATTTCTGGGGGAATGAGTTCAAGCGGGATGCTTTCTAAGTTAGTGTCAGCGAGAATGACCATGCGTTCAATCACATTCTCGAGCTCACGAACATTTCCCGGCCATGAATAGGATTCCAGAAGTCTCAGAGTTTCGGGTTCAAACCTCTTTATTTGTTTCTCATATTTTTTGCACAGCTTTCCAAGAAAGTGATGCGCCAGAATGGATATGTCATCCTGGCGTTCTCGTAAAGATGGCAATTTGATCTTGATGACGTTCAGGCGATAATAAAGATCCTGTCTGAAAGCACCCTCGCGGACTTTTTCAGTTAAGATACAACTGGCTGCCGCAACGATACGGACATCCACCTTCTTAATCTTGGTACTGCCGACAGGACGAATTTCATTCTCTTGAATCGCGCGCAGAAATTTGCTCTGAATTTCGGACGGCATGTCGACAATTTCATCCATGAAAAGGGTGCCATGATCGGCCTCCTCAAACAATCCTTTCTTATCGGCTGTGGCTCCCGTGAATGCCCCCTTGACATAGCCAAACAATTCGCTCTCTAAGAGGTTTGCTGGTAAAGCAGCGCAGTCGATAGCCACGAAGGGTCCGTCTTTACGCGGGCCGTTGTAATGCAGAATTCTGGCAATCAATTCCTTGCCCGTGCCACTTTCGCCTTCTATGATGACACGGCCTTCAGTGGGAATGATTCTCTTCAAGAGGGCGTACACTTCCCGCATAGCGGGACTTTTGCCAATGATGCCGGGAAATGCATATTTATCCTGTAGTTCTTTTCGCAGGCGATAGGTTTCCTCAAACAATTGTTCCTGCAATTTCGCGTTTGCGATGAAATGAGCGCATTGTGAAGACAGAATCTCCATTAATTTGGCCTCTCGTTCACCGAAGGCATTTTGGTCTCGCAAAGTAACCAGGTTCAGTATTCCGATTATTTCGCCGTGCAGCACAAACGGCACGCTTAACACGGAAGTGATAGTTCTATACTTTGCCTTGATGAGCCTTTCATCGAAGGTTGCCGTCAAATCAGCCGACAGGAGCTTGCTTTGATGTTCCTGAACCCAGCCGGCCAGCAGGTTGTTCAGGTAATGGTCGAGTATCTCTTCTTCCAAAGATCCTTCCCGAATCAGGGTTTTTACACTGGCCTTGCTTTCCGGGTCAAACAGGAGAATGGAGGCCTGGTCTGCCTGGCAGATGTTCACCGCTTCTTCAATGATCCGTTGCAGGGTTTCGTTCACCTGCTGTGAAGCGCAGATGGTCTGAAGGACGCGATTGAGACGTTCAAAATCCGCAATTTGCTCGTGCAGGATTTGATTTTCGCGTAGGAGGTCTTCAGCGTTTGTTTTTTTGTGCTGTCCATACATCTTACGTTCAATCGTGACTATTAAGGGACTTAGAAAAAAATAATGTACCACAATAAAAGCACAGAGCTATTAAAGCATATTGGCTTTCGTTGGTACGTTAAAAAGGGCGAAAGCCCTAAAACTCAATTTGCATACCCAACCTGACATTTCTTTCCGGATAAAAACGCAAAGGTCTCAGGTAATCCGGGTTGGGCAGGATTGGATTACTATTTGCATCAACACCAAAGTAATGGGTTTGATTTACGGTAGCCGCCTTACGCTGATTCAACACATTAAAAATGTCCATGACCAACATTGAATGAAAACCTCCGACAATGAACTTGCCGAGGTCATATTTAAAGCGAAGATTTAAATCCACAAATGCCGGCGTGCGGCCCGCTGTACCGCGGGGACTGAGAAAAATCGGGTGAAGCGGGCCGTTACGGCCCAATTCTGTGATCGGTGTTCCGCTTTGCCATATAAAGGATGCGCCAACGTTCAAACCGATACCCGAGCGATAGGCGCCGGAAAACTTGAATAAATGGGTTCGGTCGTTGGGCAGCAGGCCCTCACTGTTTGGGATTTGATCCACATAATCCGGAACCGGGCTGACGTTCGCGAATCCGGCCCCCCATTCCGCATTGAAAAGGCCGGTGTAATTCCCGTGACTTC
>JAABYK010000589.1:0-160 GCA_011775825.1 Candidatus Zhuqueibacterota bacterium | reverse complement strand
TTAAAGCGTCTTGCCAGCGATCTCTGTAGCGAAAACTCCAGCGCCTTGTAATCCCGCTCCAGCGTTGGAAAAAAATCCAAATCCCCTTGCCCGGGATTCCCAATTTGCAACTCATTGGTCTCGGGGTCTCGTCCATTTTCCACCACCTGCCCAAGCTTAC
>JAABYK010000133.1 GCA_011775825.1 Candidatus Zhuqueibacterota bacterium | reverse complement strand
GCACTAACAAGTTTTCGTTCAGACATTAATTATAATCACTGGCCTAAGACGTGTGGGCAAAACTTCCCTAATCAAGCTGTTCATAGCAGAACTGTTGAACAGCATTGAAGCAAAGCATATTTTTTATGCTTCCCTGGACTCCCTGCCGCTAGAAAAATATTTAGTGACAGAGATTTTGACAGAATATCGTAAAATACACAATCTGCCATTGAGCGACAGACTTTCTTTATTTTTTGATGAGATGGCTTATCGCACAAAAGCGCACCAGGAATTGAAAAATCTCGAAACCAAAGCAGCCGAAAAATACCTACTTGAAAGCTATTTCGAACAATATATGAAATTGGGAGGCATACCCGAGTACGTTCTCACGGATGACATTAATTAGGATAATCTTCTTGATAATGTCATATACAAGGATATCGTCACATATTAGGGTGTCCGAGATCTTGAAGGAATTAAAGACCTGTTTCGTTTGCTCATGGAACGCGCCGGTAAGCAGATCAGTTTCAACAAGATTCTAAAGTTGTAGGCATTTCACCGGACACAGTCCGGCGCTACGTGGACTATTTCAGACAAACATTCTTGATTTACACAATTGAAAGATGTGGCAACTTAAATGAACGACTCCGCGCACCCAAAAAGCTCTACTCGGCTGATGTCGGCATTCGTAATCATCTCACAGGTTTTTGTGACAAAGTGGCCATATTTGAAAATCTGACCTATCTAAAAATCAAACAAAATAAGCCTTGCTATATTTATCGCGGTGGCTTAGAAATTGATTTCTATTTCGACGAAACGATTATGGAGGCGAAGCTGAATAAACAACTGGAAGGCAGGCAAAAAACATTTTTCGATAATTTTAAAGCAAAAGAGAAAATGATACTTCAAGGACTAAACGACTACCTAAATTTGTCCTTTTGTATTTAGAACGCGTTTGGTAAGTTGTTTAGTTGTGTAAGCATCAACCTTTATATTCTTCACTCAGTTTTTGTATCCCCTTAGGCTCTCCGATAATCGTCATTCGGTCTCCCTCTTTTAGCTGGGTTCGTCCGCGCGGGAAAATAATTTCGCCATCACGGTGAATGAGCGCGATCAAGGTTTCCTGAGGTAAAGAAAGGTCACGAATGGCCTGTCCAATCAAGGAAGAACTTTTTGAATCTTTTCTGAGTTTCAAGGAAAGGTATCGCTCATGACGTAGCAAAAGCTCTTTTAGCTGCTGTTCATTTTTGGCCTTGATCCAACGTTTAACAAATCGCTCATCGTCCGCATGGTCAGCTATTTGAGCCAAAATTCTCAAATGTTGACCCGGATTATGTTCCGGACTGACGAGAAAGAAAAAAGCATGTACCATCGGTTGCTCGGTTACTTCCTCTCCCAAAAACTCTTCTTCGATATCGACGTGCACTGCATTTTGGGTTCGAATCATAACCAGCTCCGGATGCTCAATTTCATGTAGCCGCATGTGTGGCAGCGCAACGCCATGAGAAACAGGGGTCGCCCCTACCTGTGTGCCTTGCAGAAATCCATCAATAAGAACATGTTTAGGAACCGATAGTCGCTTCGACAAATACGTGGCAGCCCGCCGAACGACTTGCCCAAAATTCACCGGGGTGGTAATATCGATGAGATGCGAATGAGCGATCACCACGTCGAACGGGTCCTCGTCTCGCAGTCCTTTTTCCTTCAAAATGCCTCGTAATTCGCGGTCGAGTCCCTCATAACGCCGTTTACCCAAGCGAGCAAAAATATGATAAATCGCACCCCCTCTGGTGACTCGTTCCTGGGCATATGCGAAATACCAGACCGTAGCAACCACAACCAAACTGAGCGTGAACAATGAGGGCCATATCCCCATCTCCACAATGAGAAACAAGGGTGCCACGACGCCAATAATCGGCAACCAGGGGTAAAATGGCGACCGATAACTTGGATCGTAAGATTCAATGTGACTTTCGCGCATGATAATCACGGCAAGACAGCTCAAGGCAAACAACAGCAATTGAAACGCACTGGCCAGCTTGGCAATTTTTGTCGGATTAAAGGCCGTCAAAAATAAGATAATCAGTCCTACCGTTGTGTAGATGGCGACTTTAGGCATTCTCTGCTTGTTCAAAAATCGGAAGAATCGTGGCAACAGATGGTCCCGACTCATTGCCAAAGGATACCGAGAAGCGCTTAGAATCGCTGCATTTGAGACGGAGAAAAACGCCAATACCGCAGCTATGGACAAAAAAATGGCGCCCCAGTGTCCAATCAGGGCCTCTGCCGCNNCGGATTTTGCACCTCTTCAGAAACGCTGGCGATATTGGTCAAGCCAACGTAACTGATGTAGACGAGACCCGCCGTGCCATAAATGGACTTGAATCCTTTTGCGAAAAATTCGGCGAAATGGTTGGCTTTTACCTGCAGCAGACCGTATCCGGTAAAACTCAAAAGGATGAATAAAAGCCCGATTACGAGTACCACCTGGAATCCGCCGGTTTTCTTGGCCCCGTATAAGTTGATCCCCCCAAAGATAATGGCCAATCCGATGGCTAAGGGAACCACATTCATTTCTGGGAAAAACAACGCCAGATAGGCCCCCATGCCAATTAGTGCAAAAGCGGTTTTCAGAGTAAGGGCCAACCAGGTGCCCACTCCGCCGATGGTGCCCATAAGCGGGCCCATGCTGCGATCCAGAAAATAATAAAGGCCTCCGGCACGAGGCATCGCTGTGGATAATTCGGCCATGCAGAACACAGCGGGGATCAAATGAAGTGCGGCGATCAAATAACTGAGCATGACAGCCGGTCCTGCTTGCCCAGCCGCAAGCCCCGGCAACAGGAAGAATCCTGAGCTAAGGGTGGCTCCTGTTGCTAGTGCGTAGATGTTGAAGAGTGTCAACTCTTTTTTGAGACGTTTGGATTTAGGAATCATCGACATATTTAATCTAAGTTCCTCTTGTTTTATAATCTTGGTAATAAATTCAGGACGACTATGAAGCCCGGTGCATCTTAGCATGCACCCGACGGATTTCCTGGAAGTCGGGTATCCTTGCCCTTTCGTAAAGATGATTGTAGGCCACCCGCATTTGAGCAGCACATTTTCTTGGGGGCATGCGTCCGGTGGCCGTGCCTAATCCGGGACACAGAAGTGATTGTATGATTTGGTTGGTAGCGCTCTCGTTGAATCTCTTAACGGCAAGCAGAATTGCTCTGAAAGACAAATAAGCATTCAGGGTTTGCGAAATATTTTCTGGCACACGCATGGTTGGTGCACCCACAAGAAATCGCCAATGAGCGTGGTTAGTTTCGACAATTTCTGCCATTCCTACTGGCAATTCGCCATGATATTTTTCAAGAATCACCTTTTGGACTTTTTCCTGAATCGATACTCCTAATTTGTCGCGAATGGCCTTGTCCAACCCGCCATCCATGAAGCCGAAGCTGTTTGCGGGGCTCACCATGGCGTCAGCATGAATAGAAAAGTAATCCCCCTGGATAGCTTCGACATTTTCAAAATCGGCAAAGGCTTCCCTCCAAGCATCTACCAATGCTTTTTTACGATCTACCAAATATATTCTTTTCGGTAACAATAACAACTCTTCACGCCAAGATCAAATTTAAGCGCTGGATTTATATAATGCATTGTGACTATGATCGCGCATGTATTTGCTCCTACAGCCTAAAAAATCCTACAGTCTATCTACCTAAATATAAGGCGTTAAATATCAATTTAAACGTGCCATAAGTCTGACCTCGGTGTTGCGGACGAAACGCATAAAGAATCGCCCGTCCTTTTCCAACCGGAATCTCAGCTAAGGCTACCTTATTATGAAGCTTACGCTCGCCCACTGCCCAACCGCTCTTCAGCAGATTGCGATCGCCAAAGTAGCCGGTTTCTCGGATTTCTCGATTATATGACTTCAATTTTAACACCACCGGGCGGTTCTTGTAAACATGAGCAATCTCTTGCATGCCATATGTCAGCGGAGAAGACACATCCAGATTTAGCTCAAAAATGCTGCCGGGGGCAAAATAGTCTTCGCGTTTCACTTTCCTCAGCGTATTCTGAGCTGGTAAGCGCAACTTTTCGATGGCGAAGTTGCACGCCCGGCCAAAAAATAGCACGGTTCCGCCTTCCACCATGAATTGTTTTACTTTCTGTACGCCAGCATTGCCTATGCCTCCCACGTACTTGTCCGGCAACTTCGGTTCTCCAACCGTGGCCTCGGGTCGATCTTTTGGCTTTCCCACCACAATCCAGTCCGTGCCCTGGCTGCCAAATACCAACACATCGAAATCCTCAAACTTCCCGCCGCCTTTAAAATCAGAATTGTAGACCCGTGTGTAGTCGAATCCGAAGTTGTCGAGGACAAGACGCAGCCACCCCTCATCATAGGCCCAGGAAATCCAGGGCGTGTAAATGGCGATTCGGGCCATTTGCAACGGTTTTTTCTTTTGAGTATCCGCAGGCTGAATGGAGTGCAACGGCACTTCATAAGCCGCACTTTTTTTGCGAACGGTTTCAACTTGCGGGTCATTTACCTGAAACAGGAACGTACCACGCTCAAAGTTTCCTGATGGAGCCGTCAACTCAAACACTTCAAAATCCGATTTTAGCAGATCGTTGATGAGCCTATAACTATGATTGTGCCTTCTTTCCGCGGCCAACCAGCCACTGGTGATGTTCTCGATGTCAATCCGTAATTCAGGTTCTGTTACCCGAGTCATGTCAGGCGACAAAGGTTTATCCAGCTTCACGACTTCAACCCCCATCTGCAACGGTAGCGTCCACGCGGTAACATCATAGGGTTGACGCGGTGGTCCGCCGGGGTATTCCCTCAGATTAGGGTACTGCTGAATCTCCAACAAGTCCTTGATATAAGCTCGAGAGGGCTGTGCCAAAGGAATGAAGTAATCTCCAGGTTCATACAAGCCGTTAGTGGCCGTCATGTCAGTTTGAATTTGATAAATATCGACGTTCGCGTACCTCAGGCGACGGAGCATTTCGATGGCATTGTTGGGATGGTGTTGTTGTCTTGGGACGACATAGGCGAAAGGCGCTTCTTCTTCTCCCGCCTGAATGGCCTCTCGATTGAGCCGATAGAAATTTCTTTTGAATTTTTCCTTATAAGTTGCCGCCAAATCCAAAATGGAATACGTCGCGGCTTTTTCGTACTCGATGATGTCTCGAAGTCGCCACCAACCACCCGGCCACGGATCCAGGAAGTTCGTCTGTTGTTCATACTCAGGGAGATCCAACCCCATCCCGCGCAGACTTGTTTTCGGAAAGTAAATCGGAGAGGCAATGCGCACGCTGGCTGCTTCGGTCAAGATGCCAACCCGGTTGTGCCACAGCGGCGTCTTGGACATCGTCCCTTCAAAGAAGGCATTGAAGATAGTTCCTGTCACCACGCCCCTAAAACCCTGATCGTGTAAGTCCGCCACGACGTGTTTGCCCAGCATGTTGACACTGGCCATGAGCGAAGGCGGTACGTTTGGATTCACCGGATCAGAATAGGGCGGCAGAAACAACCGGGCCCCGGAAGATCCCATTTGATGTTGATCCATGACAATCTCGGGATACCAGTCGTGGTAAAGCACTCTGGCAACGTGTTGGCTTTCCACCAAATTGAAGAAGAACCAGTCGCGGTTATTATCGTGATCGGCGTAATGATGATATTTGTAAGGCATCCGGCTGCCTTCATGTTCCGTACCTACATGTTCCAAATACCATTTCGTGTACATATCCTGACCGTCCGGATTTAAGGAGGGCACCAGTAGAATGATCACATTATCCAAGATTTTTTGAGCCCCGGCGTCCGTTCGCGTCGCTAATTCGTACGCCAGTTCCACCGACTCCTGGCTTGCCGCAATCTCACTGGAGTGAATATTGAGCGTGATGAGGATAAACAGCTTGCCAGCCTCGATAAGGTCTTGTGCTTTTTGCTCGTTTAAATCAAAGGGCCTGGCTAACTGATGTTGAATACTTTGATATTTCTCTAAGTTGCGAATAGCTTCCTCAGAACCGATAATCGCCATGATCATGGGCCGATCCAGAGTTGTTTTCCCTAAGTCGACGACCTGCACCCGATCCAATTTCTCATCCAGCATCCTGAAGTACGAAACGATCTGCTCCCAGTTGATGAGCTTTCTATCGGCGCCCATCTGAAAGCCAAAGACCGCTTCCGGCGATTGAATCGACTGGGCTTGCAGCCCCTGAAATAAAAAAACGAACGCAAACAGCCAAAGCAGCGCGCGTTTCATGATTGGCCCTCCAAAAATCTTGAACTTACCATCTGATAACACGAATCCTGTGGATTTCAAAATAATCCAATTCTACTCAAATTGCAAGGATTTTCGCGTTTGAAATGGAAGTCATCCAAGTAGTGGTCAGTCCTTCAAGACAGTTTTCAATTTGGCGTGACCACTTTTACTAACGGGCAGGGTTTTGCCATTGGCAAGCAGGGCACGGTAAGATTCGTTGCAGTAAAGTTCAATCTGTTTTAGGCCCCCCTTTGGCTTTGATGGTTTCAAGTAAGTTTTAGTTGTACTTTAATCACGCGTTCAATCTTGCGCATGTCAGCAGCTTCTAATCTGTCTATTTGGTTTATGAAGCGCGTTTTACTAACAGTTGTGAGTTGATCGGCCATTGCTTTATGTTTCTTGCCTCTCAACGTTACAAAAACTTCACTCGGATAAAGACGACCTGTTTTACTGGTCAAAGGCACTACTTGCACACGATTCAAATACTTGTTAGCAGCATCATTGCTGATAATTACAGCGGGACGTTTTTTGTGTATTTCGCCGCCAACTGAAGGGTCAAAATTTACCCACCACACCTCACCTCGGTTCATCACTCACATCAATGATTGTAGCCTCCGACCATTCTAAAGCTTCCTGCTCTCTCTCTTCATCCTGTGCCATTTGGCGATAACCCTCTTCAAGATCCTTATCCAAAACATGCGGTCTTACCAGTTCTTCAATAAAACGACTGATACGACGGGGACCGACGACCGTTTGGAGACCGTCATAAACTTCCTCATCGATGGTTATTGTTAACTTTTTTTGCATGGTTCGAGCCTCACATTAAAACGTACTTTATACGTATATTAAAAAGATTCTCTGTGAAAATCAATGAGAATTTAGAGTGCTGAATTTAAAGAAATCTATTTTTCAACATGTAACGCCATCTAAACTTAATCCGTGTGCACCTGCACCATCTGGGTCATCCGTGTTCGTTCTCAAACGTAACGCTTTGCATGGGAATTGTCGTGGAACGATTTGAGGACTGCTTCACTCATTTCAAAACAGTTTTCAATTTGGCGTGACGGCTTTTGCTGACGGACAGGGTTTTATCATCGGCACGCACAGCCTCTACAGATTTTTCAGAATAAAATCCGTCATCATCGTATACAGATGCAGCTTCCCCTGACGCACGCCGTGATATTCGCCGGGATAATACATGGTTTGAAATTGCTTGTTGTGCTTAACCAGTTCTTCCACCAACTTGACGGAATTCTGAAAGTGCACATTGTCATCAGCCGTGCCGTGAATCAGAAGCAACTTGCCTTGCAGATTTTTGGTGTAATTTAACGGTGCGCTACCTTCATATCCCTTCGGATTCAACTGCGGAGTTTGCATGTAACGCTCCGTGTAAATGGTGTCGTAAAATCTCCAATGGGTGACAGGCGCCCCTGAAATCGCCATCTTGAACACATCGTTGCCTTTGAACAAACAGAACGATGCCATGTAGCCGCCGTAGCTCCACCCAAAGATACCGATGCGTTCTTTGTCAATATAGGACAGCGATCCAAAATACTCTG
The DNA here is from genome assembly GCA_011775825.1 of Candidatus Zhuqueibacterota bacterium. Classification (GTDB taxonomy): domain Bacteria; phylum Zhuqueibacterota; class Zhuqueibacteria; order Oceanimicrobiales; family Oceanimicrobiaceae; genus JAABYK01. The sequence goes on along the minus strand of JAABYK010000133.1, from coordinate 854 downwards.
CCGCCTCAATTTGGTCGTGAACCTCCCAATGTCCCAAATTCTTGTAAGTCATTTTCTTGAATTCGGCGCCCCTGCCTCCGGTGCCGCGGTTGTCCACACTGGTGACAATGTAACCTTTTTGTGCCAACAACTGGTACCATAAACCTCCGCGACCCCAACTGTTGCGGACGGTTTGGGAACCCGGTCCCCCATAGACATACATAAGCACAGGATATTTTTGGGTTTGATCAAAGTCAGCGGGCTTGATCATCCACGCATTCAAACTGATCCCGTCGGTCGTTTCAAATGAAAAAAACTCGGGGGGGCTGAATTCATAATCTTTGAGCCCCAGTTTATTTTCCACCAAGATATCTATTCGTTCGCCCTCGCTTGTGAACAGGCCAACTTTGGTGGGTGTGTCGGCTGCGGAGAAATGATCGATGTAGGTTTCGTGGGTCGGTGAAAACTCGATGCTATGCCAACCGGGCGATTGCGAAATCCGTGTCAACCCGGTTCCGTCGAAACCAATGCGATAAAGATGGTTCTCCAAAGGTGATTTCTTCGTCGCCGTGAAGTAAATGCGTTCTTTTTCCTCCTCCACAGCCACGACTCTACGAACTACCCAATTCCCTTTGGTGATTTGGCGCACCAACTCACCATTTGAATCGTACAGATAAATATGATTGTACCCATCTCTTTCGGAAGTCCAAATGAACCGCGGTTGCTTCTTCAAGAAGTGCCAATCGCCGTCCTCTATCTCGAGCCAGCGCTCGTCGGTTTCCGTAAAAATGACTTTGGTCTCGCCGGTGGTGATGTCGCCGACCAATATCTCCACTTTGTTCTGCAATCGATTCAATCGCAACATGGCTAAGCGT
>JAABYK010000495.1 GCA_011775825.1 Candidatus Zhuqueibacterota bacterium | reverse complement strand
CCCCTCGAGGGGGGTGCCCGAAGGGCGGGGGGTGTTAATCCACCTAACCTTCGATTACCTCAGTTTCATCAATCCACGCCTCGATGCTCTCCAACACCGCTTCCATATAATTTTAAGTCGGCGATCTCACAGACAATTTTTCCGGGCCCGGGTTGAATGGCAATTTCCCGCACTTTCTCAAAGCGGTAGCCGGGGGGTGCGTGGTCGCAACCTGGCACACTCAACAAAAAGCAGCAGATGACCAACCATGCAGATTTTTTTCTATACTATTCGCAATGGAAGTTTGCATTGTGTCGGAAAATCTGTACTACAAATCTGCAACATTTTGTTTTTTTATGTCATTGCGAGCGTTTCTCAGCGAAGCAATCTCCTTATCAGGTAGCGGGAAGGAGATTGCTTCGGCATCCGGCAGGTGCCGGACGCCTCGCAATGACAGCATCTCGGGACTTTTCGGACTTACCTTAAATCTCAATTTGCAAACCGTAGAAACCGACCGTGCGATTGGTCGGAGCTGTATCGACGTTGATCAGGAACAGCGGAGTATCGTTCGCCTCCACAACATCGAACAGCTTGCCGGGCAGCTTGAGGTCGTTGAGCAGCAGAGTGCCGTCCCGCTCATACAGCATGAGGTAGTAATCGCTGCCAATGGCTTCGGTCGGGTCGGTTTCGGAGACGATCGGCGTGCGGTAGGTGACCACGACGACGGGAGAGGAAAACGGCTCAAATTTCGGAACAACGAAAATCTCATCGAATGCGGAGTAGCTTAGAATGAATGCTTTGGTCTCTTGCAGGGTGGGTTTGCCTTGAGTTTGCGGTCGACCACCTTCTGGTGATAGCCGGGTTCGCCAAAGCTGCGCAGCAGGTCTCCGGTGAGAGAGTAAACTCGGATTTCATGGGAGGCGGATTCAAGCAGGTAAAGATCGTTCTGCCAGATGGCAAATGTGGAAACAAAGAAATTGGACAGATTGAATTTTGCATAATTTGGATGCGGTTTTGCGAACTGAGTCAATAAGCGGCCCTGTTCATCAAATGCTGCAATCGGAAACGAGTCTGTAAGATGGGTTCCTTTAGGTAAGTGATTGAAAATGGTTGTGTAAAGCACACGGCCCGTGTCTGATTCGGAAAGGCTAATCTCTCCTACAGTGATTTGTGCCGCCCCGAACGTTCTGTCCTCGCTGCGCAATTTGGAAACGATTTTACCTTCGGGATTCAAGTGAAAAATCGTCCGCAATCTCTCGTCTTTCACATAAATGTCGCCCTCGTTGACCAACAACTCTGTAAGCAGTCTGTCGGTGCCGGCGTTAGGATCGACAGGGATGCTTCGCAAATAGTGTCCATTTGCATCGAACAACGTGATGGCCGCGCCCAAT
>JAABYK010000416.1:1819-1955 GCA_011775825.1 Candidatus Zhuqueibacterota bacterium | reverse complement strand
GTAAGCTACTCGTACTTTCATGAGATCAAATAACTCCGGGAACCAATTGAACTTATCCAGACGCACGGCCGCGCTTGCCTTCGGATAGAAGATACTCGAGGCTTGCTCTCCGACAACCGTGGCATAATCGCGGCGC
>JAABYK010000416.1:1471-1703 GCA_011775825.1 Candidatus Zhuqueibacterota bacterium | reverse complement strand
TGCTGTTGATAATTCGGCGCCTGCACCGATATTGGTAATAAGATCCGTGAGGAAGCCAAACTTTGAAGTAAAGAAATTTTCGAATTTTCGGTCAAAAATCTGCACACCTCCCACCGCCGAGACGTTAAGATCGTTGAATGGTGAGAAGGTGTAGCGACCGTCCATATTATACGTAAAGAGTCTGGTTCGCCGGGTTAGAATACTCCTTAGTCCCTGGTCCTGTTGCGCAACA
>JAABYK010000416.1:1117-1312 GCA_011775825.1 Candidatus Zhuqueibacterota bacterium | reverse complement strand
GGGAAGGAAAACAGCAAGGTGTTGCCCAGGAATCCAAAGATGTTGTTATCATTATCGGGTCGTTCATTTTCTGAGTAACTGTAGTTGGCATTCACCCGCACCGTTAGGCGTTCGCTTGGAATGATATCGAAATTCGCTCGTACGTTTTTCCTATCGAATCGATTCCGGTTGATGATACCATCTTCAATCCGGCTG
>JAABYK010000416.1:682-1028 GCA_011775825.1 Candidatus Zhuqueibacterota bacterium | reverse complement strand
CGGCATTGGCATCTTCCGCCGTGACAAAGTCATCTTCGCTGTAATCAAAAGATTGGGTATTCCAACCCACAACTGTTTTGTAATCAATGGCCATGTTTCTGCCGCGACCTGGCGTCAATTGGCCTTTTTTCGTAGTAATGAGGACCACGCCGTTGGCGCCATTTGTGCCGTAAGAAGCTGAAGCCGCCGGTCCTTTTAGGATCTCGATGTCAGCGATATCTTCGGGATTTAAATCGGCTAACAATCCAATCCCCTGGCCGCCGACGCCAAACCCTTCAAATTCACTGTTTTCGATTCGTGTACCATCGATGTAAATCACGGGCTGCTCATCGCCGTTCAAACCGCC
>JAABYK010000416.1:336-622 GCA_011775825.1 Candidatus Zhuqueibacterota bacterium | reverse complement strand
TTGTGTGGTTTGATAGGTGTTCACGGCGGTCAATTCCTTGGCTGCAATCCGGCCCACCGTGACTTCAGCCACCGCTTTCGAGGTTCTGGAAGCCAAACCTGTGACCACGACCTCTTCACCGCGAAAGACATCCAAAGTCAAAGAGAAATTGGCCGTGGCTTCTTCATTTGCTGCCACCTCGATCCCCACAGCTTCGCTATGGTATCCAATGAAAGAAACCTGAACAGCGTACGTTCCCGGCGGTACGTTTGTAATCTTGTAACGGCCGTCCGGCCCACTGGCTGCT
>JAABYK010000416.1:0-252 GCA_011775825.1 Candidatus Zhuqueibacterota bacterium | reverse complement strand
CCGGGCAGGGGTTCGCCGGTTTGCTTGTCCGTAACCACGCCCGTTACAGTCCCGGTCGTAAACGCCAGCGTTGAATTTGTAATCAGCAGCAAGCTGATCACGACTACCGGTAGAAAGACCGTAGCGAGAAACTTGAATCTTGTGGAAGACATCATATCACTTCCTCCTTTTAATGTTATTAAATGATTATGAAATGAATTAATTAAACTTACTTCTGAATTAGACAGAAACAGAGCTTACTTAAGAACAGTT
>JAABYK010000106.1:3175-5148 GCA_011775825.1 Candidatus Zhuqueibacterota bacterium | reverse complement strand
TCTCGCAACGGGCGTTCATAGGAGGACCAATGGCAAGGGTAGACATAAATGGCATCCCATTCGAATATTTTGAAGACGGAGTGGCGAACCCCTTGTATTGGTCCACGGCTCAGCTAGCGAATACCGGACATAGCGACATAGCAATTCCAGCGAGATGAGTTTGCTAAGCGGTTCTGCAGTATCGTCTACAGTCGGCGTTACCACTGGCTGAACGAGCAGATCGCTGAAGGGATCGATTATTCAATGACCGAACATGTTGACGACTTGCAGACACTTCTCCATTCGTTCGGCGCTGTCCAAGCTCATCTTGTGGGACATTCCTATGGGGCCTTTCTCTGTTTACTACTTGCGATTAAAGAACCGCGTTTCGTGCGCACTCTCGTATTAGCTTAGCGGAACCGCCGTTCATCACCTTGTTTGTGAGCGACCCTCCGAAACCGCTGGAGATTTTGAAGTTGTTGGTAAGCAGACCGCGCACTGCGGTCGCCATCAAAAAGTTTGGAGCGAGAGGGATAAATCCTGCGGCGGCAGTCAGGCGGGGCGATATAGAAGAGCGGATGCGGTTGTTCGGTGCGGCTGCACTGGGGCGCGAGGCCTTTCGTCAATTGTCCGAGGCACGACTGGCTCAGGTGCGTGACAATCTCATTAAGGCGGAATTTCCAGGGTCGGGTTTTGCACCAGTGGAGGCAAAGCAGATACGCCGCATTCACACTCCAACGTTGTTGCTCAACGGACAGCGGAGTCCGGGTTTATTTCATCCTCATAGATCGGCTCCAGGAGCTGTTGCCGAATTCTGAGCAAATCGGAATTCGTGGAGCATCGCATATCATGCATGAAGACAACGTCTCTGCTTATAACGCAGCCGTTTTGGCGCCCTGAAGACCTTGCTGACCAGAGTGTTACCGTAAACCCGAATCCATAACTAACCAAACCATTTTAAGCTGCTCGGAATTTGTAAATCTCGCACCTATCTCAAAAAAGTCGCTTGAATCGAAATAGACCTCTTTTTTGAGATCGCTTAATCATCCTCGGACTCCTCATCCTCATCGGACGTCGATTCACCAGGGCAGCAGCGGTATTCTTGGGACTTCTCCAGGAGCTCTATTTGTCGTTCTAGAAGCTCGTTCTCAAGTGTCTTGCGCACCAAGTCAAGTTCGATTTCTCGAAGAAGGCTCGGCTCGCAAATATTGCAGTCATCGAGGCAGCCTCTGACCAGCAACCCAGGCGTCGGCAGCGATGTCTTGCGTTCGAAGGAAAAACTTTGCTTGGCTTCCTCCGAGATGTCGCCGCCCACCTTATCCAAAAGTCCGGCATCCACCAGATCGCTATCCACCGCTTTGAGCGCCTCTTCCCGAAACTCTCGCAGGATCGGTGGAAACGTCTCGACGGGCTGAAATACGGAAAGCCTGGTCTGTGCAGCCTGCAAACCCAGCGCTACTTGCGGGGCCGCCCCAGATGGAGAGAACCGGACGGCTTCATTGACCTGCGCGGCGGCGCTGTTTCGACCTCTACGTTCGATGTCGATGCGCTCCTTATCGGTTGCCAGTACGGCACTGGGTATTACCGAAACCTCGCCTCGCGACGTGAATGGGTTGTTAGTGACTTTAGTGTCAACCGCCGGATCGATCACGCGTCGCCGGATAGTTTCCAACGTAAACTTAACCGTTTGCATCTTGTTAATCTGATAGAAGAAGAAAGTCACGGCGTGACAACGGTTCGGGTTCGAGAACACACGGGAGGAGGATTCGAGGTGATCTTCCGACTCACCCTCGGCGTGAGCGCGCGTCTGCACCTCACCAACGCTGACGGAATTGGCCGTCCGGGTAGCCTCGACCGAACGATTGTGCGATGCCTCCGCGTGTTGGTTCAACTCGCGCAGGAACGTTCTCGTGGACTCCGCATCGTATGAGCCGCTGACATCCACAGAGGGACTGCTAAAAATGCTCTCTAGAGCACCGCTGGTTTCCGCATGC
>JAABYK010000106.1:2165-3124 GCA_011775825.1 Candidatus Zhuqueibacterota bacterium | reverse complement strand
GACTGTGACATCGGACATGAAGTCGCTCATACTTGACATGTAAAAACGCTCTTCCGAAGTTTGCTCGCGACGGTAACTGAGATTCGTGGAGCTATCGAAAGTAAATCGTGTACGGCGATCAAGGGTGAAGAGCCGCACCTTCTCACCGGGTAACAATGTGGTGCTATGCACCAGGTCACCCAAGGCAAGGGGGCCCGTACACCGTTCGAGTCGTGCGTGGATGGTCACTTCGACCAAAACATTCCGAGATTGCTCGTTGACGGTCACCGTCTTACGATGAATCTGCCGGTAGTGAAAATCGAGGACATCGCACGGCTCATCCGTCTCTAGCTCCGGGCAGCACGGAACCTCTAATCTTTCCTCATTTGAATTATCCGGGCCCTGATCGCCCTTTGTCTTCATGGCTTCGGGTTGGTTCATGGCCTTATCCTCCTTGATGAATTCGATTAAAAGTGATTGGAATTATTAATACTCTTTAATTCTGCTCCGAATGACGAAAAAAAAGTTGTTGTGCGAATTTAGTTGTATCCGGTTGTTATATTGAAGATAAAGGGAGCACGTCTAATCTCTCAATCTTTTTTGAAAAAAACACACCAACTAAATTCCCCCTTGACACCCTTCTCTTTTTCTTGCTATTTTTACTTCCGAGAAGAGAACTCATCCGGAAGTAAGTTGGTGCTGAATTTTCGAATATCCACACACTGACACTCGTTGCAAGCAGTTAATCATCTACGGGTTTCAACATTGACTCAACAATAGGCCGACGACTAAACCCCGAAAGCAGCGCGCTAATTTGATCCTCAATGGATTTGATTTTTGCTGTTGGGTCCACGAAGTGCTCAGTCATCATGAAAACGGGGTCTAATTTTTGCTTGGTTTTTTTAGACTGTTTTGCATAGCCAATGTGGCAATTCCTATTGCAAGGTAGGACCCCAGACACCCCTTTTTTGAACACTTTT
>JAABYK010000106.1:0-2130 GCA_011775825.1 Candidatus Zhuqueibacterota bacterium | reverse complement strand
ACTGTTCAAAAAAGGAAGGTTTTTTGACATGGTAAATAATATACCCGATGACCTCAACAACTCCGAGCTGTTTAAGCTTAGGAAAGAGACTCTTTTAAAAGAAATGGACGCGATTTTTACAGGCTCAACAAACAGATTTCAGATTCAGTGGCGATTGCGGCTTGTACACGCTGCTCTAGCTGTCTATTATCTCAACCTTTGCATTACGAATAGCAAGGCAATTCAAAATATCCCCCCAGGTTGGCAGTTCATAATAATAGGGTTACTCTTCTGTGCATTCTTCTTATATGATGGCCATATCGGTTACGTGCACGACCGACAAGATAGACGGAGCGAATTTATAAAACAGGCTTTGAGAGGATTGCCAAGGGAATATCGCAATCGTCATGCTGCTTATGTTCCACCTACAAGGGATTTTGAAAGAGAAGATTCGATATGCAAAAAAATGTGGCGTAAAGCATGCCAATTAAAAAAATTGGAGTACCTACTATTTTCCTCCACAGTGGGGCTTCTGTGGCTAGTTGGCTTATTGCCGCAATTGATAGCTGCTTGGCCGAATGAACTTTTCTATATCAACTAAGTCTATATGCCTAAATCAAACCACAAAACCCAAGTCGCCATATACGCTCCGGTTTCAACCAAAGATAAACAGGAAGTCAACAACCAACTCGGTGAACTTCGGGCTTGGTGCGAGAAAAAAGGCTACACGATTTTATCAGGAGTACGTCGACAGGGGAAGCGGCTCAAGTGGCCGAGCCGAGCGAGCGGCCTTTAGCCGGCTTTTTGAAGTTGCCCGCAAGCGGAAATTTGACCTGGTGGTGTTCTGGGCGTTGGACCGGTTCACCCGCGAAGGCCTGCAGAAGACAATTTTTTACCTGCAGCAGCTCGAGAGCTTCGGTGTGCACTTCCACAGCTACCAGGAAGAATACCTACACACTGACAACGAGATGGCCCGTGATATATTGTTAAGTGTTCTGTCGTCACTCGCAAAGCAAGAGCGGGTGCGTATCAGCGAACGGACCAGGGAAGCAAGTCGAATATGACCCCAACCATGGTTATCAAGCCAGAAATGCCTTCATAACCGTATTCTGCGCACATGCGCCCGCTGATCCAGTCTGCCATTGCATGGGGCTGTGAGATGTTTTTCTCTTGCTTTTAACCTATTGGTTTTCTATTTTTATAATTGTAGAAATTTGAATTACAGACAGCCAAGCTGTCTGAATTACGTTGTTCCAAACTTATTGAGGTTGCTTCAAATGTCAGCGAAGAGAGAAATCCGTCGCCCGAAAAGACCAACAACAATACAAGTAACGACTGCAAAATCTGCTGCCAAATCTATTTACGAAAGGAAAACATGTCATGTTGTCCGTGATACAAAAAACCGCGGATGGGTAGTTAAAACAGGTAAGAAACCCTCACAGGTGGTTAGACACTTTAATGTGAAATCTGATGCAGTAAATTTTGCTCGTCAAATTTTGGACAAAGAACGCATTGACCTAGTTATACATTCCAAGGACGGCAGCATTCAAAAATCAAAACGACATGGTGCGTAATTAGCTAGCCAGAAAAACGCTTCCAATTGTCCAGTTACGAATATAATGTCTTTATCAACTGTCCATTCGACAAAAAATATTACAATTTATTTAACGGAATAGTATTCGCGGTGCATGATTGTGGCTTTGTTGCACGATGTGCACTTGAAATTGAGGATTCTAGTCAGGTCCGACTGAGCAAGATCTTCCAAATTATTTCTGAATGCAAATTTGCCATTCACGACCTATCCAGAACGGAGTTAGATCGAACCACTAAACTACCGAGATTCAATATGCCTCTGGAATTAGGTATTTTTCTCGGCGCAAAAAAATTTGGCGACGACATACAGCGCAAAAAGCTTTGCTTGATTATGGATAGGGAGCCCTATCGATACAGAAAATTCTGCTCTGATATTTCTGGTCAAGACATAAGCTCGCACAATAGTAGAGTCAGAAAAGCCATTACAATCACACGTAATTGGTTACAATCCGCATTGAAAGGTACTATTATCCCAAGTGGTTCAAAAGTCTATGAGCGGTATACAATTTTCAAGAATGACCTACCAGAACTCTGTGCAGAGTTGCGACTGAATATAAA
>JAABYK010000069.1 GCA_011775825.1 Candidatus Zhuqueibacterota bacterium | reverse complement strand
GGGACCGGTATGACTGAGGATGGCAAACCGGCAGTTGTGGTTTTTGCTAAGAACGATGTGTTAGCCAAACAAGCCGCTATTCCCGTTGCCATTGAAGATACACCAGTGCGAGTCAGGGTTATTGGTGAAGTAAGAGCCTTCCAGGGTCCTCCCGGTGGCGGAGGCGGGGTTGATCCTACGGCCCGGTTCCCCCGTCCGGTGCCAATCGGCGTTTCCACGGGTCACCCGGCGATTACAGCCGGAACCATAGGCTGCCGAGTTACGGATGGCACAAACGTGTTTGCCTTGAGCAACAACCATGTCTACGCTGCAACCAATTTTGAGGATTGTGCAGCAAACGAACCTCTTTGGTCATGCGCACTCGGTGACCCGGTGATTCAGCCGGGCACGTTCGACGGAGGGGTTACGCCGGATGACGACATTGGCAACGTCGTCGACTTTGAGCCCATTCTATTCGATGGCAGCGACAACACCATCGATGCCGCGATTGCCAGTACGACTACGTCCCTCGTTGGCAATTCAACTCCAGCCGATGGTTACGGAACACCTAAGTCTGGCACAGGTGTGGTAGCCTTTGTAAGGCAAAATGTAAAGAAATACGGTCGAACCACCGGTTTAACCAGCAGCAAGGTTAGCGTCATCAATGCCACGGTGAATGTCAATTACGGTGATCCCGGCGTTGCCACTTTCGTGAATCAAATTGTTATCCGGGGTGGCAGTTTCAGCGCCGGCGGTGACTCCGGGTCGCTCATCGTTCAGGATGGGGGCGCTGATGATCTTGAACCGGTGGGTCTGTTGTTCGCCGGCAGCAATTCCAGTACGATTGCCAATCCTATCGGTTTGGTACTGGACCGATTCAATGTCACTGTTGATGGTCAATAATTCTTAAAACAACTAATTGGTGGGGATAAAAGTTTAGACTGGGGGAAGTCATTTTGGCATGACTTCCCCTTGTTATTTTTAGTCGAATTATGTACTTTGAAAAAACTGGACAAAGAAAAATGTTTGGTTCAATCAAACTCATTATTGCATGGATTCTGGTTTTTATGTTTGCATTCACAACCGTGAATTGCTCGAAAAAAGTAGAGGATCAGCAGGGAGAAGCGACCATGTCTTCGAAAAGCATTCAAGACGTCCTCAAAGAACACGGCAGGACACTTATGGACATACCCGGTGTAGAGGGAGTGGGACAGGGACTGACTGACGATGACCAGGATTGTGTAAGAGTTTTTGTCTCAAGTATGACGCCGGAGGTAAAGAAGCAAGTTCCCAAGACGCTTGATGGCTATCCCGTCATAATTGAGGTCACGGGCGAATTCAAAGCATTAGATGACGATCAAGACTAAATAAATACTTGACTACCAATTACCAACTCAACCCCCCTGTTTCAAAGTAGCGGTGTAGTTGCTTACGGACAACCAAATTAATTTCCTCAGACCAGAGATCTACCGGGTTTAAATCGTCGGTTAGCACCGGAGCATCATCCGTTTCCGGAATGTAGCGATTAAACCAGGCGCGTCGTTTCTTAAATTTCATGATGTCGCTGGTTTCGGGATTACGATAACTCCATTTCATGTCATACCGTGACTCGTATTCGTCGTTGGAAGCCAAAATAACGATGTTCCCTACCTCCTCCTGAGCCGGAATAAAAGCGGGCAGTGCCAACACGTGCTCAAAGTGCTGTTTTAATGTGGCAGCCAGTGATCGAACGATCAGATCATTCCAACCTTTAGCCATGAGATTGATCGCTAAAATTCCATCCGATGTCAGGTGGGCCGCAATCAACCCAAAAGACTCTTGCGTGACCAAGTGGAATGGGATCGAGCTGCTACCGAAAGCGTCCATGACAATGATGTCATAATTCTTCTCATGAATGACAAGAAATCGCCGGCCATCCATTCGATAAATTGCGGCCTCCGATTCTTGCAAACCAAAATATTTATGCGCTAACTCTACCACAACCGGGTCGATTTCAACAGCTTCCACCACCCAACTTTCCCGAGCAAAATTCTTGACGACGGTTCCGCCGCCTAAGCCGATCAAAAGCATGTCGCCTGGTTTTTTAAAAAAATCTCGGGTTAAATCTATAACGGCAGTGTAGGGAAAATGAGACGCCCAATTCGTTGTATCAACCATGCTGTGCAATCCCCCATCGATAAGTAAATGCCGTTTGTTGTTTTTATCTACGACTCGTATTTCCGCGTACGGACTTTGTTCGACAGCTATCAGCCCATCTTGCGGATCTGAGCGATCGAAAGGAATCAGAAATACGATCGTTGCACCCAAAAGCGCCCCCATACTCGTTGCCACTTGTCTGGCTGTTGAGCGCATCTCCAACATGAAGCCAATAGCCGCCGTAACGAGTAGCACGACTCCTATCAGAAGCGTCAAACGGCTCACCCCCACATTAGGAATTAAAATGAATCCGGTGATGAGCGCCGAGATAACACTGCCAATGGTCGAAATGGCATAAAGATCGCCAGCCGTCCGTCCCACGACGTTCAAGCTGTGTGCTCGCACTCTTATGGCATATGGACTGACCATGCCCAAGAGGGTTAACGGAGGCACAAAAAGAATGAAGGCGGCGATTAACACCGCGAATCGCAGCCCGAAAGACTCGGCAATTAGAAGAACGGGTTTCTTGATCCAGCCGATCAGCAAAAGCCAGACCCCGGCCCCAGCCAGGAGATAGTAGAGTCGCGGCAATTTGGGATCTCTATCGGCCCAGCGCCCGCCAACCACATAGCCTGCACTCAACGCAACCAGGGTCACCGTGATGAGTGCCGACCACAAAAAGAGACTGACGCCATAAAATGGCCCCAGAATACGCGTTCCCAGGATTTCAACTGCCAGCACTGCTGCGCCAGCAACAAACACGACGACATAGAGATAATAATTCCTCATAATCCTTCCTCAGTTTTAACGTGGGGATTGGCGGCCAGATCTTGCTTGACAAAATATAATATTTTGATCTAAAAGGTCAAGGGTGGTAGTTGAATTATTGCATCATGTAAAAAATACAGCGGATACAATCCATCCATGTCTGAAAAAAGTGAATGTCGCTTTCTTATGGAGTTGGCACATTCCTTGCATGAACGCTACAATTGATCGTAACAAATAAAAATAACTCAACCAATCTTACATGGAGGTAGCATCATGCGACGTATCAACTTCGTTTTCCTCATTCCTTTGCTGTTATCATGTCTTTTGATAGCTTGCGGAGATGGTTCTGACCAAAATCCAATTTCAATTTCCACCGGCAGACTTAAAATCAGCCTGACCGACGCGACCGCTGATTTTGATGCCGTAAATATTACATTTTCGGAAGTAAGCGCACACATCAACGACGAATGGATAAACCTGAGCGGTGAAGAACAAACCGTTAACTTGCTTGAATTCTCCAATGGCAGAACCGTTGAAATCGGTTCAGCAGACGTGCCAGTTGGAGATTACACGCAAATCCGACTCAAGATTTCCGAAGCAGAAGTGGTCGTGGAGGGACAATCCCAGCCCGTAACTGTACCAAGCGGGACACAAACCGGACTAAAACTCGTCACCCAATTCTCCATCGGGGAAGGCACCACCGTCGAACTGATTGTCGACTTTGATGCCAATCGCTCGATCGTGACGACCGGACCGCCAAACAATCCAATGAGCTATATATTGAAGCCCACTCTGCGAGTAACTGCAAGAGCTCCTACCGGATCCATCTCCGGAACTGTAGCTAATCCAGAGAACTTGCCGCTAGCATTTGCCCTTGCGGATGGCGACACCATCACCTCCACTCCCATCGATACAACGACGGGGCAATTCATGCTCGCATTTTTGCCAGAAGGGCTCTATGATGTTTCTGTCAGTGATACTCTAAACTACTCGGCTGTGATGAGTAATGTGCCTGTCACCACGGGAACGACGAACGACATTGGAACTTTGACGTTACTGTCACCATCTGAAAGCCAGGCCGGTAACCTCAAACGGATGCAGCAGGAGACTTTGAAGCGGTCAACATTACCTTCTCGGAGGTAAGCGCACACGTCAATAATGAATGGATCACCGTTAGCCTCGATCCGATGACTGTGAACTTGCTTGAGTTCACAAATGGCAGAACCGTCGAAATTGGTTCGGCAGACCGTGTCAACCGGGCGTTCCGGCTAAAAATCGATGATGCGCAGGTCGTCGTAGACGGTGAAACCATCCTGTGACCGTACCAAGTGACGCTAGAACCGGTCTGAAGTTCGGGCCACAATTTACAATAAACGCAGGTTCCACCATAGAACTTGTGGTGGATTTGACGCCAGTTGGTCCAGTATCACTATGGGACCTCCAAGCAGTCCCAGGAGTTACAAGCTGAAGCCGAGACTGTGCGTGATTTCAACGGCGCTGACCGGTTCGATATCTGGACTCGTGACAAATCCCGAACATTTGCCCACGGCCTTTGCCATAGCAGATGGAGATAGGGTAACATCCACTCCGTTTGAGCAAGACAGTGGAGAATTCAGGCTGGCATTTTTGCCGGAGGTACTTTATACGGTCTCGGTTAGAGATACGTTAGACCAATCCGAAGAAGTCACAGTAAAGTCCGGCGAGGATAATCATCTCGGTTCGATTACACTTACAGAATAGACAACTTAGCTTTGCATGAACAGAAGGCTGTCCAGCTTTTGGGCAGCCTTTTTGACATTACCATTTATTTCTTTCCTATTCCGCCTGAGCCGTTATAGCCTACCCAAAGTAAGCTCCGGCTGGAGCAATCACTCTTGTGTCACAGTTGGGAACTGGTTTCAGAAACCGGCCCGGAAAGGTTTCTGCATCCTGGTAAAGTTTATTTGACTTTCAATCTATTGCAATTTAATTTCTCATAAATAAATAAAAATTTAAAAAAATCAGGGAAGGGTCATTCAAAAAAATGAATGACGTTTTACGGCATTTAGAGCGAGACGAGATTAGAAATATTAACCTCTTGAACTTTATGCAAAACAATCCCGTCGTTGGCTATGAAACAGTCGGAAATTCGGTCCTGGTAAGAGGTAAAAGTGACAGAACCTGGGTGTATATCAGTTGCTCCAACCAGGATGAACTGAAACTTTTGTCGCGCAAACTTGACAAACAAAACACATCGTTTGCGGCCATCGAGGATTGGATGATGCCGATCCTGACAAAGAACAGAGAATTGCTTTGGGATTTGTCCATGATGCAATTTGTACTGCCTGAGAACAGAAGTTTGCCTGAACCGACTCATGACTTTCACTCCCTGTCGATTGAAGATGCAGAGGTCGTTTATCAAAACTCGGAGTACAAAGAGCACATCTCTCTTGACTATGTTCGGGAAAGCATTCGTCGCGGTCCAAGCGCAGGAATTTATGCAGAAGACCGCTTAGTTGCCTGGGCCATGACTCAGGATGACGGCGGAATAGGATTTTTGCAGGTTCTCGATGATTATCGTCGAAAGGGCTATGCTTATGAGATCATGCTTTCGTTGATTGCAAAAATCAGAGAACAAGGGAAGATTCCATTTGCTTATATCGAGGAGGAAAATATTCCCGCAATTAATCTGGTAACAAAACTGGAATTTAGAAAAGATAAAAAGATCCACTGGTTTGAACTGAAAAGGCGCTCTACCGCAAAAACAAGACAACCTTCACCAGATACCCCCACGGTGTAGATCGTAACCGCGTCTTGGTCATAATGGATGCATAGGGAGGGCCTGCTTGCCATTTTGTTGTGATAGCTTTCAGGAAGCACGTTGCTTTGGAGTACGGCGACTATGTCGCCGTTGCACCGACACCGTTGGTTCACTCCATAAGCACTCGTTTCCGATGCTTAAAGCAAAAAAAGTTTGTTGTACGGGCTCTTGGGAAACGCTCCCGTTTAAAGGCAACATAATATTGGGCAAAACAGTTAAAGTTTCTTGCTGATAATAGTACCTCGCAATCACGTAGTGACCAAATTCTCGAAAAAATTCAGACAATCCTTGCCTTTTACGATTTATTTCTGTACCTTTGACATTCCCGGCAAACTCGCCCGCCTGTGAGATGAGGCCAATCGGCCCTCTCATCAGTAATAATTGGGTTAAACGTTACAGGCAGTCAGAAATGTGGAAGCGCCCAGCGGCAAAGGGTTGGTTCGATTTGCAGGTGCGTCATGTGAATAGAAATGTCGGGTTTTCCAGGAACGCTTGATAGATAACCTGAAAAAAGCACAATAGAAATTTCATTTAACTTAATTGCATTTCTTATCAGAAGCTAAGCTGATAAGAAATAATAGGAGGTTATATGGCAAAAGTACACAGAGTCCAATTTCCCCCCGGTGAGACCAATGACATTGCTCAGGACGAGGCGTATTTTTATCTGAGAGAGGGAGACAAGAAGCGACGAATTCGTCTACATGACTACGACAAACTTTACGAGGTCCCGGGTTTGTACGAACAAGTCCTTTATGACCGGCTCAAGTGCCAGTCACCTTCTAAAGTCTCGGAGATTCTCAATGCTGCCGTCTCTCAGACGGAAGAATATGTGACCGAGCTTCGAGTGCTTGACTTTGGGGCAGGAAATGGCATGATGGGCGAAGCCCTCAAGAACTATGGGGTGTCAAGAATTGTCGGAGTTGATATTATCGATGAGGCCTACAAAGCCACAGAACGGGATCGCCCGGGAGTCTATGACGCTTATTACATAGCGGATTTCTCCAACCTGAGCAAAGAACAGCACGAGGACCTTAAATCCTGGTGTCTCAATTGCCTGACGACCGTCGCAGCCTTGGGCTTCGGGGACATACCACCACAGGCCTTTGCAGAGGCGTTCAACATCATCCAGGATCATGGATGGGTGGCGTTCAACATTAAGGAGACATTTCTTGATAATCGTGATGAAACCGGTTTCTCGAAATTGAACCGAGAATTGATATTGTCCGAATTTCTGGATATTTATTATCTTGAACGCTACCGGCATCGCCTTTCAATTACGGGCGAACCACTGTACTATTATGCATTGGCTGGACGCAAGAATGGGAATATTCCCAAAGGTTTTTTACAATCACTTGG
>JAABYK010000452.1:621-3287 GCA_011775825.1 Candidatus Zhuqueibacterota bacterium | reverse complement strand
GTGCCTAAACTTGGAGATTCCGGCTTAACACCGTACCGGAATGACGGGCAAAAGCGAGTTTTCGGTCAGCCATTAACTATGTACTTTTTGAATGAAAAACCAATATCTGCACCGGAGAAAATTGCTATGACTCGGAACAACGTCTGCCCACACTCTCACCGCAGGATTTCGTCAACTATCTCCGCAAGCAGAGAATACGACGCTCCCACTTCGTTACCGATCCCAACGGCAAAAGGTCGTTCCCTCGTCGCATGAACAACTTCAACTCATTGCAGAGTTTATTCAAAACGATGAGTGCGATTTTATGATTTTGTATCTTTCGATGCTGAATCCATCGAGCCTTTGTTTCCAAAAGTTAAGGATTGATTTCGACTATATCTCGCTTAGTGAAGGCTTGACTGCAATGGTTGTCCGAGATGTTTTATATAATGACCCAGCGACGATACTTAAGAAAAAGTGGTAAGAGTATTGGCAAAACAATATTGGGTATAACAGACATCCCACCACGGCAAGGTCACACCGGAGTGAGTCAGAGCATCAGGGTTTGAATTCAGCACTAACAAGATTTCTCACTACCCTTCGTTTTTGCTCAAAATAACAATCCCGGTCAAGTTTTCGTCACTAATTAAAAAGATAGCGAATCCCAAACTGAGCCCGCCAGCGCGAATTGATGCCGACATCATCCAGAAACGTTTCCGTGGCTATTCCGGGGAATTGAAAAATAGGGGCGCCGTTTTCATCAAATTCTCCCGTGAACACCAGCGGCGACTTGGCTCCGGAATTTGGCACCTGTCGCACGCCCCAATCCGAGTCGATCATGTTCAGGACATTCAGAATGTCCAGACTGAGTTGGAACGTGTGCTTCTGGCCGCCGACGTTAAAGGAGAAATTTTGCAACATTCGGATGTCCACATCGCTGAACCAGGGATTGATGGCGCCGTTGCGTTCGGCAATCTGGCCTCTGTGCGACCTCAAGTAATCGTCCTGCTCGATGAACGCATCGAACGCCTGCCATTGTTCGCCCGGTGTGGAAATGACATTTCCGTTTTCGTCCAAAATGGGCGCAAAGTTGATTTCATCGGCGTTACGCGGGATGTAGATTAGATCGTTCCCATCCGCGCCATCGCCGTTGACATCTCCGACATAGACATACGAGAAGCGGCTGCGCAGGCCCGCAGCAGTAAACGGCGCGCCTTGCGCGATTTCGAGAAACAATCCGAAATGCGTGGCAGCACTTTTCGACCAGCGCTGGCTATATGTCGCCGCGCCGACAATTCTGTGGCTCTTGCCGAATTCGGAGAAACTGACTTCAGGATTATTGGGATCGCCTTGAACGGGATTCCGTTGCCAGAGAAAGCTGGACGTTTCTGTGGAACTCAACTGGTTCTTCGCTTCCAGAAAGCTATAGGCCAAACTCGTATTCAACCCGAAATCGAACCGCTTGCGCAACGTCGCCGTGAGATTAAACAGGTGCCCATCACCGGTATTGTCGAGCACGTAGACACCGCCGGCAAATTCGGGGTTTAATTTGTTGTTCCCCATACCGCCAAAATACGGTCGGCCATCGATGGGCAGTGTGCGCACGGGTTGCCCCAAATCGGCGTTTCTCACAAACACGGCGTTGATGTCGTTCCCGTAAATCAATTCCAGCGTGCCCAGCATGTCCAGGGGCAATTGCTGGTCAACGGCCAAATCGGTGGTCCACACTTGCGGCCATTTGAAATCGGTGTCCGTGGCATTTATATCAAAAGAGGGGAACTCCGCTTCCGGACCTTGGTTCGACACCGTGTTGCCGATCCAGACAAATGGCAGACGGCCGGTGAAGATGCCCGTGCCGCCTCGGACTTGCGTGGAGCGATCGCCAAACAGATCCCAGTTAAATCCGATGCGCGGCGAAAACAGGACTTTCACGCCGGGGAACTCACCGGCATCGACGGTTTCGGGTCGGTCATTTTCGTCCAGCAGGGTCAGGGTTGTGGAAAATCGGTTCCTCGGGAGATCGGTAAAGTACATGGGAAAGTCGAGTCGCAATCCGTAAGTCAGACTGAAATTCTCTGATGCACTGAATTCATCCTGCGCGTAAAAGGCGAGCTGACCCACGTTGGTCTCATCAAATTTGAAGGGGTTCTGCAATTGTTCCTGCACTTCGGCATTGAAATCTCTGAAGTTGGGGCTGTCCGGGTCTGTGAATTCGAAAAACTCGTCAATGGATGAAAAAGCCGTGCCGCCAAATTCCACCGGCAGGAAAAACAGACCGTGATAAAAGAGATTAAAGGATCGGTTGAAGGAAAAAACTTCAAAATTCGTGCCAAACGTCAAGACATGGTTGCCGCTGAACAAGCTGAAATTGTTCATGAACTGCCAAACATCCTGGTCTACTAAGTTGTTAATCGAAAAGGGTTCATGCCCCAACGTCGTGTAGGTGATGCCGTCCTCCGCAATTTCCAGAGTGGGAAAAGGACGGCTGAACGGATCGCGAAAATCCCGGAATCGGTTGTAGCTGAAAAGAGCCCGATTGACGAACCGGTTTGATCGGCTGTTTAGTTCCACCGCGAACGAATTCAGCTCGTTGTTGATGGCAAACCCGGCGTTCTCAAAGGGCAGACTGTTTTCATTTGGCCCACGGCCAGTGTTGTTCAGACTGACCGCAATCGGATCGGGTGGCA
>JAABYK010000452.1:0-590 GCA_011775825.1 Candidatus Zhuqueibacterota bacterium | reverse complement strand
TTGATGTTCCAATCAACTTTGAGCAGCAGCTTCTCATTATCCGTGTCGTGGATATAATCTTCGAAAGTGCCGGGATCGTAGTCGTACACGTCGATCATGCGCTGCCGGATTTCCTGCATCACCTCGGCGTCGACGCGCGAAACCGTGGGCCCGGTCAACCCGTTGCGTGAAGCAACAAAATTGCTACCCGGATCGTCTCGCCTTTCGAGTTCTCCATTGACAAAGAAAAACAATTCATTTGGAATGATCGGCCCGCTAACTGTAAAGCCGGACTGATTGAACGACAGGTTCGGGTTGAGCACCTCGACACCGCTGACTCGGCCACCGATGAAGCTTTCATCTCGGAAATAGCTGTAAATCGAGCCGCGATATTGGTTGCTGCCACTTTTGGTGACGGTGTTGATGCTCGCCCCTGTGAAACCGCTTTCTCGAACATCGAAGGGCGCAACAGAGACTTGAATTTGCTCCACAGCCTCAAACGGTACGGGTTCGGCATTGGTTTGATCGCCTGGCGCCGGATTTTCCAGACCAAATGGATTGTTAAAATAGGAGCCATCCAACGAGATGTTGTTGAACAACCAATTTCGGCC